>NZ_OZ244149.1:610909-916363 GCF_965216145.1 Candidatus Palauibacter sp.
GACCACCTCGTCGAAGGAGGTGGCAAAGGCGAACAGCGCGCCGGAGATCACTCCCGGCGCGATCAGCGGCAGCTGGACGGTTCGGAAGGTGTGGACGGGGCCGGCACCCAGGCTGGCGGCGGCGCGCGTGAGGTTGCGGTCGAAGGCCGACAGCGTCGCGACCACCGTGATGACGACGAAAGGCATTCCCAGGGTGGCGTGGGCCAGAATCAGCCCGAGGTGGGTCTGCCCGAGTCCGAGGTTGCTGTAGAAGAAGAACATCCCCGCGGCGGAGATGATCACCGGCGTGACCATGGGCGAGATCAGCAGCCCGGTGATGAAGCGGCGGCCCGGCATGGCGGGACTCGACAGCCCCAGCGCGGCGAGTGTCCCCAGCGCGGTCGCGAGCACGGTGGCGGAGATGCCGATGACGAGGCTGTTCGTCAGGCTGCGCGTCCACTGTTCGTTGCCGAGGACCTCCCGGTACCACCGCAGCGACCAGGCCTCCGGGTCCAGGCGCAGCATCCCTTCGGTGAAGGTGAAGTACGGCTCCGCGTTGAAGCTGAGGGGCACGATCACGATGATCGGCGCGATCAGAAAAACGAACACGAGGACGCAGAAGCCGAGGTAGGCGAAGCGGCCGAGCCGGGATTCCGTCACCGTCGTCTCAACCCAGGCTCATGCGCTCGACGCCGACGAGCCGGTCGTAGAGAAGGTACAGGACGAGGACGCCGGCCAGCATCACGGCCCCGAGTGCCGCCGCCAGCCCCCAGTTCAGCGACGTCTGCATGTGGTAGGCCACCATGTTCGAGATCAGCTGGCCGCTGCTCCCGCCCACGAGCGCCGGAGTGATGTAGTAGCCGATCGCCAGGATGAAGACGAGGAGAGAGCCCGCGCCCACCCCGGGCAGCGTCTGCGGCCAGTAGACGCGGCGAAAGGCCTGGCCCGGCGTGGCGCCCATGGAGGCTGCGGCGCTCATGTGGAGGGGCGGGATCGAGCGCATGACGGAGTAGAGCGGCAGGACCATGAAGGGCAGCAGCACATGGGTCATGGCCACGAGCGTCCCCGTCATGTTGTAGATCATCGACAGCCGCCCGTCGTCGCCGATCAGCCCCAGTGCCACGAGCAGGTCGTTGATGACACCCTGCGTTTGAAGGAGGACGATCCACGAGGTGGTGCGCACGAGTAGAGATGTCCAGAAGGGGACGAGGACAAGCGCGAGCAGGAGGTTGGCCCGGCGCGCAGGGGCGTGGGCGATCAGATGGGCGATCGGATAGCCGAGGGCCAGGCACAGGACGGTGATCGCCAGGCTCACGAGCAACGTGCGCCACAGGAGCGGCAGGTAGATTCGGCGCTCCTCCGGCTGTCGGGCGACGGAACCGTCGGGCAGCCGTTGCAGGTCGACGGCGTTGAGGTAGTGCCGGGCCGTGAAGCGCTCGCCCGTCGCGCGGATCGCGTGCCATGTCGCAGGCTCGACCCAGGCCGAGTCGATGCCGGCCATGACGTCGCGCCAGGGGCCCCCGGTAACGTCCCCAAGATCCCGTGCGGTCCGTGTGAACACGCTGCGGAGACCGCTCTCGACGCGGTTCACGCGGCCGGCGACCTGGCCCAGGGTACGGGCCTCGCGCGCCAGCCCGAGTTCCCGGGCGGCCGCGTCGTACACCGCCTCCGGAGGCAGTCCCTCCCCGTCCCAGGCGCGGAGCGCGGCGATCGTCTCCGGCAGGGCGTCGGCCACCACGGGATCGTAGACGCTCCTGAGCAGCATCGTCCCCAGCGGGGCGAGGAACGTGACGCCGGCGAAGACCAGCAGCGGCAGTACGAGTGCCAGGGCTCGCCATCGCTCGCGACCGCCCGGACCGGTCGCCAGAATCCGCCGGCGCGGCGGCGTGCCCTCGGGTGCGTTCACCTGGCTCCGCGGGTCAACCAGGCGCTGAAGCGCTCATTCAACTCGTCCTGGTTGTCCACCCACCAGGCCCAGTCGTTGCGCAGGGCACGCGCGATGTTCCGAGGGCTGGTGGGCAGGTGCGGAGCCATCTCCACGCCGGTCGCCAGGTGCGTCGTGACGAGCGGCTCTCCCGACCGGCGGGCCGGGCCGTACGAGATGCGACTCGCGATCTCGGCGAGGGATTGAGCCGATGTCGCGAAGCTCACGAACCGGAGGGCGTCCTCGAGTCGGGGCGTCCCCGCCACGATGCTCAGCTGGCCATAGTCGAGCAACTGGCCGTCCCAGACGATCACGAACGGCTGGTCCTCCAGGACCTGTGCGTTGAAGATGCGGCCGTTGTAAGCCGTGCTCATCCCGACCTCCCCGTCCGCCAGCATCTGGGGCGGCTGCGCGCCCGCCTCCCACCAGATCACTTCGTCCTTGATCGAGTCCAGCTTGTCGAAGGCCCTGTCCAGCCCTTCCGGCGTGTCCAGGGTGGCGTACACCTCCTCCAGCGGCACGCCGTCCCCGATGAGCGCGAACTCGAGGTTGACCTGCGGTACACGGCGCATGCCGCGGCGTCCGGGGAACTTCTCCAGGTCGAAGAAGTCGACCATGGTCGTGGGCTTCTCATCCGGGAAGAGGTCGGCGTTGTACGCGTACACCGTGGAATAGAACAACATCCCGGCCCCGCACTCCCCCTGCATCTCGGGATAGAAGTCCTCTCGGGCGGGAGTCCCATCGGGGGCGGGCGGCAGCCTGTCGATGTCGATCGGCTCCAGCAGGCCCTCGTCACAGCCGCGCATCGCGTCGGCCATCTCGAGGTCGACGACGTCCCAGTAGACGCTGCCGACATCGACCTGGGCCCTTATCTGCGCCAGGCCGCCGTTGTAGTCCTCCATGCCGACGTTGATTCCCGTCTCCTCGGCGAACGGGACCTGGATCCCGTCCCGGTATGCCCGACCGTAGGAACCGCCCCACGAGACGGTCGTGATCGACGGTCCCTCGGGCGCCTGGGTGGGCCCGCGGGCGAGGATCAGGACGAGCGCCGCCGCCCCGATAGCGGCGAGTACGGCGTCGCGCACCCAGTGGATCGGGCGTCTCTTCCTCATGCGTGGTTCTCCTCTTCCCCTTCGTAGTCCAGGGCGCGGCAGTCGTTGACGGTCCAGCCGATCCGGAGGGTGTCGCCCGCCATCATCGCTCCGTGGCCCACGATGTTGGGAATCTTCGCCACGACATCGCGGCGTCCGCACGTCGCCAGCCGGAGGCGCAGGTGGTCGCCGAGAAAGGTGATGTCTTCGACCGCGGCGTCGACCTCGTTGTGGTACAGACCCTCGCGGGGCCTGATCGCGATCCGCTCCGGGCGGATCGAGAGCGTGACCATGTCTCCCGACTCGCAGGGAGCGACCCGGAAGGCCCGGATTCGTTCGCCGCCGGCGTCCACCTCGCAGAGGTCGTCCTCGACGCGGATCACACGGCCGTGGAGCCGGTTGTTTTCGCCGATGAAGCGGGCGACGAAGGCGCGCTCGGGCTCCTCGTAGAGCCCTTCGGGCCCGGCGATCTGCTCTATCTTCCCCCGGTTCAGGACGGCGATCCGGTCCGACATCACCATCGCCTCCTGCTGGTCGTGGGTCACGTACACGACGGTCACGCCCAGCCGCTGGTGGATGGAGCGGATCTCGTACTGCATCTCCTCGCGCAGGCTGCGGTCGAGGGCGCCGAGCGGTTCGTCCATCAGCACAAGATCGGGTTCGAACACGAGGGCGCGGGCGATCGCCACCCGCTGCTGCTGTCCGCCGGAGAGCTGTCCGGGGCGCCGGTCCTCCAGCCCGGAGAGGCGGACGAGGTCCAGGACGCGCACCACCCGTTCGCTGCGCTCCTCCGCGGGGAGGCCGCGCACGTCGAGGGGGAACGCGAGGTTCTCGCCCACCGTCATGTGCGGGAAGAGGGCATAGTTCTGGAAGACCATCCCGATCCCGCGCTTTCGGGGCGGAAGGTCCTGGACGGAGCGGCCTCCGATACGGATCGCGCCGGACGTCGGCGTCTGGAACCCGGCGAGCATCATCAGGATCGTCGTCTTCCCCGATCCGGACGGACCGAGGAGGGTCACGAACTCGCCCTGCCCGATTCCGAGGTTCAGATCCTCCACCACGAGCGTGCGCCCGTCGTAGCTCTTGCTCACGCCATTGAACTCGACGTGTGTGGCGTGGCGGGCGCCCTCGGCGCCGTTCGAACCCGCTGTCATCTGGCGATCTCGCCTTTCGAGCCGGAATATTGAGGGGTGGTCAAGTCCGTTTTCGGGGTTGCCAACTTGGAGCCGCCGACAGCAAACCGCGAGTGCGCCCGCCGTGCGCAGGAGGAAGAGATGGCGAACAGGAAAGCGACGATCGGGCGGATGACGTGGGCCGCGTGTCTCATGGTTCCCGTGGCGCTGCTAGCGATTGCCAGCGGCGAAGAACCGGACCGGGAACGGGCTGCCCCCCCCGTGGCGGCCCTGGATGCCGCTTCAGCCGCCCAGGCGTTCATGGCCACGCTCGATGCGGCGGCGCGGGAGAAGGCCCTCTATCCGCTGGCGGATGAAGAACGCTTCGACTGGCATTTCATCCCCCGGGAACGGAACGGCCTGCCGCTGGCGGGCATGACGGTGGAACAGCGCGCCGCCGCGCACGATCTCCTCCAGTCGGCGCTGAGCAGCCAGGGCTATCACAAGGCCAACGCGATCATCGAACTGGAGCGGGTCCTGGGCGTCCTGGAGGGTCGGCCCGAACGTCGCGACCCGGAGAACTACTACGTCACCATCTTCGGTGAACCGTCCGCCGGGGGTGCCTGGGCGTGGCGTTTCGAAGGACACCACCTGTCGCTCAACTTCTCCTCGCCATCGGATCTCCTCACCGTGACGGGACCTGCCTTCATGGGCGCGAACCCGGCGCGCGTCCCGTCGGGACCCAAAGCCGGCTGGCGACCGCTGGGGCGGGAGGAGGACCTGGCCCGGGCGCTCCTCCTCAGCCTCTCCGCGGACCAGCGCGCGCGGGCGATGATCGACGCCGAGGCGCCGAGCGACATCCTCACCGGCAACGACCGCGAGGCGCGGCTGGACAGCTTCGAGGGCCTGCCCGCCGACGCGATGGACGAGGCGCAGCGCGCGATCCTCTTCGACATCGTGCACGAGTACGTCGGAAACATGACGAACGACTTCGACTGGATGGTGAGGGTCCGGACCGAGATCCCGGCGAGCAACATCCATTTCGCCTGGGCGGGGTCCCCGGAGCCGGAAGAAGGGCACTACTTCCGCGTCCACAGCCCCGTCTTCCTCATCGAGTACGACAACACGCAGAACAACGCGAACCACGTGCACTCGGTGTGGCGGGACCTGGAGAACGACTTCGGGGGTGACGCCCTCGTGCGCCACTACGAGGAGTCCGACCACCACTGACCACTGCCAGTGTTAGCGGCCGACGATCCTCAGGAAGCGGGGATCGTCGCGCACACCCTCGAAGGCGTCGTCCCGCGGGAGGGTGCGCCGGCGGCCCGGGTTGAGTTCCACCGCCCGCTCAAGGGCCTCGAAGGCGTCGTCCTCGCGTCCCAACTCGAGCAGCATGGAGGCCAGCGAGACCCAGACGTTGTCGTTCCCGGGCGACGTCCGGGACGCCTCCCGGGCGCGGGCCTCGGCGCCCTCGAGGTCGCCGTCGCGCCGCATCTGGCCCGCTTCGCGCAGCATCTGACCTGACCGGTACACGTTCAGCACGCGGCGCATCTCGACGAGCGGTTCGTCGTGGTCGTCGACGCGGATGTCGACCACGCGGTCGCTATAGCCGCCGTTGACGCGGGGGGCCACGACGAGGATCGCGCCGGACTGCATGCCGCGGACGTCGCCACCCGCCGCCTGGGCCGCGTCGAGCGCATCCATGAGCCGCTCGGCCAGCGTCCCGGTCGAGGATTCGAACGACGCGGCCATCGCAGCCACGACCTCGGGGCCGGTGAGGATGTTCCCCTGCGCGCAGTAGTTCACGCCGCACCGGTGGCCCTTCCAGTCGCTCGCGCCGGTGCCGGTCCAGGCCGCCGTACGCCCCTCCTGGTCGAGGATCGAGACCTGCCGGCGATCCCGCCCCTCGTCGCTCGCCACCATGATCTCGAGCGCCTCTTCGGGCGAGTAGCCGGCCTGCAGGAGTTCAATGCCGATGGCGCCGTACATCGGGTTCGCGGCCGCCTGGTGGGCGATGATGACGAGCCCGCCCTTCGCGTGCATGGCCCGGTTCCCGGCTCCGAACGCCTTGGACTGGACGCCCATGCCGAGGTGGCCCGTGTCCGGGTCGCGTCCGATGATCGAGAATGTCCCGAGGTAGTTCGGATCGTGGATCCCCGCCGAATTCGCCTCCTGGCAAAGCGCGAACCCGGGCGTCACGATCAGGGTGGCCAGCGCGACAAGTACGCGTCTCATGGCTTCATCGGCTTTCGTCGGTCATTTGTTGGCTCCCCCCCACACCCGCCCCTCCGGAAGCCGGGACCATGCGGGGTTCGGCGAGCGGCCCCGAGGCGACCCACGCGCCGCCCAGCGCCCTGTGCACGGCGAGGCGTGTCAGCGCGAGATCGCGACCCGCCGCCGCGAGCGCGGCCTCCACGTTCAGGAGCGTGCGCAGCGCGTCCAGGTAGTCCGTGTAACCCACGACCCCGGACTCATACCGCTGGGACTGGAGATCCAGCGACGCCTGAGCTTCCTCGCGCTGAGAGAGGAAGAAGACGTGGCGCCGGTCCTCGTTCTCCAGGCCGGCGAGGGCGGCCTCGACCTCGTTCACGGCCGTCACCACGGTGCGCCCGTAGATCGCCGCGGCCTGATTGAAGCGGCCCTGGGCGAGCGCGACGTTGTTCCTCAGGCGGCCTCCCTGGAAGATCGGCCCGAAGAGGTTCGCGGCGAGGTTGGTGAACCACTTCTGCACGTCGAACAGGTCCGAGCTCTCCGCGCTCGCGAGGCCGATCGACCCCGACAGGGAGAGGGACGGCAGCAGTTCGGCGCGGCGGGCGCCCACGCTGTAGCGCGCCGCATCCAGCCTTTGCCCCGCGGCTCTGACGTCGGGCCGCTGGTACAGGAGGTCGGCCGGGATCCCGGCCGGCACGGGGGTCGCCGCCTGCGCGGGCGAGAGAGAATCGGGCAGAATCTCCTCCAGGTCCGCCCGGTAGCCGCCCAGCAGCACGGCGAGGCGCCCCTCGGCGCTGGTCAGCCGTGTCTCCAGCTGCGGGAGCCCGGCCTGGGTATTCCTGAGGTCCTGACGCACCTGGTAGAGGATGTAGGAGTCGATCAGGCCGCGGTCGTAACGGGTCGAGGCCAGCGCCTCGCGCTCCAGCAGGACGTCCACGGTCTCCCGGGCGAGCGCCGTCTGCCGCCGGAGGCTGACGATGTCGAAGTACGTCGTGATCGTCTCCGCCAGGATCCCGATGCGCGCCGACTGGAAGTCCGATTCCGAGGCGAGGTACTCGGCCCCCGCCGCGCGCGCGTCGTTCCGGGCCCGCCCCCAGAAGTCGAGTTCGTACGCCAGGTCCGCGCTCACCGAGTAGGTCGTCACCTCCAGGCGCTCCGGCAGCACGAAGCCGGCGATCGTGTCTCCCGCTTCGCCACCCAGCCCGAGGGCCTGGATCTGGGCGCCGATGCCCGCGTCGGTCGGTATGTCCAGGTCCTGGACGGACCCGCTGACGCCGACGCTGGGAAAGAAGGCGGCCCTCGCCATGCGCGCCCTGGCCCTGGCCTGCTGCACCCGCGCGACGGCCTCGGCCAAGTCGAAGTTGGAGGAGAGCACGGAGTCGACGACCGCGTCGAGGACCGGATCGCGGAAGGCACGCCACCATTCGAGCGGCTCGTACTCCCCCGTGGCCAGCCTCACGGCGAAGTCCCCGGGCATTTCCGCCACCGGCCCGGGGAGCGATGGCGGGGGCGCGAGCGAGCACGCCGATGCGAACAGGAGCGGGACGATCCGCAGGGCTCTCATACGGTAGAGCTTACGGCGCGATGCTGAAGCCGAACACCAGGTGCGCACGGTCCTGGTCCGGATTCAGGATGTAGGCGACGCTCACGGGCACCTCGAAGGAATCGGTGATCTGCAGAGCCTTGCTCGCCGTGACGCCCACGTTGACGAGAGCCGCGCCCTCCGTGCCGTAGAAGTCGCTCTCGCCACCCACGAAACCCATATGGAGCGCCACATCGACGGAACTGACGGCAAATGGGACCCCCGCCTCGACATACAGATCGCCTCCCCCGGTGAGCATCCCGCCGAAGAGGGTCACGGGGAACGTCTCCGGGCCCGAGAAGGCGAGCGACGCCTCGAGCGTATGGGCGTCTCCGGCACCGAACCCGGTTTCCGCGTCGGGCGACGGGAAGTAGTAGTCGGTGAACCCGAAAGACACGGACAGGCCGGACGAGGCCGCCACGGTGTACGTGGCCCAGAGGTCGTTCTCGTTGGCGGAGGCGCCCGAGGCGGAGATGGAGTACGAGCCCCACGCCCCGAATTCGAGCCCCCCGGCGCCGAAGGTGATCGCCGGCTGCACGGCCATGGATTCCCCGAAGTCGGCGCCGCGCCAGACGTAGCGGCTGACCACGTCGGCGCCGACCGAGACGGACTGTCCCCAGGCCGGCGAGGCGAAGGCAAGGAGTGCGACGAAGGCGGCGGGGAACCGAAGACGCCGGATCGGACCACGGTGCAAGCGGGTTGCGGACACGTTTTCCTCCTCTGTGGGACGGTTGGCGCAGCGCGCCCGAGCGAGCCGCCTCAGCGCGAACTCGTCTCCCGGACGATGCGAACCTCGGTACTCAACATGGACTCCGCGGATCCGTGAAACACACCGCGGGTGGGGGGAACATCCGCGTAATCCCGACCCACCGCTACCCGCACGTGTCGTTCATCACACTGGACATCGTTGGTCGGGTCGAAACCGATCCAACCCGGCCCGGCGAACCAGCCCTCGACCCACGCGTGGCTCTCTCCCGTCGTCACCCCCTCCCCGTCGCCGCGATCCGACCCCAGATATCCGGACACGTAGCGGGTCGGGACGCCCCAGCCCCGGAGGATGGAGGCCATCACGTGCGCGTAGTCCTGGCAGACCCCTTCGCGGGTCTCGAGAATCTGCTCGATCGGAGAATCGACGGCGGTCGCCCCGGGGATGTAGTCGAACGACTGGTGAAGCCGGGTTCGGAGCGCGAGCGCGCCGGCCAGCGGATCCTCCCCGGGTTCGAGGTCGCAACTGCTGATGAACTCGTCCAGGGCCGGAGAGGGACGGGCGAAGCGGCTCGGCTGCAGCATCAGTCGCAGTTCCGGTTCCGCGGTCGCGCGGCGTAGTTCCTCCCACGCGTCGGCCCCCAGACTCTCCGGCTTCTCCGGGATCGGACCCACCTCCACGATCGACCGCGCGAGGATCGAGAGCCTCCGATGCGGGGCGGGGCGATCAAAGAAGTGACCCCGGTTCCCCAGGTATCCGTCGAAGTCGAACACCGCGCCGGCGGGATCCGTCTGGATCGAGAAGCGGCTGACGATCTGGTGACGGTCCTGGAGGGGACACAGGTAGAGGGTCATCACGGATCCCCGGACGGGCCCGCTGTACACGAACTCGATCGCATGCTCGATCGCGTAGCGGGTGATCACGACGGCAACCCCGTGTCACCGGGTAATCTACGTAGGTCTCCATGAGGACCTCGTACAGTTCCCTGCTCCCTCCGGTCAGCGTCTCGAAGATCGAAACAGCCTCCGCCTCCGGCTCGTCCGTTGCCAGGTCCATCTCGAGGGAGGCCGCCATGCGGAGCACCAAACGGTGCGGCGCGGCGAGCGGGTGGCGCGCACCGATGGGGTCGATGCCGCGCAGCAGTCCGTCGATCCGATCCGTCGCGAATCGAAGGGAGCGCGCGACTTCCGAGCAGACGGGCTGTGTTCTCGGTCCGCTCCACGTACCGGCCCAGCCAGTAGAAGTTCGACGCCATGCGGGCTAGCATCGGGCGTTCGTCCCTCGCGACGCGCTACTCACGAAGAATCCAGAGGTCCTTGCAACCTCCGCCCTGGCTGGAGTTCACCACCAGGCTCCCCTTGCGCAGCGCGACGCGGCAAAGGCCGCCCGGCACCACATGCTGTCTGTCCCGGCCTTGCAGAACGAATGGCCGGAGGTCCACGTGGCGCGGCTCGAGGCGCCCGTCGACGAAACAGCCCGCGCGGGAGAGCGGCAGCACCGGCTGGGAGATGTAGTTGGTCGGGTTCTCTCGAAGCTGCGCGGCGAACTCCTCCCGCTCCGCCGCGGAGGCATGGGGACCCACGAGCATCCCGTACCCCCCCGACCCCCTTCACGACGAGTTCGGCCAGGTGCTCGAGCGTGTAGGCGAGGCCGTCCGTTTCCCGGCAGAGGTGCGTCTCCACGTTGGCCAGAATCGGCTCTTCGTCGAGGAAGTAGCGGATGATGCGGGGGACGTAGGCGTACAGTCCCTTGTCGTCCGCCACCCCCGTCCCCGGGGCGTTGGCGAGCACGAGGTTCCCGGCCCGGTAGGCGTGGAAGAGGCCGGCGGCCCCGAGCGCGGCGTCGTGCACGACCAGATCCCGACCCTCGACCAGGTCGACCCCCATCTCTCCGGCCAGGAAGGCGTGCTCGTAGTAGGCCGAGTTGTAGCGGCCCGGCGTCAGCACCGCCATCCGCGGCGTCCCGGAACCCAGGGCGAGCGAGGCGAGCGTCGAGTAGAGCCGCTCCGGATACTCCGCCACTTCCCGCACGCCGTACGCGCGGTACAGATACGGAAACGCCCACTTCATCGCCGTGCGGCAGGCAAGCATGTAAGAGACGCCGGACGGCACGCGCAGATTGTCCTCCAGAACCGCGAACGTGTCGCCGGCGCGCACGATGTCGGTCCCGCACACCGCGACGTAGGTGTCGTGCGGCACCTTCATTTGCCGCATCTCGAGCCGGTACGCGGGACAGCCCAGCACGAGGTCGGTCGGAACCACGCCGTTCCGAAGCGACTTTCCGTCGTGATAGATGTCGTGCAGGAAGAGGTTGAGGGCGGTGAGACGCTGTCCGCGACAAGGCCGTCCCGAGGCGGCGGGCCCGTTCCCGCGGCGTCCCGTCCTCGTGGAACAACTCGTCGTGGAACGACTCATCCAGATCGTAGTCGCGGAACGCCCCGGACCCCGCCGCGAGGTCGGGGTCCGGGGCGTCGTACCCGTGATCGATGAACTTTATCGACGACAAGGACCGATCTCCCCCCGGGCGTCAGTCCGCGTCGCGGAAGTCGTCCCCCATGTCCGGGTCCACCATGAGGATGAACTCGGGATAGGCGTCGATGCCGAGTTCCGCCGCGTCCTGGCCGATCTCCTCGACGCTCCGCGAGACCCGGACGCCCATGAACCTGTCCAGCACGGTCCAGAGCAGCCAAGCCGCCGAAAAAGCGAAGGCGCCGACGCTCAGAACGCCGATCAGCTGCGTGACGAAGTCGCCGCCGGCCGCGATACAGGTGGCCAGCGTGCCCCAGATCCCGGCGAAGAGGTGCGCGGGAACCGCGCCGACGACGTCGTCGATCCTGCGCCGCTCCAGCACCCTCAGTCCCACCATGCAGACTACGGAGCCGACGGCGCCGATGAGAAGGGCCCACAGCGAGTTGTCGATGTTCGGCCCCGCGGTGATCGCGACCATCCCCGAGATGGCCCCGTTGAGCGTGGCGAACAGATCGACCCGCCCGAGGATGGGCCGCGAGAGGCAGAGCGCGGTGACGACGCCGGCCGCGGCCGCGAGGTTCGTGTTCACGAGGATGTTGCTCATGGCGACCGCATCGAAGACGCCGGCAAGGGCCAGCTGGGAGCCGCCGTTGAAGCCGAACCACCCCATCCACAGGATGAAGATGCCCAGCGTAACCGCCGGGATGTTCGACGGAGGCGTCGACTTCACGGATCCGTCCTTGCGGAACTTACCCCACCGCGGCCCCACGACCAGCGCGCCGGCGAGAGCGGCCCAGCCTCCCGTCGAGTGCACGATCGTCGACCCGGCGAAATCGATGAAGCCCATCTCATGGAGCCAGCCCTCACCCCACGTCCAGGCACCGACGATGGGGTAGATGATCGCGGTGAGGAGGGCCGTGAAGACCAGGAAAGGCCACAGCTTGACGCGCTCGGCCAGCGCCCCGGAGACGATCGAGGCGGTCGTGGCGACGAACACCATCTGGAAGAACCAGTCCGACATCACGGAATAGCCGTTCTCGGCGACGGCCCCGGCCATACTCTCGTCACCCCCGAGGAGCGCGACTTCCTCGGCGGACGGGCCGTAGAAGAAGCTCAGAGAGCCGATCACGCTCCCGACGTCGACGTACATCAGGTTGTAGCCGATGATGTAGTAGGTGAGGCCCGCGACCGCGTACAGTCCGATGTTCTTCATGCAGATCATCGAAGCACTCTTGGACCGTACCGACCCGGCCTCGAGCATCGTGAAGCCGGCGCACATCCACATCACGAGCACGCCCCAGATCAGGAACGAGAACGTGTTGAGGACGAAGCCGATGTCGCCGGCGCCGTCCTGCGCGGCCAGAGCGGACGGTACCAGAAGGAAACTCGCGCCCGAAAGGAGCGCGGCGGTCGCTAGGTTCCGTCCCGCGGCGAATCGGCGGGCCCGGCGTGGCTGGTGCGTGCTCACAGGTGCTCCTTCCTCGACAGCTTGAAGTGCTGCCATGATCCCGTTGTGATGATGGAGCCGGAGTGCGTCCTGATGCGTTCTAGGTTGGGTGGCGAATCTGCATCGCGCAACGGGTTCTCGGCCCGTCGGTAGCCTCGCGACCGGAGCCCGTTATCTTCGGGTGGGACCGGGGTGAACCCGAATCTTCGACGCGAGGCATACCGCCATGAGGAAACGCTTCATCGGAGTGGCCGCCGGACTCGGGCTGGGGCTGGCGCTCTGCGTTGTCCAGGCTGCCATGGCCCAGGAGATCCGGGCCCGCGGCGGGTCCACGGTTACCCTTGGCGCCCGGATCCAGGCCCAGTACGAGGCGTCGAGCTCCGATGACACCCCATCGTCCTTTTTCATCCGGCGGGCGTGGGTGACGATGGACGGAAGGCTCAACGATCTCGTGTCGGCACGCGCCCAGTTCAATATCGATGGGGCGTCGGTGCTCGAGGCCTATCTCGAACTCACCCCGAGCGACGCCCTGCAGGTGCAACTCGGCCAGTTCAAGAAGGGTATGTCGTACTTCTGGCTGGTGCCCAACGCCTGGCTCCCCATCATCGAACGGGACGCGCGGGTCACCGGCGTGGACCACTGTCCCGGCGTCGGCAGCGTCTGTTCCTTCGGTGGCCTGACCGGGGCGCTGGGCCTCGACAACTACGAGCCGGGAATCCTCGCGCAGGGTCGCCTGGGGGAGCGTTTCGGGTACCGCTTCACACTCACCAACGGCGAGGGCATCGGGAACAAGGACGTGAACGACGGCAAGTCGGCGTCGGGGCAGCTGTCCGTTTTCCCGGCCGGAAACACGCGCGTGTCCGCCTACTTCGCCCTGGACGAGACGCTGAACATGCAGCGCGAGACGATGGGCGTGCCGGCCTACGGCGCGGAGGTGGAGGTGGGCACGTGGCTCGATGGCCCGCACCTGATCGCGAACGGCCTGCGGGGTCGCAACTGGAAGCTGAACGACGACGCGAAGTTCTCGGCCTTCCAGTTGATGGCCTTCTGGTACCTGCCCTTCGCACCGGAGTCCCGGTTCGCGGCGATCGAGCCGATGCTCCGCGTCAGCTGGGTCGATTCCGGGGCCGCGAACCCGGACAAGGTGACGGGAACCGTCGTCACCCCCGGCGTCATGGTCTACTTCGTGGGCCGGAACGGAATCTCCACGAACGTGGATTTCTACACTTCCGGCGAGCGTTCCGACTGGTCCCTGAAGGTCCAGGCGTTCGCTTTCTTCTGATCCCGCGGTCGGGCGGGCCCGAAAGGAGTGGCGGGCAGCGCCGGGCGTCCAGCCGGCGCCATCGGATTACGCGAAGCTGGCCTGGGCGTCTTCGACCGTGTCGAAGACCTTCGTCAGCCGGACGAAGCCGCTGACCTGCAGAACCTCGAGGATGTTCTCGGGCACCTGGCACAGGGCCAGTCCCCCGCCGGCCTGATTGGTCTTGCGGATGGCGATGAGCAGCGCCCGAAGCCCGGCGCTGGAGATGTAGCGGAGCCCTTCGCAATCCAGCACGAGGTTCGTAGCTCCCCCGTCGATGATGCTCGAGAGCTCACCGTCGAAGTCCTTGGCGTTGCTGGAGTCGACCCGGCCGCTGATCACCCCCACGGCGGTAGCCCCGGAATAGCTGGTCTCAATGTTCATCTGGCGGTTTCCTCCGGTGGTTCCTCTGATGATTCCTCGGTGTTGGCGGCAGCCAGCGGCTGCGTCAGGGTAAGGCAGTTGAAACCATCCACCCGCTCATACGCGAGCTTGTCAATAAAAGCTTTCGTCAAGTGAATGCCAAGCCCCCCGATCGGGCGGTCCTCGGCGTCAAGGCTCACATCGGGCTCCGCCGCATCCTCGAGAGGGTTGAAGGGTCGGCCGTTGTCCCGGATGACGACGTCAATCTCGGCATCGTCAACGTGGATGTCCACCGTGATGACCGGATCGTGCGTCACCTCCTCGAACCCGTACGAGATGACGTTGGTCAGCAGTTCGTCCATCGAGAGCTGGAACTTGAAGATGATGTCCTGCGAGAGCCCGCGTTCGAGACACACGCGTTCTATCTCGTCCGCCACCCGTCTGGGCTCGCCCGGGTCCCGCTTCACGGCGATCCGCAACCTTGTCCGCTCCTTACGTTCGCTGCCCGGTGTCCGGCTCCGACATATTGCGCCTCCGGTCCCGGTTTGT
The DNA here is from genome assembly GCF_965216145.1 of Candidatus Palauibacter sp. GTDB lineage: Bacteria > Gemmatimonadota > Gemmatimonadetes > Palauibacterales > Palauibacteraceae > Palauibacter. Next base: position 625,642 of record NZ_OZ244149.1, read on the forward strand.
GGAGATTCACGCCTCGCGAATCGACACAGACGATGACGACTCGACTCGGTTCCAGACAAGACCGGCGCTCCCCAAACTGAGATTCGGATGCCGAAGATTCTGGTCGTAGACGACGAACCCGATCTGGAGCTGCTGCTGCGACAGAAATTCCGGCGCCGGATCCGCACGGGCGAGTACACGTTGATCTTCGCCCAGAACGGCGTCCAGGCGCTCGAGCAACTCGACCGGCATCCCGACGTGGACATGGTGCTCTCGGACATCAACATGCCCGAGATGGACGGCTTGACCCTCCTCGGCCAACTCGACCAACTCAACCTCGACATCCGGGCCGTCATCGTCACCGCCTATGGGGACATGAAGAACATTCGGACCGCGATGAACCGGGGCGCGTTCGATTTCGTGACGAAGCCCATCGATTTCGGGGATCTGGATACGACGATCCACAAGACACTCGATCACCTGCAGGTGATGAGGGACGCGCTCCGCTCCCGGGACGAGCTGGTGGCCCTGCGTCAGGAACTCGGGGTCGCGGCGCGAATGCAGGAGACGATTCTTCCGACCGCCTTCCCCACAGACCCCCGTTTCGAGTTGCACGCCTGGATGACTCCCGCCCGCGAGGTCGGGGGCGACTTCTACGATTTCTTCCGGCTGCAAGATGATCGGACCGGGATCGTGATTGCGGACGTTTCCGGCAAGGGCGTCCCTGCCGCCTTGTTCATGATGGTGAGCCGGACGTTGCTGAAAGGGACCGCGATCGGGGAGAGCGACCCGGCGAAGTGTCTCGGCGAGGTCAACGACCTGCTCGTCAAGGAGAATGAAGAGTCGATGTTCGTGACCGCGTTCTACGCGCAGTTCAACCCCGCCTCCGGCCGGGTCGATTTCTCGAACGCCGGCCACAACCTTCCCTTCATCGTCAAGCCGTCGGGAGAGGTCGCGCAGATCGAGTGCGAACCGGGGCTCGTCCTGGGAATCATGCCGACCTTCGACTACCCGAGCGGGTCCGTGCAGCTGGACCCGGGCGACACCTTCTTCTTCTATACGGACGGCATCTCGGAAGCGATGGACGAGGAGGGCAACGAGCTGGGTGAGAAGGAACTCGCAGAGGTCCTCGCGGAATGCGGCGGACTGACCGCGTCGGACGTCAACCGCCACGTGGTGCAGACGACCCAGGCCCACGCGGGCGAGGCGCCCCAGTCCGACGACATCACCTGTCTCGCGCTCCGGTACCTGGGGGACACCTCCTGATGAGCGGCCGGCGCCTCGCCCTGCGCGTCGCCGTCGCGGCGGCGGGCGCCATTCTGCCCGTCGGCGGCGGGGCCGCGCAGGAGGGCGGGGACGGCGTGTTCCCCGATTCCATCGTCTTCGGCCAGTCGGCCGCGCTGAACGGTCCCGCCGGAGAGCTGGGCCGCAACATGAACCTCGGCGTCCTGGCCGCGTTCGAGGAAGCGAACCGCGAGGGCGGCGTGCATGGCCGGGGCCTTCGGCTCGTCGTCCGCGACGACGGCTACGAACCCGAAGCCGCCGTCGCCAATACGCGGGAACTCATCGAGCACGGCGTATTCGGCCTCATCGGCGCCGTGGGTACCCCGACCTCCAATGCGGCGGAGCCCGTCGCGAGCGAGGCGGCCGTCCCCTACATCGGCGCGTTCACGGGCGCCGGGCTCTTGCGGCGCGAGGACCAGAACTACGTCGTCAACCTGCGCGCGTCCTACGACCAGGAAACCAGGGAGATGGTGGACCGGATCGTCGGAGATCTGGGATTCCGGCGGATCGCGGTCTTCTACCAGGACGACAACTACGGGCTGGCGGGGCTGGCGGGGGCTCGGAAAGCGATGGAGGCGCGCCGCATGGAACTCGTCGGCGAGGCCGCGTACCCGCGCAACACGCTGGCCGTGAAACGCGGACTCCTCGACATCCGGGCCGGCGACCCGGAGGCCGTCATCATCATCGGGGCCTACGCGCCAGTCGCGCACTTCATCAAGTGGGCCCGGAAGATCGGTCTCGACGCGGTGTTCGTGAACATCTCCTTCGTCGGCAGCAACGCCCTGCTCAACGAACTCGGCCGACAGGGAGACGGTGTCGTCGTGACGCAGGTCGTACCCTTCCCCCGCGACACCAGCGTCCCGGCCGTGGCCCGGTACCAAGCCGCGCTGCGCGCGGTCGATCCATCGGCTCAACCGGGGTTCGTGTCGCTCGAGGGCTACCTGGCCGGACGTCTCGTCGTCGAGACGCTAGCATCCGGGGACCCCGAGGCCCGGCCCACGCGGCAGTCGTTCCTTCGCACCCTGATGGAATCCGGTCCTCTCGACCTCGGCGGTTTCGTGGTCGAGTACGCGGAGGGAGACAACCAGGGCTCGGATCTCGTGTTCCTGACCGTGATTCGGGGGGGCGAGTTCGTCCCTGTGAGCCGGCTCTCCCGCTGACGACCCGGCGCGCCTCGTGAACCCCGGCGACGACCGCATCTACCACGCCTTCGAGTGGATCCTGGCCCGGCTGCCGGGCGGACTCGGCAACCGGGCACGGAAGGCGACCGGCGGTCGCTTCGGCATAGGGAGCCAGATCGTCGTCGGCCTGGGCGGCGGCGTGCTCCTCACGATCAGCGCCATCCTCCTCTCCTTGCTGCTGATGGGCCTCGTGCAGCGCGGGCAGAGCGAGGTCACGGAAGAGCAGATTCCGGCACTCGTCGCAGGCCACCAGGTGACCAAGCACAGCGAGGCGCTCGTGCGGGCGTCGCCGCAGCTCCTGGCCGCCGCCGATCCGGCGGCGCTGGAGGAGGTCAGGGCGGGCGTGCTGCTGGAACAGGACAGCCTCCAGCTCTGGGTCCGGCAGGTCGCCGGCGGGGCGGACATGGACGAGGGAGTCGAGGACCTCGCCGAGGACCTGGTCGCGAGCATCAACGAGATCTTCGAGTCGGTCGGCAACCGGATGACCTACCAGGCCCAGCTCGGGGAGATGCAGGCCACGGTCGCAGCGACCGGTCTCCGTCTGCAGCCGGTGCTCGAGGAGGCGATCGACGACCAGTACTTCTTCATCCATACGGGGCTCCGTGAGCTGGCCGACGTCCCGGCACCGGTCTCGCGCCGCCAGGCGCTCGATGAGTTCGAGCACTATTCCGGCCTTCTCAGCTTCAAGGCGTCGGAGAACCAGGCGACCACCCTGATCCAGCAGGCGTTCACGGAGACCGATGCGGCGCAGCTGCTCGCCGACCGCGAACGTGTGGAGACGGCCGTCCGTGACTTACAGGAGGCGCTGCCGCAGATCCGGCCCCCGCTGAGAGAGGCGCTGGCCGAAGAGGTGAACGTCCTGGGCGAGCTGTACGGAGGCGATGCCGGCATCTTCGAGACCCGACGCCGGGAGCTGGAGGAGATCGGCCGCGCGGAGGAACTACTCGAGCGCAACCGGCAGACGACCGCGGTGCTCGACGTCGGGGTCGCGGCGCTCATGGAGCGCGTCCAGATGTCCGCCCGGGAGGCGGCGAATCGCTCCCAGTTCCTCGTGCGCCTGGGGTTCTGGTTCCTGCTCGGCGTGATCCTGCTGACCGTCGGCGCGGCTCGCGTCGCCTGGAAGACGTTCGGCCGACCCCTCATCGTCAGGTTGAGCAGCCTGTTCGAAACCACCCGGCGCATGTCCGAGGGCGACCTCGAGGCGAAGGTGCGGATCGAGGGCAACGACGAGGTGGGCGACATGGCGGGGGCGCTGGAAGTCTTCCGCCAGCACGCCCTCGAGGTGCAGCGGCTCAATCTGGTGGAGAAGCTCGCCAAGGAAGTCCAGGCCAAGAACGATGCCCTCGAGGAGACGCTCGAACGGCTCCGTCGTACGCAGCAGCAGGTCGTCATGCAGGAAAAGCTCGCGTCGCTGGGGGCGCTCACGGCGGGGATCGCACACGAGATCCGCAATCCGCTCAACTTCGTGAACAACTTCGCCGTCCTCTCGCGGGAGCTGATCGAGGAGCTGAAGGAGGAGGTGGCCGAGCCGGCGGGCGAGAACGGTGAACTGGACCGGGAGCTGGTGGACGAGATCCTCTCCGACCTCGACATGAACGTGAGCAAGGTGCGGGAGCACGGCGGCCGGGCCGACCGCATCGTCGAGGGCATGCTGGCCCACTCGCGCGACGAGGCGGGGCAGGCGGTGTCCATCGACGTCAACCAGGTCGTCGACGAGTACGCGAAGCTCGCCTACCACGGACTCCGCGGCACCGATTCCGCCTTCAACGTCACCCTTGAGCGGGAATTCGACGAGAACGCGGGCAAGATCACGGGGATTTCGCGCGACCTGAGCCGCGTCTTCCTGAACATCGTGACCAACGCGTGTCACGCCACGGCGGCCCGACGAGCGGAAGCCGACGCTTCCTATTCGCCCACGGTTCTGCTCAAGACGGAGGACCGCGGGGAACATGTGATCGTGACGATACGAGACAACGGTACCGGGATCCCCGATTCCATCATCCGGAAGATCTTCGAACCTTTCTTCACGACGAAGTCCGGCACGCAGGGGACGGGCCTCGGACTGTCGATCTCCCGCGATATCGTCGTCGGACATGGCGGCGACCTCGAAGTCGAGAGCGAGGCGGGAGAATTCACCGAGTTCCGGATCAGACTGCCCCGGGAAAGCAACATCGCCGAGGTGACGGCGACTTCCTGACCCCCCCGGGGGCCAACCGATGGAGAGATTATGAGGACCACTTGGAAATGCAGGGGCTCCCTCTTCGCCGCAGCCATCCTCCTGCTGGCGGGACCGGGGTTCGCCCTGCACGCGCAGGACGGCGAGCGTCCCGAAACGACGCCTCGCGGCGCCGACGAAGGCGACGGACCCTACGACCGTCTGATCCTGCGAGGGGTCACGATAATCGACGGTACCGGAGCCCCGCCTCAGGGGCCGGTCGACATCGTCATCGAGGGCGACCGCATCACGTCCGTCCAGTCGGTCGGATTCCCCGGACTGGACATCAATGAGGACCGCCGCCCGGACCTCGAGACCGAGGACAACCCGGAGGGGAGCGTGCACGAGATCGATCTCTCGGGTCATTACGTCATGCCGGGGTTCATCGACATGCACGCCCACACGGGCGGGATGCCGAAGGCGCCGCAGCCCGAATACGTCTACAAGCTCTGGATGGGACACGGGATCACGACCTCCCGGGGCGTCGGCCACGGGCCCATGATGTGGGCGCTCGAGGAGAAGGCGAAGGCCGCCCGCAACGAGATCGTCGCGCCGCGCATGTACACGTACGTGCGGCCCGGGGAGGCATGGGACCAGGGATCCGTGGACTCGCCGGAGAAGGCGCGGGAGTGGGTGCGCTGGGCCGCGGCGCAGGAGGTCGAGGGGCAGAAGGTCGATGGACTCAAGCTGGGTTCCTACGACCCGCCGATCATGGAGGCGCTCATCGACGAGGCGCACCAGCACGGGCTCGGCACCGTGGCGCACCTCGGCCAGATGGGGGTGGGCCGCATGACCGCGCTCGACGCGGCCGAGATCGGCCTCGACATGATGACCCACTACTACGGGCTGTTCGAGTCGATGCTGTCCGACTACAGCGTTCAGGACTGGCCGCTCGACTACAACTACCAGAACGAGCAGCACCGCTTCGGCAACGTGGCCCGCCTCTGGGACCAGGTCGACGGCCCCGGCTCCGATAGCTGGAACGCACTACAGGAGCGGTTCCTCGAACTCGGCTTCGGGCTCGACCCCACGATGACGATCTACGAGGCGAGCCGGGACGTGATGCGGGCGCGTAACGCGGACTGGCACGAGGAGTACACGCTCCCCAGCCAGATGGACTTCTACCAGCCCAGCCGGGCCGCGCACGGGTCGTACTGGTTCTACTGGACCTCGGAGGACGAGGTCGCGTGGCGGAACTTCTACAAGGTGTGGATGCAGTTCCTGAACGAATACAAGAACCGCGGCGGCCGGGTCACGACGGGCTCGGACTCGGGCTTCATCTACAAGCTCTACGGCTTCGACTACATCCGGGAGTTCGAGCTGCTCCGCGAGGCGGGATTCCACCCGGTCGAGGTCATTCGCTCGGCGACGCTGCACGGCGCGCAGGAACTGAGCGACCCGACGGGACTCGCCCCCGACTTCGGGATGATCCGTCCCGGCCTCAAGGCGGACTTCGTCGTCGTCGAGGAGAATCCGCTTCAGAACCTCAAGGTGCTCTACGGAACCGGCGCGGTGAAGCTCAACGACGAGACCGGCGAGATGGAGCGGGTCGGCGGCATCAAGTATACGATCAAGGACGGGATCGTGTACGACGCGAAGCAGCTGCTGGCCGACGTGCGCGAGATGGTGCGCGCGGCCAGGGCCGAACTCGCCACGCAGGACGACAGTTAGCGGCCCGCCGGGTGGAGGGTTCTGGAATGAAGTTCAGGCACGGGATCGGGTTCCTGTTCCTCGCGCTCGCGGCGTGCCGTTCCGCCGCGGGCGACGGCGAGGTGCGGACGGTCCAGCCCGGCGCCCCCGGCGAGGCCTCCCGCGTCCTCACCGTGGAGGAAGCGGCTTCGCTCCAGCACGTCTCGCACACCCCGGCGGACGTGCGCTTCATGCAGGGGATGATCCCCCATCACGCGCAGGCGCTGGAGATGACCGCCCTCATCCCGGAGCGCACCGGGCACGAGGGGCTGCGGCTCCTCGGACGCCGCATCGAGATCTCGCAGCGCGACGAGATCGCCTGGATGACGCGCTGGCTCGAACGGAGGGGGGAGACGGCCCCCATGATGGGCGCCGGACACGCGCACGGGCTCGGCGAGGGCGACCTCATGCCGGGCATGCTCTCGCACGAGGAGATGGTCGCGCTCGCCGCCGCACGCGGCTCCGGGTTCGACCGGCTCTTCCTGGAAGGAATGATCAAGCATCATGCGGGCGCGCTGACCATGGTGGCCGAGCTGTTCGCGAGCCCGGGCGGCGGGCAGGAGACCGAGATTCACCGGTTCGCGTCGGATGTGGACGCGGACCAGGACATGGAGATCCTGCGCATGCAGGAGCTGTTGACCAGGATCCCCTGAACCATCCCCTGAGAATCCGAGGGAGGTAGAAGATGTCACGCAGAGAGATGATGTTCGCGCGGCGGCGGATCGGTCTGGCGGCCGTGCTGCCGGCCCTGGCGTTTGGCTTGCTGGCGGGCGTGGAGGCCCTCGCGGCACAGGACCCGCCGCCTCCGCCGCCGGAGGCCGTCTGGGAATGGGATCCGGACGATCCCCGCATCGGGCTCGCGCCCGGCCTGCACGATGCCGGCATGGCGATCGGCAATCTGGAGCGGTTGATCAGCCTCCCGAAGCCCGACCCGTTCCTTACCGACGAGGCGGGCGGGCGTGGACCGACGAACTCCGACCTCGCGTTCCAGGGGGATTTCGTCTTCCAGGGCAGCTACTGGGGCTTCCAGGTGTTCGACGCCTCGGACCCCGCTCAGCCGGAACTCGTCGTCGCGGTCGTCTGTCCCGGCGGGCAGGGTGACGTGAGCGTGCACGAGAACCTCCTCTTCATGTCGGTCCAGCAGGCGTCGGCCCGGCTCGACTGCGGCACGGAAGGGATCCAGGACAGCGTGAGCACCACCCGCCTGCGCGGGATCCGGATCTTCGACATCTCCGACGCCCGGAATCCCCGCCAGGTGAAGACCGTGCAGACCTGTCGCGGCTCGCACACCCACACGCTGGTCACCGATCCGAGCGATGATTCGCACGTCTACATCTACGTGTCGGGCACCGGCGGAGTGCGCTCTTCCAGCGAACTTCCGGGCTGCTCGGGGCTGCCGGTGGAGGAGGACGAGAACACGTCGCTCTTCCGGATCGAAATCATCGAAGTGCCGATGGACGCGCCGGAAGATGCCGAGGTCGTGAACATGCCGCGCATCTTCACCGACTCCGAGACGGGTGACATCGCCGGCCTGTGGGTGGGCGGCGACCACGGAGAGGGAACCCAGCGTACGCGGCTCACGAACCAGTGCCACGACATCACGGTGCGGTCGGACCTGGGACTCGCGGCCGGCGCCTGCGCGGGCAACGGGATCCTGCTCGACATCTCCGACCCGGAGAATCCGGTGCGCATCGACCAGGTGGTCGATCCGAACTTCGCCTACTGGCACTCGGCGACCTTCAACAACGACGGCACCGCGATCGTCTTCACGGACGAATGGGGCGGCGGCGGGGCCCCCCGCTGCCGCGGCTCCGACCCGGAGACGTGGGGCGCCAACGCGATCTTCACGATCCGCGACCGCAAGATGGAGCTGGCGGGTTACTACAAGCTGCCGGTGCCGCAGACGGAGCAGGAGAACTGCGTCGCCCACAACGGCTCCATGATTCCGGTGCCGGGCCGGGACATCATGGTTCAGGGCTGGTACCAGGGGGGCCTCTCGATCTTCGACTTCACCGATCCGGAGAATCCGTTCGAGATCGCCTACTTCGACCGCGGTCCGCTCGACGCGGTGGAGATGCTGAGCGGCGGCTACTGGTCGGCCTACTGGCACAACGGATCGATCTACGGCGCGGAGATCGCGCGCGGCGTGGACGTGTTCCAGCTGGCTGCGAGCGAGCACCTCTCGCAGGCCGAGATCGACGCCGCCATGTCGGTCATGGTCGGCGACTCCAACGTGCAGAACCAGGAACGCTACGACTGGCCGGCCAGCTTCGCCGTCGCGCGCTCCTACCTGATCCAGATGCAGCGCGGCAACGGCATCCAGACCGAGCGCGGAGAGCGCGTCGCGGCGCTGCTCGACGCGGCCGAAGGCCAGTCGGGCGCGGAACGCAGCGCCACGCTCGATGAACTGGATGTGGTGGCCGCCGAACTCGATGGGGACGCGCGCCGTGCGGCGAACGCCGCCGGGCCGGGAGACGCCCGGCGCCTGGCGCTCCTCGCCGACGCGATCCGCGACCTGACGGCCTCGGTGCGCTGAACGGGGCGGTCTTTCGCCGCCGAGGGGGTCTCTGGCTCCTGTGGGTGCTGGCGAGCGTGGTGGGCCTCGTCACGGCCGGCCCCCTCGGCGTGGGCGTGCTGGGGCTGCTCGTCGGAGACGGCAGCGGATTCGGAGCCGTGTACGGGGCGACAACGGGCTTACGGGTCGTCATCGCCATCGCGAGGCAGCCGCCCACGGCTCCGGCAGCCCGACGGCGCAGACCGGGGCGGAGGGAACCCAGGCGTGTGCGAAGCCGTATCATGGCTGAACCGCCGGGCCAGGACGCCAGCCGCCACCGCCTCGACGCAAGCACCAGGACGAGCCAGGAATGAAGCACGACGCCACGACCGATGCGACCTCTCCAGCCGGCGGACTGACCCAGGGCATCGTCCCTGGAGGCACCTTTCTCGCGGACTTCCTCTACCCGGCTCCGGCGGAGCGTCGGGTCGGGGCAATCATCCGCTGGTGGGAGAAGCGCCGCCTCCCGTACAACCTCGTCGTCGGCGTCACCGGACTGGTGACGATGACCTTCGGCGTGCTGGTCACGGTCGTGGTGGACACACTTCAGCCGATCGACATGTTTCGCGGGGCCATTTGGTGGGCCGTGATGGCGAACCTGTGCTATTCGCTGGGTCCCGTGGCCGAGATCGCGCTCGAGAAGATGTTCGGCGGTCGCCTCCTCCCCGCCGGTCCTCTCCTCTTCCGGGCCGGCGTGACCCTCGCCGTCGGCGTCACCCTGCTTCCCATCCTCCTGCTCATCATCGGAACCGTCGCGACCCTTCTTGGAGCCTAAGCAGTGATCGAGGAAAGAACGCTGACCGAACCCACGCTGCCCGGCGCCGGACTGACCCGGGGCATCGTTCCCGGAGGCACCTTCCTGGCAGATTTCCTGTATCCGGCGCCGGCGGAGCGCCGGATCGGGGCGATCATCGGCTGGTGGGAGAGGCGCCGCCTCCCCTACAACCTGATCATCGGCGGAACCGGACTCGTGACCGGGACCGTCGTCTCCCTGATGATGGCGTTGAACGGGGAATCCGAGCCCCTCATGTGGTTCCGGGCCGGCGTATTCTGGCTGATCTCGGCCAACGTGTGCTATACGCTGGGTCCCGTTGCCGAGATGTCACTCCAGAAGCTCTTCGGACGCAGACTCCTCCCCGCCGGCCCTCTACTCTTCCGGGCCGGCCTGACGGCCGCCGTCGGTGTCACGCTGGCGCCCATTGTCTTCGTCACGATCGCGTACATTGCGATGGCTCTCGGCATCGGCCCCTGACGCGGGAACGTTCTCCGGTCAGTCGACGCCGATGGAATGGGGGCCGATGTCCGCGAGAGACGGCGTACCGACGGCGCCCATCGTGATGCGTAGTTCCTCGATCAGGATCTCGAGTACCCGCTCCACGCCCGCTTGGCCGAAGGCGCCGAGCCCCCACAGGTAGGGACGCCCGATCGCGACCGCGGTAGCGCCGCGGGCGATGCCCTTGAAGATGTCCGTCCCGCGCCGGAAGCCCCCGTCGACGATGATGGGGACCTCTCCCGCGACCGCCTCCACGACCTCCGGGAGCGCGTCGATCGTCGCGCGCCCGCTCCCCTCCGCGCGTCCGCCGTGGTTCGAGACCCAGATCCCGTCCACGCCGTGTTCGAGCGCGAGTTCCGCGTCCTCGCGCGTGACGAGGCCCTTCACGACGATCCGCTGGTCGGTGATGTCGCGCAGACGGTGCACGTAGTCCCACGTCATCGTCGGCCCCCCGCTGTCCGGCGGACCCTGGGGCAGCCCCTCGTACATCGGCTTCACGGGATCCGCCCGCCCTCCGCTCCGGTGGCAGCTGTCGCAGTTGCGATCGTCGGTCCGCCCGTATCGCTGGAGGGTGAGGCGGTTGCTCCCTCCCAGGAGATCGACGGTGAGCACGATCACGGGGCAGCCGGCCTCGCGGACCCGTTCGATGAGGTCGGCGGTGGCGTCCCAGTAGCGCGGCGCGTAGAGCTGATACCACACCGGCTCTCCCCTCGCCTCGTTCACCGCCTCCACGCCCGTCGAACTGACGGATGAGAGCGTCTGCAGGTGGTTGCGGGCCGCCGCGGCCCGAGCGGTGGCCAGTTCGCCATCACGGTGGAAGGCGCCCTGGCTCCCCGCCGGCGCGATCATGAGCGGCGTCGGCCACTCCCGGCCGAAGATCGAGACGCGCATGTCGATGTTCGAGACGTCGACCAGGCGCCGGGCGCGGAGGTAGAGCCGCTCCAGCGAGGCCCGGTTGTTCGCCTGCGTCCCCTCCCCGTCGACGCCCGTCTTGATATAGCCCCAGTGCGCCGTGGGCACCGTCTCCGCGGCCACCTTCTCGAGGTCGAACACATCGAGCGCCTCCTGCGCCGACGCGACGAGGTCGTCAAGCGACCGGGACGGCGCCTCCTGCGCGAGCGCGCGACCGATGAGGCTCAGGTCACCGCAGCCACCCAGCGCCCCCAGGAGAGGGCTCGCCGCCAGCCAGCGAAGGAGATCGCGGCGGTGAACGGCTCTCGATTCCAGGCTCGATTCCAGTGTGTCGTGCATGCCGGCGCTCCTCGCGAAGGGTCCCATCTCAGGGTGTCCGCCGCGACGGCTCGCGTCAACGCACGGATGTCCGGCGGCCGACCCGCCGGGCAACGCGGAAAGTCGATAAGATGTCCATCCAGACGCCCGCTTTGGTCACCGGCGTTCGGAGCGCCGTCACGCATTCGACACACATTCGACGCACACTTGCGAGGAGAGGAAACACCCGACGTGAGTCACGACATCGAAGCGATCCAGGAGAAGATCCGCGAGGAGAGCGCCTTCGTCGAACGGCTGGTCGACGAGGTGGGGCGCGTCATCGTGGGGCAGCGATACATGGTCGAGCGGCTGATGGTCGGCCTCCTCGCCGACGGTCATGTGCTCATGGAAGGCGTGCCCGGCCTGGCGAAGACCCTCACCGTGCGCACGCTCGCGCAGGCGATCGACACCGGCTTCCAGAGGATCCAGTTCACGCCGGATCTCCTGCCCGCCGATCTCATCGGGACGCTGATCTTCGACCCCAGGCAGAGCGAGTTCCAGACCCGGAAGGGACCGATCTTCTCGAACATCATCCTCGCCGACGAGATCAACCGCTCTCCGGCCAAGGTGCAGTCGGCGCTGCTTGAGGCGATGCAGGAACGCACGGTGACGATCGGGGATGAGACCTTCCCCCTCGACGACCCGTTCCTCGTGCTCGCGACACAGAACCCGATCGAGCAGGAGGGGACCTATCCGCTCCCGGAGGCCCAGGTGGACCGCTTCATGCTCAAGCTCTCCGTCGGCTATCCGGACAAGGACGAAGAACTCGAGATCATGCGGCGCATGGCCGTCGGCTCCGCGCCCGAGACACGGCCGGTCGTCTCGCCGGAAGAGATCCTCCGGGCGCGCGGCGCCGTCGACCTCATCTACATGGACCATCAGGTCGAGCGGTATATCGTGGAACTCGTCTTCGCCTCACGCGCGCCGGCCGAGCACGGACTCGAGGATCTGGCGGACCTCATCGCCTACGGGGCCTCGCCCCGGGCCAGCATCTGCCTCGCACGGACGGCCCGGGCGCACGCCTTCCTGCGGCACCGCGGCTACGTGACGCCCGAGGATGTGCGCTCGGTCGCCCTCGATGTCCTGCGCCACCGCGTCCTCATCACGTACGAGGCGGAGGCCGAGGAGGTCACGAGCGAGGACGTCGTGAACCGCATCCTCGACAGCGTCGAGGTCCCCTAGGGGGCCGCGGGTCTCTGAGGGCAGAGCGAGGGCGAGGGTGAGCGACGGATGATTCCGAGGGAGATCCTCAGGAAGGTGCGCCGGATCGAGATCACGACCCGGGGGCTCGTGGACCAGGTGTTCTCGGGCGAATACCACTCCGTGTTCAAGGGACGCGGGATCAACTTCGCCGAGGTCCGCGAGTACGACTACGGCGACGACATCCGCACCATCGACTGGAATGTCACCGCGCGCACGGGGACCCCGCACGTCAAGATCTTCGAGGAAGAGCGCGAACTGACGGTCATGCTGCTCGTCGACGTGAGCGCCTCGGGGAACTTCGGCACGCGGGAGCGCATGAAGGGAGACCTCGCCGTGGAGGTGTGCTCACTGCTCGCCTTCAGCGCGATCAAGAACAACGACAAGGTGGGGCTCATCATCTTCAGCGACCGCGTGGAGAAGTTCGTTCCGCCCCGCAAGGGCCGGCGACACGTGCTGCGCGTGCTGCGGGAGATGCTCTACCACAAGCCGGAAGGGCGGACGACGGATCTCGCCGCGGCACTCGAGTACCTGTCGCGCATCATCCGGCGGCGGGCCGTCGTCTTCGTCGTGTCCGACTTCGTGTCGAAGCCGTTCGAGAAGGCCCTCGGCGTGGCCGGCCGCCGGCACGACGTGATCGCGCTCCGTGTTCGGGACCGGCGCGAGGCGGAGCTTCCCCCCATCGGCCTCATGGAACTCGAGGACGCGGAGACCGGCGAGCGGCTCATCGTCGACACCTCGGACCGGGAGTTCCGCGCGGCGCTCGCGACGCGGGGGACCGAGGAACTCGCCGGCCAGAACCGGACCTTCCGGCGCGGCAAGGTGGATGTCGTGGACCTGAGCCCCGGGCGCCCGTACCTGCGGCCGCTGATGAGGTTCTTCGAGGAACGGGGGCGGCGGTCATGACGCGCGGGTCGGCTCCTCGCGCGTGGCGGACCGCGGTCGTGGGGGCCGGGCTGGCCCTCTCGGGCCTCGCGGCGGCGGTCGAGGACGGGCGCGGGCAGACGCCGCGGGTCACGATCGAGGCGGACACGACGGAGATCCACGTCGGCGACCCGCTCGCGCTGCGGCTGTCGGTGGAGCACCCGGCCGACCTGACCGTGCGCTGGCCGGATTCCCTGCCGCTTGGGCCGTTCGAGGCGCTGGGGCTGGAGGTGGGCGAGGCGGCGCCGGCGGCGGAGGGAGCCGGTGTGCGCACACCGGCAGTCCTCCGCGTGACCGCGTTCGAACTCGGCGAACTCGAGGTTCCATCGTTCGACATCGAACTCTCGGACGGCGCGGAGCGGAGCGTGACCGTCTCCACCGATCCGGTCGTGATCGGCGTGACGACGGTCGGACTCGACGAGGGCGAGGACATCCGCGACGTGAAGGGCCCGCGCGCGATCGCCCTCGACTGGCTCCTCCTGTGGCCGTGGATACTCCTCACCCTGGCGCTCGCCGGCCTCGGCTACTGGTGGTTCCGCCGCCGGCGGGCCGGGCCCGACGTCGACCGGGCCGTGCCCCCCGAGCCCGAGCGTCCGCCGCACGAGATCGCCCTCGAGGCGCTGGACCTGCTCGCGGCGTCCCCCCTCCTGGAGCGGGGTGAAATCAAGCAGTACCACATCGCGATGTCCCGGATCATCCGCGCCTACCTGGAGGGACGGTACCGAATCCGGGCACTCGAGATGATCACGCCGGACGTGATCTCGAGCCTGGGACGCGCCGGCGTCGATCCCGCGACGCGGACCGACTTCCAGCGCTTCCTCGAGGCATGTGATCTGGTGAAATTCGCCAGGCAGCGGCCGGACGCCGGCACCTGCCGCCGCACGCTCGCGGACGCGCGGGAACTGGTGGAGCGGACGAAGTTCGTGCCGGCCCCCGTCGCCGAGCCCGGGCCGGCGGAGGCGGCGGTCCCATGATCTACCGCTTCGAGGACCCCGCCCTTCTTCTGCTCCTGCTCCTCGTCCCGGCGCTCGCGTACCGTCATCTCGCGAAGGGCGGCCGGAAGGCGGGGGCGCTGCGCTTCCCCGATCTCGCGCTCCTGCGCCGCGCGGGGGCCGAGCGCACCGGCCGGGCGCGGCATGCGCCGCTGGCGCTGCGACTTCTCGCCCTCGCGGCGCTCATCGTCGCTTTCGCCCGCCCGCAGTCCGCCTCCACGGTCGAGAACGTGTCGACGGAGGGGATCGACATCGTCATGGTCCTCGACATCTCCAGTTCGATGCTCGCGCAGGATCTGACGCCCGACCGGCTGGAAGCCGCCAAGGAAGTGGCGGCGGAGTTCGTGGCCCGGCGCCGCAACGATCGCATCGGGCTCGTCGTGTTCGCCGGGCAGGCGTTCACCCAGGCCCCGCTCACGATCGACCACCCCGCCGTCTCCTCGGTGATGGCCGAACTCGAGGTGGGGATGGTCGAGGACGGGACCGCGATCGGCCTCGGGCTCGCGACCGCCCTCAAGCGGCTGGAGTCGAGCGAGGCGGAGTCGCGCATCATCGTCCTCCTCACGGACGGCCGGAACAACCGCGGCGAGATCGACCCGGCCACCGCCGCCCACATGGCCCGGGCGCTGGGGGTGAGGGTCTACACGATCGGGGCCGGCTCGCGGGGGACGGCGCCCGTCCCCATCGACGACCCCGTATTCGGGCGGCGTCTCGTCTCGATCCCCGTGGACGTGGACGAGCCCACGCTGACGGAGGTCGCCGAGGTCACCGGCGGGCGTTACTTCCGCGCCACGGACCGCGAGAGCCTCGAGCGGATCTACGAGGAGATCGACGCGCTCGAGACGACCGAGATCGACGTCGAGAGCTTCACGAGCTACGGCGAA
The DNA here is from genome assembly GCF_965216145.1 of Candidatus Palauibacter sp. Taxonomy (GTDB): domain Bacteria; phylum Gemmatimonadota; class Gemmatimonadetes; order Palauibacterales; family Palauibacteraceae; genus Palauibacter. The sequence goes on from NZ_OZ244149.1 coordinate 641,086, forward strand.
CTGTTCCTCTTCCCGCTCGCCGCCGGCCTCGGCCTGTTGCTGCTCGAGATCGGGCTCGCGCAGACCGTCCTCAGAAGATTGCCGTAGACAGGAGGTAGTGTAGGTCGTGTTCCGGTTCGGTTTCGTGACGGCTCTCGTGGCGCTGGCGCTCATCCCGCTGGTGGTAGCGCTGCTGTGGCGGGGGGCGACCCTGCGGCGCCGGGCCCTCGCGCGTTTCGGAGACCTGGAGCTGGTGCGGCAGCTGAGCCGGACCGTGAACCCGCGCGCCCGCTTCTGGAAGGCGGTGCTCGTGCTTGCGGCGGTGGGGTTCGCAGTCGTGGCCATGGCGCGGCCGCAGTTCGGCTCGCGCGTGGAGACCGTGCGCCGCGAGGGCATGGACATCGTGGTGGCGCTCGATCTGTCCACCTCGATGCTGGCGGAGGACATCGCCCCCAACCGCCTGCAGCGCTCCAAGCTCGAGATCCAGCGCCTCATCGAGCGGCTGGACGGGGACCGCATCGGCCTCATCGCCTTCGCCGGACAGGCGTTCGTCCAGAGTCCGCTCACGTCGGACTACGGGGCGGCGCGTCTCTTCCTCAACGCGATGGACACGGACCTCGTGCCGATACAGGGGACCGACCTCGGGGCCGCGCTCGAACTCGCGCTCGACGCCTTCTCCAACGCGCCGGTCGAGGAGCGGCTCATCATCGTGGTCACGGACGGCGAGGACCACGAGGGAGGGATCGATGCCGCGGTGGATCGGGCCCTCGACGCCGGGGTCATCATCCACACGGTGGGTGTGGGTTCGACGGACGGCGTGCCGATCCCCGAGTTCGACGCGGCCGGGCGGCCGAGCGGGTTCAAGCGGGACGAGACCGGAGCCGTGATCACCACCCGACTCGACGAGGCCACGCTGCGGCAGATCGCGGCGCGGACGGGCGGGCGGTTGTTCCGCAGTACCCCCGAAGCGAGCGAACTCACGGCCCTCATCGAGGAGGTGGCGTCGCTCGGCGGGCGGGAGATCGACGCCCGCGAGGTCACGCAGTTCGAGGAACAGTTTCAGATCTTCCTGGGCGCCGCGATTCTCCTATTGTTCCTGGAGAGTCTGTGGACGGATCGGAAGAAGACGGTACGAGCCTGGAGAGGGAGGTTTTCGTGAACACGAAGCGGGCGGCCCTGGCGGCCTTCGCCGCCTTCGTGACGTTGGGGGTCGCGGGGACGGACGAACTCCGCGGCCAGGCGGGGCGCGGCGAGACGCGCGAGGGGAACCGCCTCTACGAGGAGGGACGGTTCGCGGAGGCACACGAGAAGTATCTCGAGGCGCTGCTCGAGGCGCCGGACTCCCCCATCATCCGGTTCAACGACGGGAACGCGCTCTACCAGGGCGAGAACTACGAGTCCGCGCTCGAGTCCTTCCGTACCGCCGTGGAGAGCGGGGACCCGCAACTCGCCGCGGCCGCGTGGTACAACCTCGGGAACACGCTCTACCGGCAGGGCACCCTGCCCGAGAGCCTCGAAGCGTTCAAGCAGGCGCTGCGCGCGGACCCGGCGGACATCGACGCCAAGCACAACCTCGAGCGCGTACTCGAACAGATGCAGCAGCAGCAGCAGCAGCAGCAGCAGCAACAGCAGCAGCAGGGGGACGGCGAGAACGAGGGACAGCCGCCGCCGGAGGGGGGAGAGCAGAACCAGGACCAGCAGCAGGAGCAGGACCAACCCGAACAGGATCCGGGGGACCAGCAGGACCCCGAACAGAACCCGGACCAGAACCCGGACGACACCGAGTCTCCGCCCCAGGGACCTCCCCCACCCGGTGAGATGACGAGGGAAGAGGCGGAGCGTCTGCTGGGCGCGATTCAGGAGGATCAGGACGAAGTGAATCGGAAGCCGCGAACCGCCGCGCGCGGGACGAGGCCGCGCAGGGACTGGTGATGAGGGTCCTTTCGTTCGCGCTCCGCCGCGCGCACGTCGCGCCGGCGTGGGTTCTGGCCTGCGCCCTGACCCCGTCCGTGCTGGCGGGACAGGACGTCACGGCATCGGCGCATCTCGACCGGGGGGAGGTCGGTGTCGGGCAGACCTTCACGCTCAACGTCGTGCTGGAGGGAGTGCAGCGGTTCGACCAGGATCCGGCGCTCCCCGACATGAGCGCCTTCGCCGCCTTCCTGGGCAGCGGGACGCAGACTTCGGTCCGGATCGTGAACGGACGGACGACGGTCTCGCTCACCGTGCAGTACCGCTTTCAGGCGACGGCGGAGGGGACGTTCGAGATCGGGCCCGTGGCGGTCGAGGCGAGCGGGCGGACGCTGACCACGGAGCCGCTCAGCCTGCGGGTGTCGTCGCCGCCGCCGCCGGGACCGGGCGCGGGGGGCGCACCTGCGCAACGGCCCGCCGACTCCGGGACGATCGGCCCGGACGACCTGTTCGTCGTCGCCGAGCCGAACAAGCGCCAGGTACGCGAGAACGAGCCCGTCATCGTCGAGTACCGGCTCTACACGCGGGTCAACGTGAGTTCGTACGGGGTGACGCGTCTTCCGCCGACGGCGGGGTTCTGGGTCGAGGAGTTCGAACTGCCGCAACAGCCGCGGGTCGAGCAGGTCGTGCGGGACGGCGAGGCGTACGCCACGGCGATCATCCGCAAGGTGGCGCTGTACCCGACGGGGCCCGGCACGAAGACGCTCGAGCCGCTCGCGATCGAGGCCCAGGTGCGCGTGCAGCGGCGGTCGCGGGACCGCCTCGACGACATCTTCGGGGGCTTCTTCGACCGGAGTTCCCTGTTCGGAGACGTCGTATCGACGGGAGCCGCTTCGCGCCCGATAGAGATCGAGGTGCTTCCGCTCCCGGCGGAGGGCCGGCCCGCCGGGTTCACCGGACTCGTGGGGGACCTCGCGGTCGAAAGTTCGGTCGACCGCGACAGCCTCGCCGCGAACGAGGCGGTCACGCTGCGCGTGGAGGTATCCGGTTCCGGCAACCTCAAGGCGCTGGCGCCGCCGGAACTCGCCTTTCCGCCCACGATCGAGGCCTTTCCGCCCGAGGTGACGGACCGCCTCGGCACCACGGACGCGGGCGTGTCGGGGACCCGCACGTGGGAATACGTGCTGATCCCGCGCGCGCCGGGGACGCTGACCCTTCCGGGCGTCGACCTGGGGTACTTCGACGCGGCGGCGGGCCGGTACGAAACGGCATCGGCGGACCCGGTCGAACTGCGGGTGACGGGCCGGGCGGCCGTGGACGCGCTGCCCGGGGCACGCGCGAGGGGCTCGGTCGAGGCGCTGCGCTCGGACATCCGCTTCATCCGGATCGACACGCCGCGCTTCCGCCGCCGGGGCGAGACGCTGTTCGACCAGGCATGGTTCTGGGTCGTCGCGCTGGCGCCGCTCGGCATGATCGCCGGCGCGGCCGGGGTGCGGCGCCGGCGCGACCGGCTCACCGGCGACCAGGCGTACGCGCGCGACCGCCGGGCGGCCCGCGTGGCGCGGAAGCGCCTGGCCCGGGCGGCCCGGCTCGCGGGCGGCGAAGATGCCCGGGCCTTCCACGCCGAGACGGCCCAGGCGCTCGAGGGCTACGCGGCCGACAAGCTCGACACCTCGGCCGCCGGCATCATCCGCGACGATCTGCGCCCTGCCCTGGCCGGCCGCGGCGCCCGGGATGCCACCGTCGACGAGTTCCTCGAGGTCCTGGAGGCCTGCGACCGGCAGCGCTTCGCCCCCGTGGGCGCGGAGGTCGATGAACGACGCGCTTTCCTCGCCCGCGCCGAGTCGGTGCTGTCGGCGCTCGCCCGGGAGATCGGTTGATGCCGCGCCGAACCACCGAACGCCCGCGTGCGGGCCGGCGCCCCCGGCCGCGCCGGCTACTGCTGGCGGCACTCCCGTTGGGGTTAGCGGCCACCGTTTTCGCGGCCAGCGCGTTCGCGACCGGCACCTCCGCGGCCGGGCTCGCCGGCCTCCAGGACGCTCCGGCCCTCTCGGGCGCGGCGGCGGCCGCCGACCGGTTCCAGGAGGGGAACCGGCTCTACCAGGCGGGGGACTACCAGGGCGCCCTCGACGCCTGGTTCGGGCTGTTCGAGGAGGGGCTGGACAGCGCCGACCTGCACTACAACATCGGCAACGCCTACTTCAAGCTCGGCGAGTTGGGCCGCGCGATCCTCTTCTACGAGCGGGCCCGGCTCGAGCTTCCGGGCGACGAGAACGTGCGCGCCAACCTGGAACTCGCGCGCTCCCTCACGGCCGACCGGATCACGCCCCTCCCCGGCTTCTGGGTGCCGCGCGTCGTGACCTGGGCCGTACGCCTCGTGCCTCGCGGCTGGCTGATCGCGATCGTCACGCTGGGCTACCTCGCCCTCGCCTCCGCCCTCCTCTATCGACTGCTCGCGAGGGAGCCGCGTCCGTGGACCCGGCGCGTCGCCGCGACGTCCGCCGCACTCACGCTCGTCTTCGGGGCGAATCTCCTCGTCCGCGAATCCGGTATCGGACGGGCCGAACGCGGCGTGATCCTCCGCACCGAGACCGCGGTCCAGAGCGCGCCCTCCGACGATCCGTCGCTGCAGCTGTTCACCATCCACGAGGGGGCCGTCGTCCGAATCGACCGGCGATCCGATGCCTGGCTCGAGATCGTGCTCGAGGACGGCAAGGTCGGGTGGGTGCGGGCCAGAGACCTCGAGACGATATAGCTGCACGTGCCGAGCCCGGGAGTGGCGGAACCCAAACTCCGGATCGATGAGCGGCTGGTGGCGGATCCGTTGCGGGCCCAGCACCCCGACCTGGCGGATCTGCCCATCCACGAGCGTCACTCGGGGTGGGACAACGTCACCTACCGGCTCGGCGACGACCTCGCGGTGCGGGTGCCGCGCCGGAGGGCGGCCGTCGAACTCACGATCAAGGAGCAGACGTGGCTTCCGTCGCTCGCCCGCCAGCTGCCGGTGGCGGTCCCCGTTCCGCTTCGGGTCGGGGTGCCCGGGGAGGGGTTCGCCCGGCCGTGGAGCGTTGTCCCCTGGATCCCAGGCACGACGGCGGACGTCGAGCCGCTCGGAGCCGCCGAGGGGTCGCGCGTCGCGGACTTCCTTGCGGCGCTGCACACCATCGCGTCGCCCGGAGCGCCGACGAACCCCTTCCGCGGGACCCCGTTGAGGGATCGGGCCGGGGACGTCGAAGGCCGGCTCGCGAGGCTGAGCGACCGTACCGACCTCGTGACCCCGGATCTCCTCCGGGCGTGGCGGCGCGCGGTCGCCGCACCGGCCGACAGGGCGCGCCGCTGGCTGCACGGAGACCTGCACCCCTCCAATCTCATCGTCCGGGGCGGGATCCTCACCGGGGTCATCGACTGGGGAGACCTCGCGGCGGGCGACGTGGCGACGGATCTCGCCGCCGTCTGGATGCTGTTCGAAGGCCGCCCGGCGCGGACCGCCTGTCTGGCATCGTACGGCGCGCCCGAAGCCCTGGTCGTGCGCGCGATGGGCTGGGCGATCTTCTTCGGCTCCGCGTTCGGGGCTCTTCCGACTCCCGCCGGCGACCCCATGCCGGCCCTCGGCCGACCGCCGGACAGGGTCGCCGCGGCCGCCCTTCGCCGTCTCGCCGAAGACCTGTAGCAGCTACCCGACCTCCGACGGTGCGTCTGGCCGATCGAGGTGGCTCGCGCCAGTTTTTGCGGGCACAGCCGCAGTGGCGAAGACGAAGGCGAGGCCGAGTGAACCGTCGGACGCTGATCAAGACCGTAGGGGCGGCCGCCCTGAGTGGTGGGCTCGGGGGCTGCTCCGGCGCCTGGCGTCGCTATCCGCCGCCCTCGGCCGCGCCGGCCTTCCCCCTCCTCCGCGTCTCACCCGACCGCGTCATCCGGACCACCGTAGGGCTGAGACCCTTCCGTCCCGCGGGCTTCCGCGTGGCCGCCGAGCGGCTGGACGACAAGACCGTGATCCACAACTACGGGCACGGCGGGGCGGGCATCTCGCTCTCGTGGGGGACGGGCCTGCTCGTGGCCGAGCTGGCCGAGCCTCACGCCTCCCGGCAGGCGGCCGTCATCGGAGCCGGCGCCGTCGGCCTCGCCACCGCGCGGCAACTCCAGCGGCGCGGCTTCGAGGTGACGATCCATGCGCGCACCCTTCCGCCCGACACGACCTCGAACATGGCCTACGCCGGGTTCTCACCCCTCTCGAACCTCGTGTCGGCCCCGGAAAGGACCCCGGCCTTCGACGCACAGTTCGACCGCGCCGTCCGCGCCTCCTACAGGCAACTCCAGTTGCTCGCCGGGGCGGGACGCGGGGTGTCGTGGTTGACGACGTACACATGGAGGAACCGTCTCGCGGGTCCGGCGAGCGAAGATTCGGGCCTGGCGGAGGTCGAGAGCGGCCTCGACCCCGGCCTCGATGTGGAGGCGACGGTGCTGCAGCCGGGAGAACATCCCTTCCCCGGCACCTACGCGCTCCGCCGGCCGACGCTCCGCATCGAACCCTCGATCTACCTCGATCGGCTGATGGAGGAGTTCCTCCTCTTCGGAGGGCGGGTGCGGATCCGCGACTTCGGCACGCCTCGCGACCTCCTGTCGCTCGACGAACCGCTCATCGCCAACTGCACGGGGCTCGGCTCGCGGGCCCTGTTCGGGGACGAGACGATGACGCCCATCAAGGGCCAGCTCACCTTCCTCCCCCCCCAGCCCGAACTCGACTACAGCCTCGAGGGAAGCCCACCGGGGGGCGGCCGGATCGGGATCCTCCCGCGCTCGGACGGCATCGCCCTCGGGCATGTGATGGAGCGCGGCGACTGGAGCCTCGAGCCGATCGAGGAGGAGATCACCGAGCGCCTCGACCGCGCGACCCGGCTCGTCGCGGCCATGACGGAACGCGCCTCGGGCCTGCCCCGCTTCGCCGCCGCCCGGTGGTCGCCGAGGATGCGCGAGACCCTCGAATCCGATCCCGTCCCCGCGACGCCGCCCCCGGTCGAGAGCTTCTACGACATCGAGTCCTGACCGCGCCGGAGCAGCCGGCGCAGCTTCCGCGCCACAGTCTCGAGCTGTTCCGCGGCCTCCTCCAGCGCGGCGAGCAACTCCGCGCGTTCGAGGTCGTCACCGCGACCCACGTCCGGTGGCCGGCCGTACACACGCGGTTCGCCTTCGCCGAACGGATCCGCGGATGGTGCGTTGGCGGGGAGCACGGGTCGCGCACGGGACTCCTCCCGATATCGCTCGAGCCGTTCGCGAACCCCTGACCGCAGGTAGGGGGCCGGGGCCTCCCTGACTTCCATGCGGTCTTCCAGGGCGGCGCGACGCCGCGATGGGGCAGAGAACCCGGGGCTCGAGGGGGAGAAGATCTCCGGGGTCACCGCGGTCCGTCCGTCGCCGACGGCGGAGATCAGTCCGGCTGGCGCGCGCTCGAACGCGTCGCCGATGTCGCTGAGAGAGACGGGCGGCACCGCGCCGGCCTCCTGCGCCTCCCGCACCCGGCGGATGAAGCGCAGGCGGTCCCGGACCTGCTCGGGATAACGCGTCTTCGGCCCCATCCGTCCGACCCGAGGCAGAAGTCCAAGCTGCACGTAGTAGGCGATGGTCCTACGGCTGAACCCCGTGTCGCGCTCCAGTTCCCCGACCGTGTAGCCGCTCATCGTACGGGCTCCCGCTACCTGAAGTGACATCTCATGTCGTGTACCGACGAATACTGTTGACTGATCCAGAACTCCGCGTTACTGTCAACATCGTATCATCACTGACAACATACGAGGAGTCGGGCAATGGACCAAGTCAAGACCGCCATTTCGAATCTGAGCATCGGAGATCCGGCCTTCCACGGTGGGCTCTCCGTCTTCCCTCTCACGGCGAAGGCGCGCCCTTCCCTCGACTACGTCCTGCTTGCGGACGGGCTGAAGGAGGGACTCGTGTCGATACGCGAGGTCTCGCAGGGCGGGAGCGTGCCGGACCTCGCGGTCGAGAACCGCGCGGACCGCCCCGTGCTCATCGTCGACGGCGAGGAACTGGTCGGCGCCAAGCAAAACCGGGTCGCCAACCTCACCCTGCTCGTCGCGGCCGGGAAGACGACGATCATCCCCGTCTCCTGCGTGGAGGCGGGCCGGTGGTCCTACGACCGCCCCGACTTCGGGGTGTCCGATCGCATGCACTATGCGAGCGGGCGGGCCGCACGCAACCGGAGCGTGCAGGAATCGATGCGCACCACGGGCACGCGACGCTCCGATCAGGGTCAGGTCTGGGATTCCATCCACGAGACGGCCGAGGCGATGTCCGCGCCCTCCGCGACCGGTGCGATGAGCGAGATCTTCGACCGCCACAGGAAGACGCTGGAGGACTACGTGCGGGACGTGGCCCCCGTTCCGGGCCAGGTCGGCGCCATCTTCGCCGTGGGCGAGCGGCGCTTCGGCCTGGACGTGTTCGACCGGCCGGGGACACTCGCCGCGTTCCTCCCCAAGCTCGTCGGCAGCTACGCGGTCGACGCGCTGGATTTCAGCCTCGCCGGGGCGGGAGACCGGGTGCGGGAACGGGATTCTGACGCCGGCAGGCCGGCGCCGCTCTCCGGAGCCCGCGACTTCCTCGAGCGGCTGCGCGCGGGATCGTTCGACGACCACCCCGCCGTAGGTCTCGGCCGCGACGTCGGGATCAGGGCGGACGGCGCGATCGGAGGCGCGCTCGTGGCGGACGACGTGACCGTGCACCTGTCGGGGTTCTCGGACCCGCGCAGCCACCGCCGCGGCGGCGACGACGACCGCGTCTACGCCCCCTACCGCCAGAGGCGCGACGCCCTCCGCCACCGGCACATCGACCGAACACGCCCGGAGCCCCCGGACTCGCCTCCCCAAGTCTACTAGAACCCAACCGGATCGCTGCGCGGCTGGACGGCAGACTTGCCGTCCGCCGCATTTGACGCGAGCGAAGCCGATGCCGCCCGACGCCACTCACGCGGAGTACGGCGCCGCCATCGTGGAGGAGAACGCGCTCGGGAAGCCGACGTTGGCGACGCGCCGGACATCGCGGCAGCGCCTCAACGAGTTGTACGGGCTAGATCCCCGGCTCGCCCTGTTCCGCGTGCTCAGACGGCTGTGGGACGCTGATCCGCGGAGCCGCCCGCTTCTGGCCATGTTCTGCGCGCTCGCCCGCGATCCCCTGCTCCGCTCGACCGCCGGGCCCGTTCTTTCGCTCGGCGAGGGCCAGGAGCTGGTGCGCGGCCCGTTCCTGGCCGTGATCCGGGACGAAGTGGGGTCCCGGCTCAACGATGCCGTACTGGACAAGGTCGCGCGTAACGCCGCGAGTTCCTGACCGGGGACGGCGAACCGCCTCCCCGCAGCCGGGTCGCAAGGCACGAAGAGAAGGGTACCCGCCGATGAGCCAGGTCCAGAAACTCGCGAAGGGGGGGTACCTTGACCCGAAACCGGACAAGAACAGGACGACACCGTGGTTAGACTGATGGCGGTAGAGCCCCGCAAGGGGCACCGGATCTGGCTCCGCTATTCGGATGGATCCTCCGGTCAGGTTGACCTGTCCAATCTGAGCGGCAAGGGAGTGTTTCGGGTTTGGGATCACCCAGGTGTGTTCGATGATGTCCATGTGGCTCCCCATGGAGCGGTCGCGTGGAACGAAGAGATCGAGCTGTGTCCCGATGCCCTTTACATCGAACTGACCGGCAAGCCGGGGGAAGACGTTCTGACGGCGCTTCGAGCGCAAGCCCCAAGTGCCTGAAGTCAGTCGATTCTACGGCATCGTCATCCGCATGTATTTCCGGGAACATGGTCCGCCCCATTTCCACGCGGAATACGGTGGCACAGGCCGTTGTGGGCATTGACGATCTCGCAGTGCTCAAGGGACGGATTCCGCCAAGGGCGCTGGGCTTCGTAGTCGAGTGGGCCTCACTTCACCAAGCGGAGTTGCACTCGGCGTGGGCGCGGGCACGACGCCACGAAGCGACGGGTCCGACGCGCCGCTCGTCGTCGTCGGCTGGGACCAGGCGGTGGCCGACCACCCCGTCGCCCGCGAAGTGCTCGACGCGATGGGCGGAGGCGCTCGCGGAGGCGCCATCCGGAAACAACTCCTCGCGGCCCCGTACGGCTGGCCGCAGGACGCCGTCGACGCCGCGCTCGTCGCCCTGCATGGAATCGGCCACCTCACGGCCACGCGCAACGGGCACCCCCTCAAGACTGCGCAGCTCGATCAAACCGCCATCAACACGACCGAGTTCCGTGCCGAGAAGGTGCGTCTGACCCGTGCGCAGCTCGTCGCGATTCGGAGCCTCTTCAGCAAGGCGGACGTACGGGCCAGGGGCGGCGAGGAAGGGGCGCTGGCGGCGAAATTTCTCGCCGCGTTGCACAAGCTCGCGTCGGAGGCGGGAGGCAGTGCTCCGTTGCCGGCCGTTCCCGCACCGGTCTGGCTTGACCAGCTTGGCCCCCTCACCGGCAACGAGCATCTGCTTGCCATCTACGAGGCAAGGGATGATATCGAGGCGTCGATCGCGGCCTGGGAGCGGCTCGCAGAGCGCGCCCGGAAGCGATCGCCGGTATGGGAACTGGCCACTGCGCTCAGCCGCCATGTGGTCGGCGAACTCGATGTTGCCGAAGCAGCCGCCGCCCACCTGGACGGCGACGCGACCTGGTCGAGGCTGGACGAAACCGCGCGCGAGGAGATCCGGCGCGATGTCGGACTGACCCTCCCCCAGCCGCTCCAGGTCCAGACAACCGACGCCCTGAGCAAGGCCCTTGATGCCCGCAGCCTATCGGCCTGGCAGTCGGGTATCGACGCCGTGCCCGGCCGGGCCGGCAAAGCAATGACCGAGGCTGTCCGACACCTCCCGCCCGACGATCCACCCGTCACGACGGTCGCTGTACGCCGCGGCACCCTGGATGACGAAACGGCCGTTCAGGACTAGTTGGCGGAACACCAACGGAAGCTGACGGAGGCGGTCCGAAACGGACCGGTGATCGTGCGCTGAACGGTGCTTCCGCTATCAGGGGGTTGTTCGAAAACCATCGGGCGGGACGTTATCTTCATGGTCGGGAGTGTACCACTCGGCTCGAAATAGAGGAGCGGACATGACGATGCTGCGGGAACGGATTCTGCTCAGAGAATACCTGAGAGAAGAACGCAGTCTCGCCAAGCGGATAGCCTTCGATACCAGGGCGGCGAGGCGTTCCAAGGAGGCGAAGCCATGACGGATCAGATCACCGTGTCGGTGGACCCGGACGCAGCGCAAGCGTATCGCTCGGTTTCCGATATGGACCGCCGCAAGCTGGATCTGTTGGTGAACCTACGCTTGCGTGATGCTACGCGGGACCGGCAATCGCTTCGCGAGATCATGCGTGACATCAGCCGGGATGCGCAGCGACGGGGACTCACGCCGGAGACCCTGCAGACAATCCTGGATGGGCGTTGAGGAGAGATGTCTTCGACACCAATGTCGTCGTCAGCGCGTTGCTGTTCCACGCCTCGGCGCCGGGACGGGCCTTCGCCCAAGCGCTCGACCGAGGCGTGATTCTGGTTTCGGTTCCATTCCTTAACGAGTTGGACGATGTGCTTTCTCGCAAGAAATTCGACCGGTACGTCTCGCGACAGGAGCGGGACCGGTTTCTCGTCGCGCCGCGAAGCGAAGTTGATCGAGATCGCGATGTCCATTCGCGCCTGCCGAGATCCCAAAGACGACCTCATTCTGGAGTTGGCCGTCAACGGCGACGCATCTTGCATCGTGACCGGAGACGCGGATCTGCTCGCCCTGCATCCCTTCTCCGGTGTGCAGATCGTCACTCCCTCCGAATATCTACAATCTCCAGTTTGACTACGCCCAAGCCGCCAGTCTCATCGGCGACCGCAACGCCCGGCCCCACGAATACACCCTGCAGCTGCGCCCCTTTGACGCGGACACGTCCGGAACTCACCTCGGTGTGCCCGTCCTCGCCGCCTTCGTCGGAGCACTCCTCGATCGGGGCACCCGCGGCGGCGCGATCATCACCGGCCCCTTGAACCTCGGCGGCTCCCTGGACCAGCTGGCAGATCCGGTGGCCATCACCGAACTCGCCGTGGACAAGGGCGCCTCCATCCTTCTCCTCCCGGTCACCGCGCGCCGTGAGCTGATGAACCTCCCGGACGACACCTGGACGAAGCTCAACATCGAGTTCTACAGCGACGCCGCCGACGCCGTCTTCAAGCTCCTCGAATAACCGGATCCGAAGTGATGGCATTTCGCATTCAACCTCCAGACATCGACATCCCGGAAGACGATCCGTTCAAGAACGACCTTCTGGGCCGAAGGCAGCCCATCGAGTGCTGACCCGGCTCGTCGGCTCCCTTGAAGGTCCTTGTGTACTGGCGGTCGACGCGCCCTGGGGCGCCGGAAAGACCACGTTCCTTCGGATGTGGGAGCAGCACCTGCGGAACGAAGGGGTTCGCCGTCACAACCTATAACGCCTGGGACACTGATTTCACCGGCGACCCCTTGCTCGCACTCTCAACGGAGCTTCTCGCCGACCTTGAGAACTCCCGGGACAGCAGAGCCAGCCCATACGTCCAGAAGCTAAAGGACGAAGTGCCGAAGCTCTTGCGTGCCGTAGCCCCGTCCATCCTCAGCGCTGCGACTCACGGCGTGTTGGACCTAACTGTCCTCCAGGAACCCGGAGAGCGCGTCGACCGCTACAAAGACGGCGTCAAACAACTCCGTCGGTTCTCTGGAGAACTCCAAGCCGCTGCGGACGCACTGTCCGAATGTCACGGCAACAAACCGTTAATCGTACTGATTGATGAGACCGACCGCTGTCGACCATCGTACGCCGTGGAGCTTCTCGAGATTGCAAAGCACCTGTTCTCGGTGCGTCACGTCGTGTTTGCGCTGGCCGTGAACCGCTCCGAACTGGAGCACTCGGTCAAGGCTCTTTATGGTCAGGACTTCGATGCCCACGGGTATCTGAGACGATTCCTCGACATCGATTTTCGGCTACCCGATCCCGATCGAGGTGCGTTCGTCGATGCGATGTTGGACGCCGCCGGTATCAACAATTTCCTCAACCGAACGAATTCGCAGGAAGTACGGCACTCCCTAAGCACGTTTCGAAGAATGCTGAAGGGAGCGTTCTCTCTACCACAACTCAGCCTTCGGCAAGTCGCCCAGGCCATTCATAGACTTGGACTCGTCTTCGCTTCCCTTTCCGAGAATCAACGGCTGCTCCTGATGCCAGCCGCCGCTGCACTGATTCTGCGGACGCTGGATGCGAGATTATATCAGGAGTTCGTGACTCGCCAATTCTCAGCCGACCAAGTGATCGGTGAATTGTACAAGAAGCCAGCTGGGGCAGCATTCAGTCGCATGGAAGGGCGAACCCTCTTCGAGGCAATCCTGCTCGTGTCTCAGGGGGAAAGCACTGAATGGATCCAGAAAAAGTGTGCGAAGCTCGAAGAACAAGATGAACCCGATGATGCGGAGGAACGAGCCGCCTGGCGACACCAACAGGAACTGAGCAGAACGCTGCGGTCACTAGACACGTGGAGATTCTGGAAAGACCACTTCAGTATGGCCGTGAAGCGGCTCGAACTGTTTTCCGAGGACTTGGCCTAAGATGTGAATCGCTCTGCGAGGCTGGTTTCGGATCTTCGTGATCGCCGACATTTTCTCCGTACCCGCACTGCAAGTCGCTTCGCCGGAATCGGATAGGCCGAGAGTGAGGGCTGAAAGCACCCTCCCGGCTGGACGCGGTAGGACGGCCGAGCCTTGAGTCGGACGGAGACCGTGATCGCACGCTGCCCGAGCTGACGACTCACTCGGCCGGGCTACGGACGGTCAACGTGCAGCAGCTTGTTGCTCGCGGGATTTGCAGCGTGGCAGCCCTGCCCAAGCGACGCTCCGACAAGAATGGGCGATACTGGCCGACTCCGTCGTGCGGATCACTGCCCTGACTTCGCACGCCGGGTCAGACGCTCCACCTGCTCGCGAACCCTCTCGAACGAGCGTTCCGAGTCTTTGATCGCCCGCCGCCTAATCTCTTCCTTCTGGGGTGACGTCAGCCACTCTCTCTCCCGCGGCTCACGATTCCGATCGTCTTTTCTAAGAATTCTGTTCTGCCCCGAACTCATCTAGGCCTCCGTTCCTGCGTGGTTCGTTCTTGCGGCCAGTCTCGCAAAATAGTCAAGGTTGAGTTTTGGGTCGAAATAGTGCTTTCTCTTGCTCCAGATAAAACCATCCCCTTTCGAGATCAAGGCCACGTCTATCGGCCCGCCGACGGACTCGTCGTCTCGCGAGACGCGCCGTTTGAGAGACGTAAGGCTCACCAAGGCTTCCGCCATGATCGCCAGCTCCTCCTTGGGAAGATGTCTAACGATAGTCACGATCGGCTGCGAGAAGCGCTCGCCACAAAACCGCTTCACATCCTGGAGAAGATCCTCGCTCAGTGCCTCAGCCAATTCGTTGAGGGCCGCGACGTCCCCCTCCAGCTCACCATCGGCATCGCCGCCACTCATCGCTTGCGCAAGACGACGGAACCTCAGGTAGGCGGCGAGCCGAATATAGTCGACAAGCTCTGGATCGACCCCCACCATGAATCGCTCTACCATCTCGCTTTGAGCGAACGGAACTATGGCTGCCCGAGTTCCATCGCGCGAGACGTCGTATACCTGCCGAACCACCACCTTCAACGCATCCCCGATCATGCCATCGGTCGTGATTTCAAGAAGGCTCGGGAAGAACTCATCTTCGCCGAACCCCGCAAAGATGACGCCAGAGTGACCGTTCGACAACCATTCGCTTCCCAAGGCCACCGCGAGCAGGTCGCAGAGCAAGCCTCGGCTGGAATCATCGATGACGATACCCCCAAAACGTTCGTCGATGATTTGCTCAATGGATCCCCGGTTTCGCTGAACAAGATCGGCGCAGTCGACCCCCTGTAGGGACGAAGCGCCATCCGCTGCCTCCAGGTCAGTCAGCCAGCGGTCGACGCCCGTTCGAACGGCCGCGGCGTCACCATTCTCGCCAGGCTCCGTCGCCCTCTCCTCGTCAACGGCGGACCGTACGCCCGCGAACAACGCGTCGGCGATTCGCTGGAGATTCATGGACTGCTGTTCGTCGGTACAGATCACGGGATCGCATATGTACTGCAGAAAATCCTCCGCGTAATCCGCCACCGTTGGTCTGCCGGCCCGGAGTATCCGTTGTCGGAAGATCTTGAAGAGGGTCTCCCATGGAATCCCCATGAATTCCGAGTTGTTGTAGAACATCACTCCGACGGGATGACTCTTGCTGAGCGCGAAGAGCTTGTTGCCCGGGTAGCGCTTCGGCGTACCCGAAACGGTCATGGCGCTGTCGGCCGCGAGGGCGATCGCCGACTTGTTGAGGACCGCAATTTCCGCAGTCATGCCGGGACCGCCCTTAAGGACTGGTCGGGGACCTTGACGCCTCCAGACACCGCACCGCAGGCAACCGCGCTCACGGCGCGCGGAGCGCGAGGCTCCGCCTGCCGGACCGCAGGCCCGATGTCGCGGATCGTCCAGGGGCCTCGGAAGAGGTTCCTGGCAGCTTCAGACATGACGCTCCCTTCGGTGCACACCTTCGCGTGTAGCCGCCTCCAAGCTGGAAACCAAGATCGAACCATGTTTCATCCGGGGATCAAAACTCCACTCCGTTGGCGTTCGCAAAAGGGGAGTACATGCTCTGGGCTATGGCGTCTTCAATCACACACCGCAACCGAATACAAACCGAATCTCATCAGAAATGCAAGGAGCCCATGGATCACGGAGCGACAGAATCACGGTCGTCCGGCGTCCTTCAGGCGTCGAAGGTTGTCTTCGCTCAGATCGACGGGCCCGAGCGTCTCGTACCGGAGTTGTATTCGACGCAGCAGCGCTTCGACATCGATGGCCGTCGGACGCACCGGATCTGCCGGAGGGGTGCTGGTTTCTTCGTTCAAATCGCCGTGTTTGCGCATGGCCGTCCCCCGGATTCCTCTGGAACTTCGCGATTCAAGATAGGCGAAGGAGGGCGACCGAGCCTGGTTCGGGGGTCAGGACGCGCCGAGCTGCTGGAGCAGGAAGGCGAGTTCCATCGCCGTGTTGCGCACGTTGCGACTGAACGCGCGGCCGCCCGCGTGGCCGGCCCGCGGATCGTAGTCGAGGATCACCGGCAGACCCGAGCTGGAGGCGGCTTGGAGGCGGGCCGCCATCTTCCGGGCCTGCAGCGGGGGCACCCGCGTGTCGAGATCTCCCTGGGTGAGCATGACCGCCGGATAGTCGACGCCGTCGCGCACGTTCTGGTAGGGCGAGAAGGTGCGCAGCACCTCGAACTCCTCGGCGACCGCCGCGTTCCCGTACTCCAGCAGGGCCGGCATGTTGTTCGCGTGCGTGAACTGGTAGAAGCGGACCATGTCCAGATCCGGGAAGCCGCAGAAGACGGCGCGGAACAGATCCGGCCGCTTCGTGAGCGCGCTGCCGACGAGCAGGCCCCCGTTGCTCCCGCCCCGGATCGCGAGCCGCTCCGGGTTCGTGTAGCCGTTGTCGATGAGCCACTCCGCCGCCGCGATGAAGTCGGCGAACACGTTCGGCTTGTTCTCCAGCATGCCGTCCCGGTGCCACTCCTCGCCGAACTCGCCGCCGCCCCGCAGCGTCGCGATGGCGTACACACCCCCGCGTTCCATCCACACGGCGGCGCGGGCGTCGAAACGGGGCAGCAGGTTCACGTTGAAGCCGCCGTACCCGTACAGGAGCGTGGGCGCGGACCCGCCGGGTTCCAGCCCTCGGCGGTGCGCGACGTACATCGGGGCCTCGGTCCCGTCGGCGGAGGTGTACCAGACCTGCCGCACCTCGTACTCCGATCCGTCGAATGGGACCTCCGAGGGGAGCCACGGCTCGCTCTCCATCGTCTCGAGGTCGATCTCGACGATGTGTGACGGCGTGAGGAGCGACGTCAGCGTGAGGAGCGCGCGCCCCTCCCCCCACTCGCGAAGCGTGGCCACGTGATGTTCGGGCACGGGGATCTCGCCCGTCCGCGTCCCGTCCATGTCGTAGCGCACGATCCGGCTGCTCACGTTGTGCAGGTAGTCGGCGTAGATCTGCCCGTCGATGATCCGGTATCCGGTCAGGAGGTCGTCGGCCTCGGGCAGCACCTCCCGCCACGCCGCCGGATCCGGGTCCGGGTTCTCGGGGTCCACCGCGAGCAGGCGGTTCCTCGGCGCATCCAGGTTCGTGAGCAGGAAGAGTTCGTCCTCGACGAAGCGGGTGCTGAAGCGCGCGGGGGCCCCGACGACGAGCGGCTCCGGCCCCACCCCGGAGCGCAGGTCGTGCAGGTAGACGTCCGTCCGCGCCCAGCCGTGCTGCACGGTGTACACCAGCCACCGGCCATCGCCCCCCTGCGAGAAGTTGACGAACCGCTCCGGCCCGTGCCCCTCCCCGAACAGTTCCTCATCCTCCTCGCGGTCGGTCCCCAGCCGGTGGTAGCGGATCCGCGCGCCCGTCTCCCGCGACCGGCGGCTGTAGTAGAAGCCGTCGCCTTCCGGATCGAAGGAGATGTTGCCGTACAGATAGGTCGGCAGGCGGTCGGGCAGGTCCTCGCCGCCCTCCAGGTCGCGGACGCGGAACTCCCGCTCGTCCCGCCCTCCATCCCGGATGGCGTAGAGCATGAGACGGCCGTCGGGGGAGAAGTCCTGGATGTCCACGCTGGTCGTGCCGTCGGGCCGCAGATCCAGCGGGTCGACCACGACCTCGAATTCACCCTCGGGATCGATCGGCCCACCCCGGCGCCCGTCTTCCGGAGGGGGTGGCGCCGGCCGGCGATAGATCGCCCCTACCTCCCGGCCCGGCTTCCGGAACGAGAAGTACTCGTACTCCCCCGCCCGGCGCGGGAAGATCGCCCCGGGCACGTCCATCAGCTCGCGGAGGCGCCCCTCCAGTTCCGCCCGCAGCGGCGCTTCGCCCACGATCTGTTCCGCGTAGGCATTCTGCTCGGCGATCCAGGCCCGCGTCTCCGCGCTCTCCTGGTCCTCCAGCCACCGGTAGTCGTCGGTGAACGCGACCCCGTGCAGCGTGTCGACCACCGGAACGCGAGCGGTCTCGGGCGGAGCCGGATAGCCGGGACCGCACGCCGCCAGGCAGACGGCGGCCAGCGCGGGCAGCGGGAAGAGGCGGCCGGCGGGTGCAGCGATGACGCGGCGTGTCGGGTCCGCCATGACGCCTCCTTGTAGCGGGGGTTCGCACGACCGCTTACCGGGACAAGGCCAGGGTCAGGGGATGACGGTCACCCGGACGTAGGCGTTCGACCAGCAGCATTGGTCGCCGCCCGTGCTGTCGTTGGCGTTCCAGTTGTCGACGCGCGCCCGCAGCACGTACTCCCCCGGCTCGCTGAACACGGCTGCCGTCGTCGCCTCGCCGGTCCCGCCCGCGATCGTGATCTGCCACGGCTCGAACGACACCTCGGCGGCAGGGCCCTGATGCTTGAACCAGCTCACCTCGACGTCGACTTCCTGGTTCACGAGGTCTTCGGGATCCCGGACGGAGACCTCGTCAGTCCACAGCTGGAGGGTCAGCGGCTCCCCGACCTTCGCCGTGCGGGGCTCCCCCCAGACGCCCTGTACGTGCTGGCCTGCGGGCCCCTCCGGGTCGAAACGCACCATCGGCGGCACGGACCCCATCGCGCGCGGCCCGTAGTCGAGCTGCAGCGCAGAGACTCCTACGCGCCCCGGCACGGAATAGGTCACTCTGTTCGCCGTGATCGTCCACACGACCCGCTGCTCTCCGTCCTCCCAGGTCGGGGGCACGGTAACCGAGAACACGCCCCGATCCCGGCGCGGCCGCACCGGGAAGTGCGTCTGCTGCACCCCGTCGAACTCGGCCGGCTCGATGGAGTTCTCCGCGCCGATGGGGATGTCGAGAATCTGCTCGGTGTTCAGGTTGAAGAAGCCGAACGAAAGCGTGAACGTGCCGTCGTCGTTCCGGTACCACCCCTCGAAGAACGGCGCCACCGGCTCGCCCTTCGGCGGGATGGGCGCGAGCGGCAGCCGCTGTACCTGCTGCGCGGCCGTCGGCGCGACCGCCCCCAGCTGCGCGGCGAGCAGGGCGGCCGCGAGACGTCCGGTACGCATGGCTCGGCTCAGTTGTCGTTGTTGCCGTCGTTGTTGCTGTCGGCGTCGTCGTCGCTGGTGAGCGTCTCCCGCTCCTCCACCAGCCGCTCGAAACCGTCTTCCGAAAGGTGCGTCACGGCGAGCCACGCGTGGGACATCTCGTCGCCCGTCCGGCTGCCGCGCGCGTACCAGATCTCCGGGTCCGGCGTCAGCTCGTTCTCTTCCGTGTTGTCGTACCATCCCGTCATGACGAGGACCGTCCCGGTCGGGAGCAGCGGCGCCGCATCGTCTTCATAAATGTAGCTGTGGTGCCAGCGCGCGTCGAAATCCGTGACCATGCTGACGAGTTCGACCTTGCCGTCGGGATAAATCGCCTGGATCGACATCGCGTGCAGGTGCACATGCCCGTGCGGCTGGAAGCTGTCGAGTCTCACCGGATGGTCCCAGCGGTGGAACCCCTGCGTCATGGCGGTACCTCCCGGCGCCAGCGCGATGTCGCCGCGGAGGGGATACAGGCTCAGATCCTGCTGGAACTCCGGCTCGAACCCCTCCCGGTGAAACCAGATCCCGAGTTCGACCTGATCGTCGTCGACTTCATATCCCATGGGATAGTAGTGGGCGTCCCACTCGATCATGTCGTTCGCCTTCAACAGCCGTCCGGCGTCGGTCGGCACGATCTCGCCGATCTTGCCCATCGCGTATTCCGACAGGCTCTGGATGCGCTGGTACTCGCCCTCTTCGTCGAGCCGCAGGAGGCGGGGGATGGCGTGATGGACGACCTGGCGTCCGGCCGGGAATGAAGGCCGCGTCTCGAAGGCCATGATCCAGCGGTCCTCCTCGAGTCCCGTCGGCACTCTCGGGCGCCACCAGGTGTCGCCGCCCTCGGCGGGCACGTCAAAGGGCTTCGACTTGATGACATGATCCGGGGGGCCGAGTACGTCCTCGAGCTGCCACTTCTGCTCGTTGGGCCAGTCGACCGGGGCCGGCATGTCGGCCGGATCGCCCTCGGGGGCCCCGGCGTCCGCCCACGCGACCACCGTTTCGATCTCTTCCTCGCTCAGCCGCCAGTCACCCTTGATGTCCTGGATGCCGACACCCGTGTCGAGGTGGTACGGGGGCATGAGCCGCTGGGAGACCAGTTCCTTCATTCGGGGGGCCCAGCGGCGCGTGTCACGGTAGGTGAGGAGCGGCATGGGCCCAACGGAACCCGGCCGGTGGCAGATCTGGCAATTTGCTTGGAGAATCGGGGCCACGTCCCGGGCGAAGGTGACGTCTACCGCCGCGCCGTTGGCGGCCGGCCCCTGCGCCGCGAGCGCGCCGACCGCGAGACCGAGGGTCAGCGGAACGATGAAGACTGCCCGGGCCGCCATACGCGACCAGGTCTGGTTCGAGTGACGCGATTCACGCATGAGACGTCCTCCGGAGCGATGGGACTCGTCCTCTGTAGGTCCCCTTGTTAATCCCGGGCATAGTACCCGGATACAGTGCGAAGAAACGCCCTTTGCGTGCAAGGCGGGCCCGCACGCTGTTGCCGTACCGCAATGGAAATGTCCGCGGGACCGCGCCTCGCGGCCCTTGTGCGCTGTCCCTCGGGACGGTAGGGATTTTGGAGCGAGTCCAGGGAGCGAGTCCCGAGGGAGCGAGTCCAGGGAGCGAGTCCAGGGAGCGAGTCCAGGGAGCGAGTCCAGGGAGCGAGTCCAGGGAGCGAGTCCAGGGAGCGAGTCCAGGGAGCGAGTCCAGGGAGCGAGTCCAGGGAGCGAGTCCAGGGAGCGAGTCCAGGGAGCGAGTCCAGGGAGCGAGTCCAGGGAGCGAGTCCAGGGAGCGAGTCCAGGGAGCGAGTCCAGGGAGCGAGTCCAGGGAGCGAGTCCAGGGAGCGAGTCCAGGGAGCGAGTCCAGGGAGCGAGTCCAGGGAGCGAGTCCAGGGAGCGAGTCCAGGGAGCGAGTCCAGGGAGCGAGTCCAGGGAGCGAGTCCAGGGAGCGAGTCCAGGGAGCGAGTCCAGGGAGCGAGTCCAGGGAGCGAGTCCAGGGAGCGAGTCCAGGGAGCGAGTCCAGGGAGCGAGTCCCGGGAGCGAGTCCCCCCGGGGCAAGGAAAACACCCTAGACCCGGGAGGCAAGATGTTCCGCATTAGGCTTTTTCCCTCTGCTGTGTCCTGCACCGCGGCAACTGGAAGGATGTTGGCGGCGTCCGCGACCTCATCGATCACTCTGTGTGCGAGGCAGTTCCGCCGGGTCGTGGCGGCTGGTCTCCTACTCGCCACGCTGACTCCCTTTGCGCCGATGGGGCACGCCCACGCAGAGGACGCCGCTCACGAGGTCAACGATGTCCCCGCAGTCGAAGCGGAGGTCGCATCGGGCGCGGTGGGGGCGGCGGCCGTCCACGGCTGCGCCCCTTACATCTCGAGCAGTTCCTCCATGCGGCCGGATCGCGGCGTCCTCACATTCTCAATGTGTGTAAGCATCCCGTTCCCGGGGACCTGGGGCCTCGGGACCTGCCTGCTCTGCACCTGCTGGTACGAGATGGATGACGGCCGAAGCGTGAACCTTAACGAAGTGGATTGCGGTACGATCGTGATCATCACCAATCCTGATCCTGGTGATGACTGTTCGCTAAGAAAATGTTGAGTGACCTCCGGGGAGGAGGTGCGCCGCTCCTTCACCACCGGCTTCGCTTGGTCGCGGTGGCGGCGTGCGCGATTTGGGCGTGCGGCGAGGGAAGCGGCCGATCCGATGTCGGTTCGAGCAGGAACGTCGTGGTGAGCGAGTTCGTGCAAGAGCTGCCGCCCGGCGGCATCCTCTCGCACGACATCTTCCTGGAGCGGGCTCGAGGGTTCGATTTGTTCGGGGATACGGTCGCGATTGCGGACCGGCTGGCAGGACGGGTCCAACTCTTCCGCTCCAAGGGGGAGCACATCGCGACCCTCGGCGGTCCCCTGGGGCCGGGGGATCCTGAGATCCTGCAGTCCCCGTGGCGCGTCGAGTTCGCACCCGATGGCACTCTATGGGTGGGCGATCCCGGCAGAGGGGCACTTGTAGGCTTCCCTCTCGGAGGCGGCGAGCCGCAGACCGCGCAGCTTCCCGTGGCCACGACCGCCGGATTCGGTGTCGACCATGTCCTCGGCCCGGTGGGGGCCAGTGCGCACCCGGGCTTCCTGCTCACGGCATACGCGGTCGCGGACCGGCCCTTGAACATCCCAAGCGAGGTTCCTCTTCCCAGCGAGTTGGCGTACGGGCCGGACCGGATCAGTCCCGGGCACTTGGTGGTGTCGGGCGGACGGAGGGGCGAGGTGATACTCCTCGACGCGATCCGGACGAGCCTGTGGCGAATCGGACTGGAGTACGAGCCGCCCCGAATCGTTGACATCTCCCGCATCCCGGTACCCGCATGGCTGGTCAAGAGCGTACGAGCCGACATGGAGCTGATGGCCGAGGCCTTCCCCGGAGCCGTGGCGCCCGGGTTCAAGGACATGCGGGCCGGGGATCGGGGCGTGTGGCTCGTTCCGGGACTTGATACGATTGACGGCGTGTTCGTGCCATACGAGGCGGACGGCCGGGTGACCGTGCTGTGGCGCGATCCTCTGCAGGAGGAGGCTTGGAGCAGCCGCGTCCTGGACGACGCGGCGTGGCTGATGTACCCGGCAAGTCTTCGGCTGTTCACAATCGCGGACGAAGACTGAGCGGAACCGCCCGGGACCGGTCGCCTCGCAGTTCGCTGTCGTAGCGGTCCGGGACCGGGCCGACTCCGAGCCTGGCACGTTCGGACAGTCGCGCCGCGCGGGCCGGGGGCAACTCAACCATTCGTCTGGACCAAACCCGCCGGAGAGCAGCCACGCCTCAAGATCATCGAGGACTGCTACCGCGAAGGCTGACCAGCACCATAGACCAAACCCGCCGGTCGCGTGTCCAACTCCCCACGGGTTACCTCACCGGCTCGCCACGCGCCGACCTGTTGCGCCCCCCGAGACTTTGCTCGCACGATGAAGCTGAGCGGTTGTAGAGCCGGCGAGCCGAGAAGCGGGCGCGGAGAGGAAGGCTGCCCTCCTATCCCTGTGGCAGGACCAGGTTCGAGAGGCGGCAAATCAAGGTGCCTTGGAGAAAACGCGGATGATGGCGATCAAGAAGAAGAACTCGAATGGACGATCCCGAAGATGCTCTCGTCAGAATCCGGTTCTCCTGGCGGGGCTTCTCGTACCGGCACTCTGTGGCGACGCGACGGCCCAGGGCCCGGGCACCGAGGGGGCCGGGTGGACCTACATGGGCGGGGACGTCTGGCACACGCGCTACACCCCGGCGACCCAGATCGACGCCTCGAATTTCGAGAGCCTCGAGGTCGCCTGGCGGTGGGACGCCTCGAGCTTCGGACCCAGCACCCCGAGGGCCACTCCTTCATACGTGGACGGGAGGATGATCACGGTCACGGGGGAAAACCGGCACGTGGTCGCGCTCGACCCCTCCACGGGCAGGCTCCTCTGGAGCTTCGCCGAACCGATGACCTGGCGGCACGAGTACTCGATGCGGAAGGCGTACGGAAAGGGCGTCGCCTACGCCGAGATCGATGGACGCGGCGTCGTCTACATCATCAGTCCCGGGTTTTTCCTGTACGCGCTCGACGCGGACTCCGGGCAGCCGCTCGAGAACTGGGGTGAGCCCGTGGCGCTGGAGGGTTTCCCGTCCTCCGGCGCGGTCGATCTGGTCGCGGACCTCGTCGAAGGCTGGGGGCCGTGGGAGAACCTGAACCAGGAATACGACCCGGATCAGGGGATGCCGCTCGAGATCGGCTACATCACGGCCTCTTCCCCGCCGATCGTCGTCAACGGCGTGGTCGTCATCGGGAACTCCGCGCAGCAGGGCTACAACCAGACGCGGAAGGAGATGGTCCCGGGCGATATCCTCGGCTACGACGCGCGCACGGGCGAGTTCAAGTGGAAGTTCCACATCATCCCGCGCCCCGGCGAGTTCGGGCACGAGACATGGGAGAACGACGCCTGGCAGTGGACCGGAGACGTGTCGGCATGGGCGCCGCTCTCCGCAGACCCGGAACTGGGCCTCGTGTACGTGGTGACGAACGGCGCCACGATCGACTACTACGGCGGCTTCCATCCCGGCGACAATCTGTTCAGCACAAGCATCGTCGCGCTCGACGCGGAGACGGGGGAGCGCCGGTGGCACTACCAGTTCGTGCATCACGACATCTGGAACTACGACACGCCGACGGCCCCGATTCTGATGGACGTGGTGGTGGACGGACAGCCGGTCAAGGGCGTCTTCCAGGCCACGAAACAGTCCTGGCTGTACGCCCTCGACCGCGAGACGGGCGAGCCGATCTGGCCCATCGAGGAGCGGTCGGTGCCGGCCTCGAAGGTTCCGGGCGAGAAGCTTTCTCCGACGCAGCCTCACCCGACATTGCCGGCGCCGTACGATTTGCAGGGTCGCACCGAGGCCGATCTCATCGACTACACGCCGGAACTGCGCGAGATGGCGCTGCAGTACGCGCGCGAGAACGACCTCTTCGCGCCGCTGTTCAACCCGCCCACGCATGTCGGTAACCCCGACGGGGACGGCCCGGCGCTCATCTGTCCGGGCGGCGGAGGCGGAGCCAACATCACGGGTCCCCCCGTCGCCGATCCGGTCGATGGCGTCGTCTTCGTTACCTCGACGAGCGGGTGCTCTCCGGTGATGGTGGCGCCCGGCATGGAGTCGGACCTGGATGGCCCCGACCAGACGGGGGTCACGCACTCGGAGTTCTCGCGCGCGGCGGGCGTCGTGACCGAGAACACGGCGGACCAGGCAACGGTCGAGGGCCTGCGGATCTGGAAGGGGCCGGTGGGACGGATCACGGCGATCGACGTCAACACGGGCGAACACCTGTGGATGATCCCCCACGGGGACGCGCCGGAGCGGCAGCAGGCGATGATTCGCGATCACCCGATGCTGCAGGGCATGGACGTGAACCCGAACGAGGGCCGTCGCGGCCATTCGGCCATGGTGGCGACGCCCACGCTCCTGCTCGCTTCGGGGCAGACGAGTGACGGGACCCCACACCTGTTCGCGATCGACAAGCGGACGGGCGAACGGGTCGGACAGGTGGAGCTTCCCGGCAACACCCGCTACGGGATGTCGAGCTGGGTCCACGAGGGGAAGCAGTACGTCATGATCCAGTTGACGGATGGTCTCGCGGCGATGACGCTGCCGTGACTCTCGCGGCGAACGTCGGGCGGGACTGAACCCTTATCAAGACAGGAAGACGAGAAAAACCATGATACGTAACAACCTGCGTTTTGGAAGAGTATGGGCCTGCACCGCGGCGGCCTTCTGCGTCATGGCGGTGGCCGCATGCGTCGAGAGCGAGGACGGGCCGATGGAACCCGCGACGCTCAACGAGGCGCCCGTGCCGGTCGGGATGGTGCCGCTGATCAACATCGCCGCCGGCGACCACGTCACGGTGGACGTGTCCGCCTTCTTCCAGGATCCCGACGGCGATCCGCTCGCGTACGGAGCCTTCACGACGAACGCGCTCGTGGCGGGCGCGTCGGTGGCGGGCAACATCATGACGGTGGTCGGGGTGGGCACGGGCCAGGCCGCCGGCGCCATCGTCGCGCGCGATACGGCCGGCGGGGAGGCCGTGCAGAACTTCGCCGTGAACGTGCCGAATCAGCCACCGCTCGTCGTGCGGTCGCTCCCGGCCCTGACCCTTACGGCGGGACAGGCGCAGCGGATCGACCTGTCGCAGTACTTCTCCGATCCCGAGGGTGATGAGTTGGAATTCGACGCGGCGACCGCGAACATCCTCGTGGCGGCCGCGCAGGCTTCAGGCAGCACTCTGACCGTGGTCGCCGTCGCCGCGGGGAGCACGACGCTCACGGTCACGGCGCGTGATTCGGGCGGGGGCGAAGTCCAGCAGGAAGCCTCCGTGATCGTCCGGTAACCACGACCTCCCGCCAGATGTGACCCAAAGGGCCATTGCCTCGTGTTAGGGGGTGGAAGGTCGAAGAACGGGGTGTGGCGCTCTCGGCGCCGACAGAAGGGGGGAGCGTGACGTACCAGGCAAGACGGTTCTCGATGGCGGTCGGCCTCGCGGTCCTGGCGGGGGCCTGGGCCGCGGACATCGCCCTCGCGCAGGACTTTCTCTTCCGCCGTCCCAACGTGACGTTGGGGCTGCGGTTCGGGTACGCGATGCCGCGCGCGGAGGGCGAGATCTTCGACTTCACGCGCAACGAACTCACCGTCGAGAAGAGCGACTTCAACTCGGCCGCCATTGCCGGCGATCTGGGAATCCAGCTCACCGGCCGAATCGACCTCTCGCTGGGGCTCGGGTACGAGAACAGCGAGATCGATTCCGAATCCCGCGATTTCATCGGCGATGACGACCTGCCGATCCTGCAGACGACGAATTTCCGCCGCGTCCCCTTTACCGTCGGGTTGAAAGCCTACCTGACGGAGCGGGGTCGCCGCATCAGCGATCTCGCCTGGATCCCCGCCAAGTGGGCCCCCTTCGTGGGCGGCGGCGTCGGCTTTGTCTGGTACGAATTCGAGCAGTCGGGCGAGTTCGTCGACTACGAGACCCTGGACATCTTCGTCGACCATTTCGCGTCGAGCGACGGTTCGCCGCTCGCCTACGCGACGGCCGGTTTCGACTACTCGCTCGGGCTGCGGTGGATTTTCACCGCCGAAGCCCGCTATTCTTGGGCCAGTGCGGACATGGGCAACGACTTCGTCGGGTTCGATCCGATCGACCTGACGGGTCTCCGCGCCGCACTCGGCTTCTCGCTGCGGCTGTAACAAACATCGAGGTCAAGTCTCATGAATGAACCGCGACTCGCCCGAATCGGGCCCGCCCTCCTCGTCGCCGCCGTCGCGATGCTCACCGCCGGACCGCTCGCGAACGTGGCGGCACAGGAGATGGACGGGCGCTGGCTCGCCTTCATGGGGTGCTGGCAGCCCGTCCGCACCTCGACGACGGCCGACGCGCCCGAATCGCTCCTCTGCTTCCAGCCGAGCGCCGGCGAGGCCGGCGTCGAGATGGTCTGGGTGGAAGACGGCGAGATCACCTCGCGAGAGGTCGTGCGGGCGGACGGACAGCCCCGCGAGTCGAGCCTCGAGGGCTGCCGCGGCTCGCGGCGCGCAGCCTTCGCTTCGCGACCCGGCCGGGTCTTCATGCGGGTGGACCAGACCTGCGACGGTGGCGTGGAACGCGCGTCGAGCGGGATGTTCGCGATGATCTCGCCCGAGGTCTGGATCGATACTCGCGTCGTCACGGTGGACGACGCGAAGCTGACCTGGGTGACCCGCTATCGGCTCGCGATGCAGAGTGAGGCGGACGCCGTCGGCCTGGGTGAGATCGCGGCCGACCGGAGCCTGGCGGTGCGCTCGATGCGGCTCGCGGCCTCCGGCAGCTACTCGGTCGAGGATGTGGTCGAGGCCGCGCAGAACGTCGATCCGGAGGCGGTCGAGGCCTGGGTCGTCGAACACGAGAGCCCCCTCGAGGTCGACGCGGGCCGGCTCGTCCAGCTTGCCGATGCGGGCGTCCCGGAGGACGTCATCGACATGATGATCGCGCGGAGCTATCCGGAGTACTTCGCCCTCTCCTCCGAAGGTGCTGTCGGCAACCAACCGGCCCTCGGATACGGCGGACTCTACGATCCGTTCTTCGGCGGCTACTCCCGCTGGGGATACCCCTACTCCAGATTCGGGTTCGGCTACCAATCGTCTCTGTACGGGTACGGATTCCCTTATGGTTATGGGTACGGTTACGGGCACGGCTATGGCTACGGGTACGGCCCGGGGATCATCCGGGTCGGTGACACCAACAACGGCGGCCGGGTGATCAGTGGCCGGGGCTACAGCAGCGGGCGTAGTTCCGGCGGTGCGACCCGATTCATCGGCAGTTCGCGGGGCACGCCGTCGATCGGCCGCTCCAGCGGCTCCTCCGGCGGCAGTTCCACCGGCCGCACCGCCCGGCGCCGCGGCGGTGGTGGATACAACCTGCAGATCTCCTCCACCCCAACCGTTTCGAGTGCGGCCCAACCGGCCAAGAGCACGCCGACGGTGGCTCGTCGCGTCAGCGCCCCTTCGGGCGGCAAATCGACGGGTCGGACAGCGCAGCGCCGCGGCGGCGGTTTCTGATCCCGCCGCAACACGGTTGAATTATCCGAAAGGGCCCGGGTGACCGGGCCCTTTCTCGTTCCACGTCTCGCGTTGGTGAGTTGCGGAGGACAGATTGACCCCGTGGCCGAACTACACGCCGGCGCGAAGGAGGAACGATGAGTACGGATCACTTCGGCTCCCGCCCGTCCAGGTACGTCGCAATCGGCGTGCTCGCCCTCGGGGCCTCCGCGGCCCTGCTCCTGCCCGGTATGGCCCGAACCCAGACTGCCTCGGCCGACTGGGAGCCTCCGCTGACCCCGTACGGGCACCCGGATCTGCAGGGCAACTGGACCAACCAGACCCTCACCCCCTTCGAACGCCCCGAGGGCCGGGGGCCTGTACTGACCTGGGAGGAAGTGGCCGCGATCGAGGGGGGGCAGGCCGAGACCGTCGCCGACCGTACGGCCCCGGTCGATCCCGATCGAGCGTTGCCGCCGGGGGGCGACCACACCGTGTGTATCGACGGGGCGACCACCTGCTACGACGAATTCTACCGTGAGCCGGGCGACCGCGTGGCGATCGTGAACGGCGAGCCGCGGAGCTCGCTCGTGACGCACCCGCCGGACGGCAGAGTCCCGGAGCTCACGTCGGAGGCGCGTCGCCGGCTGGAGGAGGCCGCGGAATTCCGCAGCCGGTTCGGCCAGTTCGACCACCCCGAGCTTCGGCCTCTCTCCGAGCGATGCATCGTCTCGTTCGGTTCGAGCGCCGGACCTCCGATGCTGCCCAACTACTGGTACAACAACAGCTACACGGTCGCGCAGAACGAGGACTACATCGTGATCGTGGCCGAGATGGTCCACGATGCCCGGATCATCGAGTTGCGCGACCCGCCCGGGGAGGGGGAGGAGCGAGAGACGACGGAGGCCGGAGATGCGGAGTCGTCGGACGACCTTCGTCCGTGGTTCGGGGATTCGTGGGGCTACTGGGAGGATGGGACGCTCGTCGTCGAGACGACGAACCTGAATCCGGAACACGCATTCCGGGGCGTGGCGCCGTCGAAGGACCGGAAGGTCGTCGAGCGCTTCACGCGCGTGGATGAAGAGACGATCCTGTACGAGTTCACGATCGACGACCCCGGGACCTACACGAGCAGCTGGGGCGGACAGGTCCCCTTCAAGCGCTTCGACCATCTGCTCTACGAGTACGCCTGCCACGAAGGCAACTACGCGATCTCCAACGTTCTGAGCGGCGCCCGCTACCAGGAGCGCACCGGGGGGGATCGGTAGCGCGCCCTCCGGGGAGTCGGCCGTGGCGCGGGCGCCCGCGAACTCGCCAGGCCGGGCATCGCGTCGCGTGCGCATCGCTGGCCGGGCTCGCGCTCGCGGGTTGCCGGGCGGATCGAGCGCCGGAAAGCGCCGCCGACGCCGCGGGCACGCCGGCCGGGGTGCTCGGCCTGCGTCCGGGCCCGTCGCCCGATCGTTCCTCTCCTGACTGGGAAGCTCCCGTGAAGGTCGTCGCAGTCGACCTGTGGCCCGGACGCACGGCCGAACTGGCGGAGGTGGCCCCGGGCGTGAACCTCGTCGTCGTCGACAACGCGCGGGCCGCGGCCGCAGAGGCGTCCGACGCCGACGCGGTCCTCGGGGCGCTGAACGCGGACATCCTCGCGGCCGGCGACCAGCTCCGCTGGGTGCAACTCGCTTCGGCGGGCGTCGAGCGCTACCTGGCGATCCCCGGCTTCGCCGAGGCCGAGGACATCCTCCTCACCAACGCACAGCGCATCTTCGCCCCGGGCGGCGCGGAACACGCACTCGGCATGGCGCTCGCGCTGAGCCGCAGACTCCACATCGCCCGCGACCTTCAGCACGAGCGAAGCTGGGACATCACCCCCCTCACCGGTCCCTCCCCTTACGTCGGCGAAGGCAGCGAACTGCTCGAACTCCGCGGCCGTACCATGCTCGTCATCGGCCTCGGCGGGATCGGCACGGAGACGGCCCGCATCGCGCATGGGATCGGGATGCGGGTCATCGCGACCCGGAACAGCAGCCGGGAGGGACCCGATTTCGTGGAACGCGTCGGTCTGGCCTCGGAACTCCTGGAACTGGTGCCGGAGGCGGACGTGATCGTCAACGCCCTGCCCCTCACGCCGGAGACCGACGGCCTCATCGACGACGCGTTCTTTCGGCTGACGCGTCCGAACGCCTTCTACATCACGCTGGGCCGCGGTCGCACGACGGACACCGAGGCGCTCGTCGCGGCGCTCAGGGAGAGACGGATCGCCGCTGCGGGTCTCGACGTGGTCGACCCGGAGCCGCTCCCGCCGGACCACCCGCTCTGGTCGATGGCGAACGTGATCATCACGCCACACCTCGGCGGTGACTCCGACGGACACATGGAGCGGATGTGGGTCCTATTCCGAGAGAACCTGCGGCGCTTCGTGGCCGGCGAGCCGCTCCTCGCGGTCGTCGACCGAGGGCGCGGCTACTAGCGGATCTGGAACGTCAGCGTGGCCCAGTTCGACTCGTAGTCCACGTCGGGCTCCGAGGTCGTCTCGACCATGTGGATCGCCCGGACGAACCACCGCCCACCTGCCATCAGGGGGATCGTCGCGACGCCGTTCCCGTCCGTGCGGGTCTCCACGGCGTCGACGTGCCCGCCCGTGTCGTCGTGCTCGTGATTGAACTCGTGGTTCGCGTACACGATCTGGTTCGCCACCGGCTCGCCGGCGCGGAGGAACCGCACCTCGAGTTCGTCGCCGACATCGAGATCGTACGGGTTCTGCAGGGGGATGAACTCCACCGGGTAGCCGAGTTCCTCGGCCCACTCCCCGCTCTGCGCCTCTCCGACCTGGACGATCGCCTTCACGTGCTTGCTGTAGCGTTCGGTGGCCTCGTCGTTCGTCTTCCCCGCCGCCTCGCGCTCTGCGATCGCGTCGACGACGCCGTCATGGACCAGGTAGTCGTTGAACTCCTGCGCGGTGAGTGTGAACACCCGGGCCTCGGTCGAGACTCCGATCGTGTAGGTGCCGGCGGAGCCCGTCTCGAAGGTGAGGAGCGCCGTGTCGACGCTGTCGGCGTGCCAGTGAAACATCGCCGTGTCGCGCCACGCCGAGGCCGGCGGCTGGACGATCCCATCCGGTCCCACCACCCGGACATCCAGCATGCGGTCGCGGGTGATGGTGTTTTCGCTGTTGTCGAAGTCCCCATTGAGCAGCGCGACGACGTTCGTCGAGTGCGGCTCCAGGAAGAAGCTCTCGAGCTTCAGGAACATGGTGTGCGCCCGCGCCGTCGCGACGATGGCGACGGTGAGCAGGGCGGTGGTCAGCAGGACTCGGCGTCCGATCTTCATTCTGAACTCTCTCCAGGTTCTACGGCCTTCGGTTCTTCGAGCGCATCGACGAAGGCGATCAACATGAAGGGATCGGCGAGGTTTCGGCCATAGCTGAAGTCCGGCGCGGGACGGCGTTGTCCCCGTTGCCTGAAGGGCCGATCATTGGCCGTGGCCGCCGGTGGCGGACTTGCCGAGACAAACCAGGACCCGGGAGTACCGATGACGCTTCGCATCAATGACACGGCGCCGGATTTCACCGCCGAGACGACCCAGGGGACGATCAACTTCCACGACTGGATCGGGGACGGCTGGGCCCTGCTCTTCTCCCATCCGAAGGATTTCACGCCGGTATGCACGACGGAACTGGGCGCCGTCGCCGCGCTCCAGGACGCCTTCGCGGCCCGCAACTGCAAGATCATCGGGATCAGCGTCGATGGGGTCAGCGACCACAAGGCCTGGTCAAAGGACATCGAGTCGCTCCGCGGCCATGCCGTCGGCTACCCCCTGATCGGCGATCCCGGCCTCGAGATCGTGAAGGCGTACGACATGCTGCCCGCGGACGCGGGCGACACGTCGGAGGGCCGGACGCCGATGGACAACGCGACGGCGCGTTCGGTGTTCGTCATCGGCCCGGACAGGAAGATCAAGGCCACGCTCACCTATCCGATGAGCACGGGCCGCAACTTCGCCGAGATCCTGCGGCTCCTCGATTCGTGCCAGCTCACGGCCGAGAAGCAACTGGCCACGCCGGCGAACTGGGAGCAGGGTGATGACGTGATCATCGCGCCAGCGGTTTCGGACGACGTGGCGCGAGAGCGGTTCCCGGACGGCTGGGAGCAGCCCCTGCCCTACATCCGGATCGTCCCGCAACCGCGGGAGGGCTAGCGATCCATGGCGACCACCGGCAAGCGTCGATAACGATTAGCCGAACCTCCAGTAACGATCAGACGCCGTTTCCAAGCTGGCCTGGTGCCCATCGGAGCGCTGTGGGCGGGGGCGGCTGGGTCCCGACGGTGAACCGAGCCAAGGTCATGGGACGGACGGACGCCCCTCTTCTCGTCTGCGTGCTGCTGGCGGCGTGTTCGGCAGACCCGGGCGAGGCGACGCGTGACGGTCGGCTCCTGATCGACGGCGGGACGGTGGTGGTCATGGACGAGGCCGGCACCGTCCTCGAGGGAGGCGCCGTGCTCGTGGAAGGGGACGCGATCGCCGGCCTGCTGGACGAAGCGGACCCCCGGCCGTCTGGTGTGCCGGTCCTCGACGCGACGGGCCACCTGGTCATCCCCGGCCTCGTCAACACCCACGGCCACGCCGCGATGTCGCTCTTCCGGGGACTCGCCGACGACATGCCGCTCATGACCTGGCTGGACGACCACATCTTCCCGGCCGAGGCCGCACTGGTCGATCCCGAGTTCGTCTACTGGGGCACGCTCCTCTCTTCGATCGAGATGCTGAAGAGCGGGACGACCACCTTCGCGGACATGTATTACTTCCGAGATGATGCGGCGCGGGCGGTGATCGACGCCGGCATCCGCGCCGTCCTCGGCCCGCACGTCATCGGATTCCCGGCACCGGACTTCGGGTCACCGGAGGCGTCGCTCCGGGACGCCGCGCAGTTCCTCGAGAGGTATCGGGATCATCCCACTCTGGTCCCGGGGACGGCCGCCCATTCGCTCTACACGACCTCGCTCGACGACGTCCGCGAGACGGCTCGGCTGGCCATCGACTTCGGTGCTCCGTTTCAGATCCATGCCGCGGAAGACGCCAGCGAGTTTGCGACGGCGAACGAACTGACCGGCATGGGAGTCGTGGAGGCTCTCGCGTCGATCGGCGCCCTGCGCCCGGGCACCGTGCTCGCGCACGCCATCTACCTTTCCGAGGAGGATATCGCGCGGATCGCGGCCGGGGGAGCCGGGATCTCGCACAACCCCGAGAGCAACCTGAAGCTGGGGATTCGGCGGGCGGCCCCGGTCGTAGAGGCGCTGGCGGCCGGGATCCCGGTGGGACTCGGCACCGACGGTGCGGCGAGCAACAACAACCTCGATCTGTTCGACGAGATGGACACGGCCGCCAAACTGCACAAGTTCACGAACGGCGACCCCACCGCGCTCCCGGCCGAGACCGTGTTCCGGATGGCCACCATGGGCGGCGCCCGCGTGCTCAACCTGGACGACCGCATCGGCTCGCTCGAGCCGGGGAAGCGGGCCGACATCGTGCTGCTCGACACGCGCCGGGCCGGACTCACTCCGCTCTACCACGTCTACTCGCACCTCGTCTACGCGGCTCGGGGGAGCGATGTCTCCACCGTGCTCGTGAACGGTCGCATCGTGGTACGGGACGGACGGATCCTCACGGTGGATGAAGCGGAGGCGATGGAACGCGCACACGCCTTCGGAGCACGCGTCCGGGCGGTGGTGGAGCGCGTGGCGACCGAAGCCGGAACTGCGGTGGGGGGGCCTCCCCCTTAGGCGGCGCCCATGTGCCCCGGCATGGGGGGCGGGGTCCAGCCCGTCGCGGCCCGCCGCTCCTGCACGCAGCGCCTGAACCGGAACGCGTTCTCGGGCAGCGCAAAGTCCATCCCGTAGTTGTCGGGACCCACCGCGTCGACCCTGGCCACGATCACGCTCAGGTCATCCCGTTCCATCGCCTCGACGAAAGCCTCCCCGAACGCCATCGGCGAATCCACCGAGACCGCATGCTCGATCCCGGCCCCGCGCGCGATCGCCGCGAGGTCGGTGATCCCCGACGTGGTGTGCGATTCGAACCCGCCCGTGGAGAGCAGGCTCCCGTTGTCGAAGATGATGTGGAGGAGGTTCCGGGGCCGGTAGCGCGCGAGCGTCGTGAACGTGCCCAGGTTCATAAGCGCGGAGCCGTCTCCGTCGAGCACGATCACCTTCTCATGCGGCAGATAGCTCGCGAGGCCGAGGCCGATCGAGGAGGCGAGTCCCATCGCGTGCTGCAGGTAGAAGAAGTTCTCGCGGTGCCCGAGGTCGTACAGTTCCTGCGCGCACGCGCCCATGATCGTGACGACGAGCTTGTCCTCGATCTCGGGATAGATCAGTTCCAGACACTGTGCGCGTTCCAACGTCCCTCCGCGGGTCAGACTTCCATGAGGTCGCGCGTGAGGAGCAGCGCGACGGGCGAGAGCGAACTCTGCGAGAGCGTGTACGCCTCGGCGATCTCCTTCGCGACGAGGGCGGGATCCCGCGCGTGGTGATACGGGATATTGAGCGCCTGCAGGAGGGCCTCGGTCACGATCCCGCCGCGCGTGTGCCACGGATACGGCTCGCCCCAGTGCCCCCGGACCGCGATCAGCATGCAGAGCGGGACGGAATAAAGTTGGGCGAGGGAGATGATCCCGTTCATCGCCGCGAAGAACCCGTGGTTCTGCATCAGCAGGACGTGGGGTTCGCCGGCGAAGTAGGCGCCGGCCGCCACGCCGATCGCCTCCTCCTCCTTGGCCACCTGAATGAGTTCGACCTCGGGATCGTCCTCGGCGCGCTGCAGGAGGAGCCCGAGCCACGTCTCCGGGAGGGCCGAGATGCTCCGGATCCCGGCGGCCCTGATGCCGTCGAAGACGGCCTTCGAGTTCTCGTACGAGACGGTCATGGGCCAAGGGTGCGCGGACGGCACGCGGGACGCAATCCCGCTCGCGCCGGAACCCGCGGCGCCGAATGGACGGACCGGTTGCGCCGCCCTGCGGCCCGTCGTCACCATGGATGCAGCAGGGGGTGCGTATGGACGAATCGGAAGGGCGGCCGGTCGACCGGCGCGGATTCATCAAGGATGCGGCGGTTGGGGCCGCCGCGTTCGCGGCCCCGGGGAAGCTGATGGCCGAGCAGACGGACGATCACGGCCACGACCACGATCACGACCATCAGGACGTGCCGCCGGATATCGCCCTCCGGGTGCGGGCGCTGGAGTCCGTCCTCGTCGAGAAGGGGATGGTGGACTCGGCGGCGCTGGACGAGATCGTCGACACCTACGAGAACCGCGTCGGCCCCCGGAACGGCGCCGAGGTCGTCGCGCGGGCCTGGGTCGACCCCGCGTACCGCGAGCGCCTCCTCGCCGATGGGACGGCCGCGATCGGAGAATTCGGCTATCTGGGCGGGCAGGGCGAGCACATGAAGGTGGTCGAGAACACGCGCGAGGTGCACAACCTCGTCGTGTGCACCCTCTGTTCGTGCTACCCGTGGCCGACGCTGGGGCTGCCCCC
This sequence comes from Candidatus Palauibacter sp., assembly GCF_965216145.1. Taxonomy (GTDB): domain Bacteria; phylum Gemmatimonadota; class Gemmatimonadetes; order Palauibacterales; family Palauibacteraceae; genus Palauibacter. Next base: position 676,690 of record NZ_OZ244149.1, read on the forward strand.
CGTGTGGTACAAGTCCGCCCCCTATCGGGCGCGGGCGGTGATCGAGCCGCGCGAGGTCCTGCGCGAGTTCGGACTCGACGTGCCCGGGGATGTCGAGATCCGGGTCTGGGACAGCACCGCCGAGATCCGCTACCTGGTGCTCCCCGAGCGACCCGCCGGCACCGAGGACATGACCGAGGAAGAACTGGCCGAAATCGTCAGCCGGGACTCGATGATCGGCGTGTCACGGATCGAGACGCCCTCAGGAGGCGACCAGTGAACACGATCCACGACATGGGCGGCATGGACGGCTTCGGCCCGATCGATCCCGAAGAGAACGAGCCCGTCTTCCACCACCGCTGGGAGGGCCGCGTGTACGCTCTCATGAGGGCCGTCGGCCCGTGGGGCCGGGGTCGCGAGTGGCCCCCCTTCCGCTTCACGCTCGAGACCATCCCGCCGGTCGAATACCTCAGTCTGTCCTACTACGAGCGCTGGTTCCGGATGATGACCACCCGGCTGCTCGTGAGCGGCCTCATCTCGGAGACGGAACTGGAGACGGGCTACCCGGATCCGGGCGCGCCCCGGCCGGAGATGCTCCCGGGGTCGAACAGCGGTGCGCTGGGAGCCGGACTCCTCGACAGGGACGTATCCGCCCGCTTCGGACCGAACGACCAGGTCCGCGCGCGCAACCTCCACCCGCGCGGCCACACCCGGCAGCCGCGTTACGTGCGCGGGAGAGCGGGAACGGTCGTCGAGGATCACGGCGTCTACGCGCTGCAGGACACCGACGAGGACGGGCGGCGTCCCCGCGACCGCCGCCCGCAGCACGTCTATTCGGTTCGCTTCGAGGCCCGGGAACTATGGGGCGAGCGGGCTTCCGCGGGCGACTCGGTGTACGTCGACCTGTGGGAAGACTACCTGGAGCCGGCGTGATGGCCGGCGCCGAGCGGGTCGACGCCAACGGGGTCGACGCCGAGCGCCTCGCGGCACTCCCTCCCCTGCCCGCGGACGACGAGGGCCCGGTGTTCGAGGCCCCGTGGCAGGCGCAAGCCTTCGCCCTCGCCGTGAAGCTCTCCGAGGAGGGACACTTCACCTGGAAGGAGTGGGCCCGGACGCTCGCCGACGAACTTGCGGCGGCCGAGGCGCGCGGTGAACCGGACGACGGCACCCGGTACTACCACCACTGGGTCGCCGCGCTCGAACGGCTCGTCGTCGACCGCCGGCTGAGCACCTCCGCAGCCCTCGACGACTGCAAGGAGGCGTGGGCGGACGCCTACCGGCACACCCCCCACGGCCAACCGGTGGAACTGCGCCGCAACGACTGAGGCACGATCCATCCGTCGCTCGACGCCGCGACGACTTAGGGCCTTCGCGCGAGTTGTGACTTGATTGGTCTTTTTACCGAGACTAGATTGGTCCTATGACTACCGTGTCGATTTCGGCCCTCAAGGCCAATCTCTCGCGTTACCTTCGCCACGTCCGGCGGGGCGGCGAGGTTCAGATCCTCGACCGCGGCGTGCCGGTCGCCAGGTTGATGGCGCCCGGGCCAGGGGGCGAGGACGCCCTCCGCGATCGGTTGGTTGGCGATGGTCTTCTCCGGCCCCGCGCGGGACCGGCCACCTCGATTCTCGACGACCCTCCCGTGAAACTGTCGACGAGCATTTCGCAGGCCCTGGCGGAGGACCGGATCGACCGGCTATGAGGTATTGGGACGCATCGGCGCTTGTCCCGTTGATCGTCTCCGAGCCCGGTAGCCGGTTGGCTCGAACGTGGCTTCTGGAAGACGATCACATCGTCACATGGGCCTGGACGGGGACCGAGATCACGAGCGCGATTGAGAGGCGCACGCGCGAAGGGGCGCTGACCCGGCGGCATCGGCGGACCGTTCTCGACCGCCTGCGTGGCTTCGCCGCCGGCTGGGACGAAGTGATCGATGTGCTCTCCGTGCGCGCCCGGGCGAATGCGGTGCTGGCGCGGCACCCGCTCCGGGCCGCCGATGCCGGTCAACTTGGTGCCGCCCTGCTGGTGAGCGAGCAGCTTTCGGACCCGCTGCTGTTCCTTTGCCTCGATCAGCGCCTCAGCGACGCCGCCGAACGGGAAGGCCTCGGCGTGGCCGACACCGGCGATCTGCGCCGCACCGACTGAACACAGACACGCGTTCCCGCGGGAACGTCTTTCTCGAATCTGGGAGGCGACGATGCGCCATCACGATCCCTCGCCATCGCTCGGGATCCTCCTCTCGATCTTTCTCATTCCCGCCCTGGCCTGTGTGGATCCGGAAGGCGTACCGGGTCGAGACGCGGCTGTGGGGCTGCCAGGCGGATCGGTCGACGCGTCGGTGCTCGAGGTGCTGGAGTGGCGACCGATCGGACCGTGGCGGGGTGGCAAGTCCATCGCCGGGGCCGGACATCCGACCGAGCCCGGCGTGTTCTACATGGGGAGCACGAACGGGGGCGGCGTCTGGAAGACGGACGACGCCGGGGTGAGTTGGCACAACCTCTCCGACGGATACTTCGGAACGACGACGGTCTCCTCGCTGGCCATCTCGGAATCGGATCCCGAGATCCTGTACGTCGGCACCGGAGATGTCTCTTTCCGCACGAACATCTCGCGTGGCGACGGGCTCTACCGCTCCTCCGATGGCGGGCGCTCCTGGGAAAACATGGGGCTGGCGGACACCCGGAACCTCTCCGCGATCGAGGTGCATCCGCACGACCCGGATCTCGTCTACGCCGCCTCGCACGGACACGGGTTCATTCCGGACGAGAATCGCGGCCTGTATCGCTCCCGAGACGGCGGCGAGACGTGGGAGCGCGTCCTCTACATCGACGACGAGACCGGGGTCATCGACCTCATCATGGACCGGAGCGCACCCGGCACGCTGTACGCGGCGACGTGGAACGGGCGCCGTTTCCCCTGGACGATCCGCGACGCGGGTCCTGGCAACGGGATCTGGAAATCGACGGATGGTGGCGACACCTGGGAAGACATCTCGGGGGCCCCGGGACTCCCCGCCGGCCTCAAGGGCCGGATTTCACTCGACGTGTCCCAGTCGCGGCCCAGCCGTGTGTGGGCGCTGATGACGGCGGAAGGGGACGGGACCGGCGGACTCTATACGGCCGACGCGCCCGGACAGGCGGACTGGCAGCCGTGCCGCGATTACTACTGCTCCGGCAACGGGCTCTACCGGTCCGAGGACGGGGGCCGAACGTGGGCCCGCGTGGCCGACAATCCCAACTTCTTCCAGCGCCCGTGGTATTACACGCACGTCGTGGCCGACCCCACGGATCCGGATGTCGTGTATGTCCTCAACACCTCGATCTGGAAATCGACGGACGGCGGCGAGAGCTTCACCGCGCTCACGACCCTTCCGCACGGCGACCACCACGCGCTGTGGATCGACCCCGCGGACCCGCGCCGCATGCTGGGCGGGGGTGACGGAGGCGCCACCGTGACCCTCAACGGCGGCCGCACCTGGTCGTCGGTCGAGAACCAGCCCACGGGCCAGATGTACAACGCCTCGGTGGACGACGACTTCCCCTACAACGTCTGCGCCCCCCAGCAGGACAACACGAGCATCTGCGTGCCCAGCCGCTCCGACGAGGGACGGATCTTCGACTATCAGCGCTGGACGACGGCGGCGGCCGAGAACGGGGGGATCGCAGTCCACCCCGACCGGCTCGACGTGAGCTACGGAGGCGACCACCACTGGATCTCGCGCGTGGACCGCGCGACCGGTGAACGCCGCTGGATCTCGGTCTGGGGGGAGAACTACTACGGCACGGGCGAGGACCAGCTTCGCTACCGCCAGGTGTGGGACGTCAAGCTCTTCCTCTCTCCCCACGACCCTGGCGTGCTGTACACGGCGACGCAGTTCGTCCACCGCTCGACGGACGAGGGGGATAGCTGGGAGGACATCTCCCCTGATCTCACGCGGGCCGACGAGACCCGGTTCGAAGCGACGCTACCCTCCGATCGTGGCGAGTTCTGGGGTCTTACGCGGGAGAACGTGGGGATCGAGTGGTATGCCGCAATCTCCAGCATCGCCGAGTCGCCCCTGCGGGAAGGCGTCCTGTGGACCGGGTCGAACGACGGCCTCGTGTACGTCTCCCGTGACGGTGGCGGGAACTGGGAGGACGTGACACCGCCCGACATGGAGGCGGACACGTGGGTTAGCGTGGTCGAGCCCTCACGGCACGATCCGGCGGTGGCCTACGTCTCCGCCAACCGCCACATGATGGGCGACGACGCGCCGTCCGTATGGGCAACCGCAGACTACGGGGCGACGTGGCGCCGCATCGACGCGGGGTTCCCGGAGGACGATTTCGTGTGGGTCGTGCGCGAGGACGCGGAGCAGCCCGGGCTGCTCTACGCCGGTGCGGAGTGGAGCGGCGTGTGGGTGAGCCTCGACGACGGGGAGAGCTGGCACTCGCTGCGCCTCAACCTGCCGGTCACGCCGGTGCGCGACCTCAAACTGAAGGACGGCGACGTGGTGGCGGCCACGCACGGGCGTTCGCACTGGATCCTGGATGACATCTCGCCGCTGCGGCAGCTCGCGGCAGCGGGTGCGACGCTCCGCGCCGACGGTGTCGGACCGAGAGCCGAGGACGGAGTTCGCCTGTTCACGCCGCGACCCACGATCCGCTTCCGGGAGATGGTGACCCAAGCGACGTTCGGCGGCCTCTCGATGCCGAACCCGCCGAGCGGCATCGTGCTCCGTTACTACCTGCCCCGCGACCCCGAAGGGGAGGTCCGGTTGTCGATCCATGAGGCGGGGGACCCTGCAGCCGAAGGCGAGGAGATCCGCACCTTCTCAAACCGGGCCCGGCCTCCCGAACCCGGGCCGGATCCGTTCGATCCGGCGGATCTGGTGGAACCGGGGCTCCCTGCGGAGACCGGCGCCAACGTGTTCGAGTGGGACATGCGCTATCCGGAGCCCGTCGACTGGGTCCCGAAGACGCTCTACCGGCACCGTGACCCATACGGGCCGCTGGCGCCCCCCGGCCGCTACGAGGCGCGGCTGACGGTGGGGGACGAGACGCTCTCCGTCCCGTTCGAGATCGTGCCGGATCCGCGGGTGTCCACACCGCAGGCCGAGTTCGACGAGCAGTTCGGCTTCCTGATCGCGATCCGTGAGCAGATCGGCGAGAACCACCGGGCGGTGGCGCGCATCCACAGCCTGCGGCGGAGGGTCGTGGAGGCGATCGAGGGGGCCGCGGGGACCGAGGGCGCCGCCGACATCGCCCGCGCCGGGGCCGAACTCGACGCGCGCCTCTGGGAGATCGAGGACCAGTTGCGCCAGTTCCGGCCCTCGCGCGAGCATCGGGCCAAGCAGGAACTCATCAACTGGCCGGTCCGCCTCGACGACAAGTTCGCGAAGCTGCTCGAGCACGCCGAGGCCTCGGACGCCGCGCCGACGACCCGGGACCGGATGCTGTTCGACGATCTGTCGGAACGTCAGGAGGAACAGATCGAGGCCCTGGGGTTCATCGAAGAAGGACAGGCAGCCCGCTTCTTCGACCAGACCGAGCCCGGAGGCCCATGAACCGCTCCACCCCCTTCATCCTGTTGGCGGCCGCAGCCGCTGCGCTCGTCCTGCCCAACCCGCTGGCCGCGCAGGGGGAAACGTATGGCACGCTCCTCTCCCTGCATGTGCCCTGCCGCGAGGCGCCCTCCCACGCAGCCAGCGTGGTGTCGGTCTTCAGACAAACGGGCGACGCGTACCGGGAAACAGTTTCGGTGCGGGATTCTGCGATGGACGCGGCCGGCACGAGCTGGGTGTCCGTGCGGCGGACGCCGTATATGCCGCGCTTGTGCTGGGTGCCGGAGGCGCTCGTGGGCCCATGGCGGGAGCCAGAGTCGCTCCTCGCCATGGCCGATCGGCTCCTCGCCTCGCCGGACGGGCGCCCACTGGAAGATTGGGTGGCCGTCTACAGCTACTTCCGGCATCGGGTGTACAGGGAAGCGGTGGATGCCTCCCCGGTCCTGAGCCTCAGGAGGCTGGAAGTGCTCATGCGGGCGCTGGAGGCCGCACAGCCAAGTCCAGCAGAGGACCCCGACCCGCGGGCCCTGGCATGGCTGGAGTCGCTCGGCGCGGACGTCGAGGCGCTGCCGGACCGCGCACGGCTGCAGTGGGTGGTGGGACGCGGCTCGGTCGACTCGCTGTACGAGGCGCACCGGGATGATCCGCTGGCCGAAGAGATCCTGTGGCGTAGCGCAAGCCAGATCCTGCAGCGCGTCGATTGCGGACTGAGTGTCCCATGCGTGTTTGACGGGGTGTTGCCGCACGCGGCCCGGTACTGGCGCTCCTTTCCCGACGGCCGGTTCGTGGATCAAGCCATTTCGGCGTCGGTGAGCATGCTCCGCCGCGTCCAATTCGAGAGCGGCCTTCTCGGGACGTGCGAGGCAGCGCGGACTCCCGGTTGGGATGCCATGGGCCGGGCGCGGTGGGAGCGGTGGGACGAACTGGCGTGGCAGACGGAGGGCAGGCCCGCGGTCCGCCGCCTCCTGGCTACGCTGAGCGAGGTGGGCGAGGAAAATAAGGCGCCGCTGGTTGATTACATCAATCGGGTGGAGCGGTGCGCCTCGGAGGTGCCGGCGCAACCGCCGCCCGACGAGGAACCGGCGGCGGTGCGAGGGGAGGCGTCCGTTCCGTCCTCCGAGAGCCGCGAGATGGCGATCACCGCTCCCGGCGTGTTGTGCCGTTTCGAACCATCGCGGGCGGCGCGGGGTGGCACGGTGCTGCGATTGGACGAGCACTTCACGACCGAGTACCCGGACACGGTCGCGGCGGGGGAGACGTGGGTCTCGGCATCGCGGTGGGGACGCTGCTGGATACCGGGGGCGGCAACGGCGCCTGCCCACACGCACGATCATGTGCTGGCGATCGCGGATCGCTTTCTCACTTCGGGCGAAGGGCGGACCCCCGACCATTCCCTTCGCGTGTACAATGTCCTCGGCAGTCGCGTCGGAGGGCACCGCGAGATCGTCGATACCTCCGCTATTCTGTCGCTTCGGCGGCTTCAGATCCTGGGCGAGGCACTCAAGACGTTCCACTCCGAGAACGCGGATGCTCTCCTGCGCGGCTGGGCCGACCAGTTGGTCGACGACGTGTACTACTGGTCGATCGGCTCAGCGTGGTATGTGCGCGACGAAGCCTTCGAGCGCGCGTACGAAGAGCACCGGGAAAGCCCGGACGCGGAGGAGATCCTTTGGGAACTCGTGACCGGACCCTCGCCGCATGATTGTGAAGGCGATTTCGCCTGTACCGCACGCGCAGGGGTCCGCGACAAGTTCGCTCGGTATTGGACCGACTACCCCCGTGGCCGCTACGTCGGCCAAGCCATCACCATCTCTGTGGCACGGCTTGGCGGGTTCCTGCAGACGTGCAATGCGGCGCGCGGCGCCGCGCCGGGCTCGAGGGATGCATTCCGCTGGGAACGGGCGTATTGGGAACCGCGCGGTGCCGAGATGGCCGCGGAGATACGCGCAACGCTGGCCGAGGTGCCGCCGTCGGAGGGGGAGCCGCTCACAACCCTGCTCGACGGGCTGGAGGCGTGCGCCGCAGCAGTCGGGAGCACCGGGCCCTCGCTCAAGTGACGGGGGCCGCCGGCTCTTCGGAAGCTAGCGCCGCCAGATCCCGACGCCGTTCTCGTAGTGGATCTCGGTGCCGTAGGGGCGTGACAGCTCGGCGAGGTGCTCGATGATCTTGCGGCCCAGTTCCTCCGGCGCGATACGCGGGGTGCCTCGCCGGCCCCGGGGCGCCTTCCACTCGAGTTCGATCGGGTAGAACACGATCTCGACCACCTCGTCGCCCTCGAAGGTCGCGACCGGGACCACACTCTCGTACCACTCGGACCCGGTGGGGAAACCCGTCGTGGGGTTCCCGTCCTCGTCCACCTGGAAGCGCGCGTCGTAGACCTCCGACGAGAGCCGGTCGAGCGGGATCCCCAGGCGGTCGCGCTGGTCCGACGGCATGGGGTCGATCGTCTCGTTCTGGAAGATGAAGTTGGCGAGCGAGTAGAAGATCGGCCGGCCCTTGTAGATGTCGACCCCGCGCAGCTGGTGCGGCCCGTGGATGATGAACGTATTCGCCCCCGCGTCGATCGTCTGCCGCGCGAACTCCTCCATCCACGGCGGCGCCGTCACGAAGGCGTTGCCGGGCTCGTGCGAGTGGCTGTTGACGACGACGTAGTCGGCCTGGTCGGTCGCGTTGCGCACTTCGTGGAGGACGCGCTCGCGGTCCACGTCGTTCAGAAACACCACCGAGCGATCCTGGTCGCCCGGGAACACGGTGGAGCCGAACACGCGCACCGGCGCGTCCTGGTCATCCGACACGTTCGCGCCCTGCCTGCGGGCCACGTCCCGCAGCGCGGCCATGGTCTCCGGCGATCCCTCGTAGCGCGTACTCAGCCGCAGCGGGTTCAGCCCCGGCCTTCCCTGCACGGTGGGCCCGGTCCGGCCCGCGCGCGACATCGGCGTGTGGGTGGACGCCATCCCGATCAGCGCGATCCGCCCCTTCGCCGTCTCCAGGTACCCGGGACGGCTGGCCCAGCCCAGGTTCTCGCCCGTTCCCGAGTGTATGAGGCCCCACGCATCCATCAGCCGATTGGTGAGCCGCATGCCCTCGACGCCGTAGTCCGTCGTGTGGTTGTTGGCCCGGTTGAAGAGATTGAACCCCATGTCGACGAGGTCCTTCAGCGTCTCGGGCGAGCCCACCTCGTAGTTGCCGCCGTTCTCCGCCGCGGGCCAGCCGGTGAACTCCTGCAGGCGGAAGACCGACTGCTCGAGGTTCAGGAAGGCCGCATCGGTCGCGCGGATAATGTTGGCGAGTTCGTGGAAGCCCGGGTCGCCGGAGTGATCGAGCGGCGCCGTCCGACGGTTCATGATCACGTCCCCCACCGCGGCCAGCGTCCAGCGGGTGTCGGCGTCGATGGGCGAACGGCTCTGCGCTTGCGCGTCGGACCAACCTGCCGGCGCGACGACGGCGAGGCAGAGTGCGAGGAGAGCGGGGCGGCGCATGGGGTCCTCCTTCTGACGGGCTGGGTCATCCTTGCCTTTCGCCAAGGTATGCCGAGGACCGGGATAAGCGCATGGCGGCCAAAAGTGTGTGAGGACATGCGACCACCTGCCTGATTGTTGGCAACACGCCGGTTAAGACGCACAAATGCCATATACCGTGCCTTCGCGCCATATGTGGCGGTCTGGACATGACCCTCTCTCGTACCTACGTTCGCCTTCGTTCGGGCAGGTTCCGCAGGGTCGCGCGGGCCCAACTGCGAGGGACTGGATGGGAGAACCGGGACATGGGAACGATCGTCCCCACGAGCCGGACGCCGGACGTGTTGCGGGAACTGGGCGCACGGCTGAAGACGCTGAGACTACGGCAGAACCTCCGGGTGAAGGATCTTGCCTCCCGCGCCGGTGTGGGTGCACGCACCATCGACCGGGTGGAGGCCGGGCACAGCGTGGGCATCGACACGCTGGTGCGGATCATGCGCGGTCTGGGCCGACTCCAGGCGTTCGAGGCCCTGATCCCTCCTCCCGAACCTTCCCCCTATGAGATCGAGCAGCTGAAAGGCAGGCCGCGCCAACGCGCGTCGAGACGGACCCCGCCCCCGGAGCGGCTGTCGTGAACGGATACACGACGGTCCGCGTGCGGCTGTGGGGACGCGCGGTCGGTCTCCTCCTCGAGTCCGAGCCGGGTGGACGGATCACGTTCGAGTACGACCCCGGGTTCCGGGAGTCCGGACTCGAGATCTCGCCGATCCTCCTGCCGCTGGCGCGCCCCGGACCGGTTTCCTTCCCGGAACTCACCCGCAAGCCCGCCTTCCTCGGACTGCCCGGCGTGTTCGCCGACGCGCTGCCGGACCGGTTCGGCAACGCCGTGATCCGCCGCTATTTCGCGTCCCGGGGGCGCCCCCGGGACGCGCTGTCGCCTCTCCAGCGGCTGCTCTACATGGGGGATCGCGCGATGGGTGCCCTGGAGTTCCTCCCCCCGCACGACCCCGGCCCGGGGACGGAAGAACCCCTCGAAGTGCGGGCGCTCGTCGAGCAGGCGCGGCGCGTCATCGAGGGCGATGTCTCTGTCGCGGTGCCGGAGATGATGCAGGTGGGAGGAAGCGCGGGGGGCGCCCGGCCCAAGGCGCTGATTCTCTGGGATCGCGCGACGCGACGTGTGCGCTCGGGGTTCGCCCGCCCACGGGCCGGGGAGGAGTTGTGGCTCATCAAGTTCGATGGCGCCAGCCGCGACGCGTCCGGGCTGGGCATGCGCGCCGCCCGCCGCCACGGTCCGTGGGGCCGCATCGAATTCGCGTATTCCCGTCTGGCGCGGGATGCCGGCATCGATATGGCGGAGACCCACCTGCTCCGCGACGGCGATCTGGCTCACTTCATGACGCGACGCTTCGACCGAGCCCCCGCTCCGGCTGCGGATGTGGGCGGAGGTACCGTCTTCGAGCGACTCCACCTGCACAGCCTCGGCGGCCTGCAGCATATCGACTTCAACGACCAGTTCGTGTTCAGCTACGAGGGCTGGTTCGACACGATCCGGGCCCTCGGGCTGGGGCAGCCCTCGGTGAACGAGGCGTTTCGACGCATGGTGTTCAGCGTGGCGACCGTCAACTTCGACGACCATGTAAAGAACTTCGCGTTTCTCATGGATCGCGAGGGCGGCTGGCATCTCGCGCCCGCCTACGACGTGACCTACGCCGAGAACGAGGGGTGGACGCGCCAGCACCAGATGTCGGTGAACGGCCGCTTCCACGACATCGCGCGGGCGGATCTGCTGCGGGTCGGACGAATGTTCGACGTGCCCGCAGCCGGACGACGCATCATCGAGGAGGTGCTGGAGGCTCTGGGCGGCTGGCCCGCGCACGCCGAAGCGGCGGGCGTCCCGGAGGGCATGGCGGCGTTCCTGGAAGACCGCTTCGAGCGGGAGATCGGCGTCAGCCGCTCATGACGACGTGGCGGTCGTCGCGGCGCGGGCACGGTCGAGGAGCGCTCGGTAGAGATCGTCCGCCTCCCGCACGCGCGGTTCGAGGCGGAGGCGCTGCTGCTCCCACTCCTCCTCGAGGAGCCGAGCCGTCTCCCAGTATTCGAGGTCGCCCGCAGGCTGGATCGGCTCCGTGAGCAATTCCTGCAGCTTCGCCCGGTGACGGGCGACGAGGTCCGGAACGGCCTCCAGCTTCCACCAGGGCTCGTCTTCGACGACGACGAACACGGGGGCGCTGTGGGCAACGGTCATGTCGCGCTCGCCGTCGCGGTCCCCGAAGGCTCGGACGGCAACCCACAGACTCTCGCCGGCCTCGATCCGGGTCTCGAGTCTTATGCGGTCGCTGCCGGCCGCGGCTTCCGTCGCGACGACCTCGCCGTGGACGACGAGTTCCAGCCGGTTCAGGCGGTCGATGTCGGGGTTGAGGGACGCTTCGGCGACGATCTCGAGGCTCTCCCCGCGCTCCACGCGAAGCTCTGACCCCATCTCCCGGCCGTTCACGCGGAACTCGAGGAACGGTCCGTTGCTCACGTACGTGTGGCCGCGGCGGTAGGCGTTGTACCACTCGTTCGGCGCGAACGGCCCGTCCAGCTTCACGTAGGTACGCTCGACGCCCGGGAGCGTGGGCCCGAAGTACGGATAATCCGCGCCGGCGATGGGGCGGACGTTGAAGCCCAGATTGAGGAAGCTGTACCAGATGTCGTCGTAGAGACGCCCGCCCTGAAGGACCTCGATGAAGTCGACGAGGTCGAACGGCACGTCCAGCGCCAGCCCCCGTTCTCCGTTGAAAAGTTGTCCCATGTGGGCGTAGCCGGAGATCCCGCCCTGGGCGTGCGACTCCTCGAACACGCGGTGGTAAAGGAAGTAGGACTCCGGATCCTGGCGGATGGGACGCTGCAGGTTGTGGTGGATCGTGTGTCCGCGCTGGACGGTGCGCGGGTCCTCCTGCCCGGATACGAGCGCGTGGCCTTCGCGCACGTACTGTCCCGCATCCCCCCAGGCCGGCTGCTTGAAGTGGGTGACGGCGATATTCCCCATCTCCAGCAGGTTCGCGACGTGGATGTCCTCGGCGGCGATCTGCGCCCACACGGCGTCGTCCTCCGTATGGTCGCGCGCGATGTGGACGTGGGAGTCGCCGGAGTACCAGCCCTCCGCGGGCAGGTCCGCATAGCGCTCGAGGGATACGGTGAGATCGGTCGTCTCATCCGCGCGGACCTCGACGGTACGCTGGTATCCGCGGTATTCGGGGCCTCGCGTCGCGACGAACTCGTAGCTCCCGACCGGCAGCCGGGCCTCGTAGTCCCCGTCGACGTAGAAGGCGAGGCGGTGTTCGGACGGCCACCAGGTGCGGGGGTTCACCCACAGGAGCCGCACCTCGTCGACGAACCGGTGCACGAGGACGGAGCGCTCGGAGGGGAGCGGGGCACGGCCGGTCCCGTCGTAGAGGCCGAGCCGGGCGGGGACCTCGCGTCCCGTGCCGGCGTCCTCCACCGACAGGCGAAGCGTGCCGTAGCCGGCCGGGACGGGCGTGGCGTGGCTCCGTACGACTTCGATGTCGCACAGGGCGATCCCTTCCGGGCCGCCGATCGCGAGGTCGGTGTCGCGGATCCCGTGCGCGGCGAAGCGGGCGCGGGCGAGCGTCACCCTGGCGGTGGCGAGCGTCGGGTCGGACTCGGGTTCGATCGGGTCGGACTCGCCGATGCCGTCGCCGCCGTTGTCGTTGAACCCGACGCTGAACGTCCCGGTGAGTTCCGGCGCGTAGGTGATCAGGAGGTCGACCGGCTCATCGATGTCGAACGCGAACGCGTCCTCGATATCGAGCGCGAAGAGGGGGCCGACAACGCAGGTCCGACCGCCGATGTCGCGCGTCTGGAAGGGGTTCCCGCGACCGTACATGAGCAGTTCCGAGCGCGCGACGCCGAGCGTGCGGGCGATGTTCTCGCGCGGCCACTCGAGTTCGACCACGTAGCGGGCCTCGCTGCCATGCACCGCGGCGCCCCGCCCTTCCCTGGCGGGAGTCACCGCACCGGCGACGAAGAGCCCGACCGCCGCAAGCATGCACGTCCGGCGGGTGCGGGTGCTCATCGCTCGTACACGATCCGGCCGCTCACGACGGTGAGATCGACCTCCATGGACTCGAGGCATGGGTCCTCACATTCCAGCACGTGGTCCGCCGTCACCACGAGATCGGCGGCCATCCCCACCTCGAGCGTCCCCTTCTCCGCCTCCTCGAAGGTCAGGTAGGCGTACCCGTGCGTCGCCGCGCGCAGCGCCTCCTCCCGGGTGATGCCCTGCGACGCGTCCAGGATGCCGGCGCTGATCGTGCCGCGCGTGGTGAAGTGGTGGAGCATCCACCACGGGTCCCACGGGACGACGGGAGAATCGGTCCCCAGCGAGACCGGGATCCCGGCGTCGAGGTAGGCGCGGACGGGCGTCGTCCAGGCCGCGCGGTCCTCCCCCCAGTACTTCACGAGGCTCGGGGCGGCGACGTAGAGGTGGTTCTGCGCCGTCACGGAGAGCCCGAGCGCCCGGATGCGCGGGAAGTGGTCCTCGCGCGGGATGAACCCGTGCTCGATGACCCAGCGGAGACCGTCGATCGGCGCATCCTCGTTCGCGGCCTCGTAGCCGTCGAGGACGAGATCGATGGCGGCGTCCCCCACCGCGTGCGTCGCGACCCGCCAGCCCTGCTGGTGAAGCTCGCGGACGGTCTCAATGTAGCGGTCGGACGGGACGGTCTGGAGGCCGTGAAAGGTGCCGCCCTCGCCCCACGGCTCCTCGTACGGCTCGCGCATGAGGCCGCCCTCGAAGCCGCCGTCCACGCCGAGCTTCACGCCGCTGACGCGAAGCCACGCGTCGCCTTCTCCCATGGCGGGCCACGTCGCGAGCGCCTCCCCCAACGGCTGGGCGCCGGCGCCGCGCGGGGCCCGGAGCACGTAGTTCACCCGCAGCGTGAGCCGGCCCTCGTCCTTCAGGCGCTCGATGGCGCGGTACTGGCTGGGGGGGCCGCCCGGGTAACGGATGCTGGTCAGACCCCGGGCGTTGAGCGCGGCGTACTCTTCGGCCAGCGCGTCGAGAACGGCCTCCGGGTCCGGCGGCGCGGCTTCCGGCAGCGACACGAGATCCTTGGCGCGGTCGACGAGTTCGCCGTTCAGCCGCCCGTCGGGATAGCGGCCGATGCGGCCCCCCGGCACCTCCGCCGTCGACTCGTCGATGCCCCAGCGGGCGAGTGCCGCGCTGTTCAGCACGTACTCGTGGCCGCCGCGGACGACGACGACCGGCTGCTCGGCCGCGCGGTCCAGATCGTCTCGGTACGGCAGCCGGTGCTCCGCGAGCTGCCCCTCGTGCCAGTCGCGGTTGGTCACGATCAGCTCGCCGGGCCCCGTCTCCAGCGCGAAGGCGGCGATCGCGTCGACCACGTCGGCGATGGAGCGCGCACCCGTGAGATCGACGCCGGGACCGCCCCCGATGCCGTGATAGTGGTTGTCGGTGAGCCCCGGGATCACCGTACGGCCGCCGAGTTCGACGACGCGCGTATCCGGCCCGGCCAGCGCGCGGATCTCCTCCGAGGTTCCCGCCGCGAGCACGCGACCGTCACCGACCGCCAGCGCCTCGACGACCCCCGGAGACCCGAGTGTCAGCACCTCTCCGTCCACCAGGACGAGGTCCGCGGTCTCCGGCGGGGGTGCCGCGCAGGCTGCGAGACATAGCGTCGCCAGCGCGATGCCCACGCAGGTAGGCCTGAGCTTGGTCATCGTGGGGTCCCTCCCGTTTCCCGGCGCAGCAGCCTGCCCGGCCGCGCCTCTGTCATTGCACCGTCATCGATCACCGGCACACCGTTCACGAACACGAAGTCCATCCCCTCAGCGTAGCGCATCGCGTCCCCGAACCGGGCCACGTCCCTGACCGCGTCCGGATCGAAGATCACGAGATCCGCCGCCATCCCCGGCGCGATCAGGCCCCGGTCCGCGAGTCCCAGCCGGCGGGCGGCGAGCGACGTCATGCGGCGCACGGCGTCCTCCAGACTCAGGATCCCGTCCTCCCGCACGTACTTCGCGATGACCCGCGGGAAGGCCCCGAACGCCCTCGGATGCGCGCTCGCCGTCGTGGCCGGATTCGTGGGCGAGGCATCCGTGTCGATCATCACGAACTCGGCCCGGAGCGCCTGCCACTTCTGTTCCTCGTTCATGCTCTGCGGGTTCACGCTCACGCCGCCGGCCTGCACGAGGTCGAAGAACGCATCCCATGGTTCCGTCCCCAGGATCTCCGCCGCCTCGGCGATGGAGAGGTTGATCACCCGCTCGTTCACTTCCTCGGGGGCGGAGACGATGAGGACCTTGTCCCAGTCCATCCCCACGTGACGGTACCAGTTCTCCCAGTCCGAAGTGGTCTCCACCTCGCGGCGCAGTTCGGCCCGCACCGCGGGGTCGGAAAGAGTCTCCAGGAAGGGAGCCGTGCCGCCTGCGTAGTGCCGTGGATGGAGGAAGGAGCCGAGGCCGATTCCGTTGCGGATGTAGGGATAAATGTCCGCCGTCACGTCGATCCCGGCCACGCGCGCCGAATCGATGAGGGCGAGGGCCTCGGCCATCAGCGGCCAGTTCTCCTGCCCAGCCGCCTTGAGGTGGTAGATGTGGACGGGGGTGCCGGCGCGGACGCCGATCTCGATCGCCTCCCGGATCGCCTCCAGCACCGCGTGCGACTCGTTCCGCATGTGGGTGAAGTAGGTGCCGCCATACTCACCGGCCACGCGCGTGAGTTCGACGAGTTCCTCCGTCGTCGCGTACACGGCGGGCGGATAGATGAGCGACGTCGAGGTCCCGACGGCGCCGTCCTCCATCGCCTGCCGGACGAGCGCCTTCATCTCCTCGAGCTGTTCGGGCGTCGGCTGGACATCCTCCTCGCCCAGAACCACGCGCCGCACCTGAGTCAGTCCGACGTCGTGCACGACGTTGATCGGGATCCCGATGCGCTCGAGGTGCGCGAAGTATTCGGCGTACGTCCGCCAGCGCAGTTCCTCGCCGTTCACGACCGGGCCCTCGGGCTGCGTGGCGTCGCTCTGGGGCGCGGCCGACCCGCCCTCGCCCGAGAGGTAGGTCGTGATCCCCTGGCGGAGCTTGCTCTCGGCGCTCGGGGGATCGGTGACGAGGACGACGCTCGACTGCCCCATCATGTCGATGAAGCCGGGGCTGACCACGCGGTCCGCCGCATCGATCGTGCGCGCCGCCGGATGACCGCTCAGGTCGCCGACCGCCGCGATCCGGTCCCCGCGGAGACCGACGTCGCCCCGCACCCAGGGGTTCCCCGCCCCATCCACGATGCGCGCCCCCGTGATCAGCACGTCGAACGGCCCCGCGGCCTTCGATTCGGAGCCGGGGGCACAGGCAGGAAAGACCACTCCCAGGAGACAGACTGCCAGCACAGCGTGTCGCGGAAGACGCAACGGCCCGCCGTCTTTCGCGCTCATCGCCGCCCCACGTCGCGGAGTGCCTTCCAGCTCACGCCGTCCAGCCTGCTCCCCTTGCGAAGAGCAATGAGCTCTTCGATCGCAAGGTCGATTTCGTCGTCAGATCCTCTTGTCGGGGTGACGGCATCATGCTTTGCTTTCATCGGCCAATCCCCTGATGGGCGAGTTTCGAGTCTCACCAAGGATCGAGCGGCCGTTGTCTGGCGGCAACCGCAGCTCCGGCCACGGGTTCGGGGGCCAGGTGCGGACGCGACCCGTCCCGGGGTGGTGACGTCGCGTTGACGACCGAGCGTAAGCTGTTGGTACGGCCGGCGGGCGCGTCTTGACACGTCTTGGGGACAACCTCGTAGTCTTGCGCGCGCGCCCTTTTTGCGACACAACTACGATACT
Organism: Candidatus Palauibacter sp.; assembly: GCF_965216145.1. GTDB lineage: Bacteria > Gemmatimonadota > Gemmatimonadetes > Palauibacterales > Palauibacteraceae > Palauibacter. The sequence continues at coordinate 693,513 of NZ_OZ244149.1, forward strand.
ATGGCACACATATTGATCTTCGCGACCTGTATGGCACACAAACCTTGGCGCGTGCCACAACCGCCACGCTGTGGCGCACTGCCCGGGTAGACGTGCCTCCCGTTCGATACGTGGAGGGGGCGTTCCCCCCCGAGGATCGGCTGGACTGGTCGAAGCTCATCCCGATGATCGGCCCGGCCTCCGCCGCCTTGGCCCGCTACGATGAACTGCTTGCGACGATCCCGGGACCCGATGTACTGCTGGCCCCGCTGACCACGCAGGAAGCGGTTCTCTCGTCGCGGATCGAGGGAACCCGTGCCACCATGGGCGATGTCCTTGGATTCGAGGCGGGAGGACGGACGATCTCGCCTGACCGTGAGGCGGACGTTCGGGAGATACTGAACTATCGGGTCGCGATGGCCGGCGCCATCGCTGATCTCGCGGACCTTCCCCTCTGCCAACGGGTCGTACTGAGCGCGCACCGCGTCCTTCTCTCAGGCGTCCGAGGTGCCGGCAAGTCCCCCGGGACCTATCGCCGGGTTCCGAACTGGATCGGGCCGCCCGGGTCTTCCCCGGAAGACGCCACCTACGTGCCCATAGGCGCCGACAAGCTCCCGGCGGCCATGGACGCCCGGGAACGATACCTCCACGCCACGGTTCCGGACCCGCTCGTTCAGCTTGCCATCCTGCATGCCGAGTTCGAGGCGCTGCATCCGTTCCTCGACGGCAACGGTCGGCTCGGGCGCATGCTGGTCCCGCTGTTTCTCTGGCAACAAGGGATCATTCGACAACCGGTTTTCTACATCAGCGCCTATCTTGAGGAGCGCAGGGACCGATACCACGAGAGTCTTCTCAGAGTTTCCCGTGAAGATGACTGGACCGGCTGGTGCCAGTTCTTTCTCGATGCCGTGAAGACTCAGGCGGAGGACAACCGCCGCAAGACCGAGGCAGTCTTCAATCTCTTCGAGGAGACGACTCGCTGGTTCTCGGCCGTAACCCGGTCGCGAGGGGCGATCGACGCACTGCGCTGGCTGTTCGCGAACCCGGTGTTCTCAAGTTCGGATTTCGTTCGCACGACTCGTTCGTCGAGACGAACGTCCCTGCGGTGGATCGCGACGCTGTACGATAGGGGAATCCTCAGCGAGATTGCGACCAGCGCCGGCTCCCGACCGCGGATATTGGCGTTTCCGGCTCTGCTCAACATCGTAGAGGGCCGTGACGTGTTCTGAGCGGAAGGCGGAGCACGCGGGCAGCGTTCCTCGAAATCGAGTGCTTCCCGTCGTTCTGGAGGATGAAATGGGTCGAACCGCACGCATCGCAGGCCAACTGCTGCTCATCTCGGGTCTCTTGAACCCTGTCGGACTCGCGGGGCAGGACCCGCAGCAGTATCCGGGCCCGTTCCCCGGCGGCTATCCCTCGATGAGCGGGATCGGCGGGTCGGGGAAGATGTACATGGAGAGCTACTTCCCGCCGCCCGTCACGGCGTCGCCCACGTATCCGGCGTTCTCCCCCGATGGTGCGTCGATCGCCTTCGCCTACCAGGGACGGATCTGGGCCGTCCCGGCGGAAGGGGGCGTGGCCCGTCAGCTGACGTCCGGAGCCGGCTATCACTCGCAGCCGAGTTGGTCCTCCGACGGCCGTCACCTCGCCTACGCCTCGGATGTCGATCTCAACCTCGACATCTTCCTGCTCGATCTCGAGACCGGAGAATCCCGGAGGTTGACGGAAGATCCCGCCATCGACATGCGCCCGCGCTTCTCCCCCGACGGGTCCAGGATCCTGTTTACGACCGGCCGCGACGGGACGTTCGATCTCTGGGCGTACGACCTCGAGGCCGGGGCCGCGACGCCCGTCATCGCCCACCCGACGGCGAACGACATGGCCGGGGACTGGATCGGCGACACCGGGGACATCGTGTTCGTCTCCAAGCGCGGGGAGGCGGCGCTCGGCTCCGGCTCGCTGTGGCGCTGGAGCGCGGACGCCGGCGAGGCGGAGCTTCTCATCCGCATCGAGACCAACTACCAGGCGTCGCCCGTCGTGGCTCCGCGCGGCGGTTCGGTCGCCTACGTGACCGACGCTTCCGGGAACAACGACATCTATCAGGTACCGACGCACCGAGCGGGCGCGTCCCGGGATCGCTCCAGCCCGGGGATCCAGCAGGTGCGGCTCACCCATACGCGCACCGACGAGTACTTCCCTGCCTGGTCGCCGGACGGCGAGCGCCTCGTCTACGCCCGGAACGGCGGCAGCGCGGGGGAGGAGCGGACGACCGATGGCGGCATGGGGTTCGGGCTCTACACGACGGGCCGCGGCGGCGGCGAGCCCGTCCCCGTGCGGATCGAGGACTACGCCTGGTCGGAGCCGACGGGCCGCGTCCAGGTGCGTGTGAGCGGCGAGGATGGGCGGCGACTCCCCTCCCGCATCTACCTCCAGGCCTCGGACGGGCGCAGCTACTTCCCGGACGGGAGCTTCCCGCGCGTCCTCAGCGGGCCCGAGGACTACTACTTCCACACCGACGGCAGCTTCTCCCTCACGCTCCCGGTCGGCGAGGCGGAACTGGAGGTGTGGCGCGGGTTCGAGTACGAGCCCTTCACACAAACCGTGGACGTGCGCGCCGGCGAGTGGACGAACGTGGACGTTCGGCTCGAGCGCTGGATCGACATGGCCGCGGAGGGCTGGTATTCGGGCGACAATCACATTCATCCCAACTATGGCGGCCACTATTTCGTCACTCCGCTCGACCTCGGGAACAAGGCCCTGGCCGAAGATCTGAACGTGGCGAACGGGATGATCGCCAACTACTGGGCGAACAGTCGGGTGGAGGATCTGGAGCACTTCCTCGGCCACCCGCACCCGCACCCGGACCCGCGCACGATCGTCTACTACAACGAGGAGTACCGGCCGAACTTCTTCGCGCACATGTCGCTGCTGAACCTCGTGCAGCTCATCACGCCGTTCTACATCGGCTACGAGGGGACGGCATACCGCGAACTGTACCCGGACAACGCGACGGTGCTCAGGCGCGTGCACGAGCAGGGCGGGATCGGCGGCTACGTGCATCCGTTCGGGCTGAGCCACCGCGGGCCGGACCCGGCGCCCGGCGGGGCGCGCGAGCTACCGGTCGACGCGATCCTCGGGCTGGCCGACTTCGTGGACGTCTCCTGCATCTGGAGCGACGAACTGGGGACGGCCGCGATCTGGTATCGGCTGCTCAACACCGGGTCCCGGATCCCGGCCACGGCGGGGACGGACGTGATGAGCGACATGTGGCGACACCCGGCGGTGGGGACGACCCGTTCCTACGTCCGTACGGGCGAGGAGGAACTCGACTACGACGAATGGGCCGACGCGATGGCCGCGGGCCACGCCTTCGTGACGAGCGGACCCATCCTGACGCTCGACGTGGACGGCATGGGGATGGGAGAGGAACTGGCGGTCTCGGGCGGCGGGAGCGTGACGGTCGCGGTCGCGGCCCGCTCGCTGTTCGAGATGGAGCGCCTCGACATCATCCGGAACGGCGAGATCATCCACACCGTCGAGGCGAGCGGCGACGGGCGGGCGATAGAGGCGGAGATCGACGTACAGATGGACGGGAGCGGCTGGATCGCGGCCCGCGTCCTCGGCCCCGCGCAGCACGGCGCCATGGACAGCTACCTGTTCGCGCACACGAACCCGGTGTTCGTGATCGCCGATGGCGAACCGATCCGGTCGCAGGAGGACGCGGCGTTCTTCGTGCGCTGGATCGAGCGGACGCTCGAAGACCTCCACTCCATGGACCGCTGGGACGACCCCGCCCACAAGGCCGAGGTCATCGCCACCTTCGAGGAGGGCCTGCGCCTCTACTAGGACCAGACCGCTGGTGGGCGCTGAGAGCAGCGATCCGGGGCTGACGGAGGACTCAGCCCCGGTCGAACCCGACCCGGTTGAACCCGACGTACCCGCCGGCTTCGTCAACGCCGAGGTGCCGCTCGATGCGCTGCCCGGCGCGGAGAACGTCGAGTGGACGCCGCTTCACCCTCGTTTCGCGAGGCGTCTCCAGGCCGGGGCTCTCATCCGATCCATCGTCTTCGTCGGCGGTGGCGGGGCCCTCCATGCGGTCCTCGCTCGCAACCCGGACATCCTCGCGGAGTCCCCGCCGTGGCTCCCGGCGTTCTTCTGGGCCGTCCTGGGCGTGTTCTGCGTGTGGTCCGTCGTTTGGCCGCTCATCGCGGTCCCCCGCCGGGGCTACGTGGTGCGAGAGAAGGACCTCCTCTACAAGTCGGGCGTCCTCTGGCGCTCCGTGCAGGCGTTCCCCTTCAACCGGGTGCAGCACACCAAGCTCCACAGCACCCCGCTCGACCGCCGGTTCGATCTGGCGAGCCTGTCGGTCTTTCCGGCGGGGGGCGGCAGGGGTAACCGGGTCCCCGGTTTGGGACGGGAGACCGCCGAGCGGCTGCGCGTGTACATCTCGGATCGAATAGAGTCGGGGGCGGAAACGGCGGGTAACGAACCCTCAGAGGGTGCCGGGCACTCCTGTCAGTGAATCCGCCGAGCCCGGGCGATTGGCAACGCGCGTCGCCCTTCGCCATCGTGTTCTTCGCCGGAAACATCGTCAGGATCACGGCGCGAGTCCTGATCCCCCTGATCGCGACCGTGCCCCTGGTGCGGGACAATCCCGGCATCCTTGCCGTCCTGCTCCCCTTGTTGTGGGCGGCTCTCCTGCTGGTCCCCGTCGCGGCTACGGTGCAGTGGGCCTGCTTCAGGTTCAGGATTGCCGAGGACCGGCTTCTCATCCACAAGGGGTTCCTCAAGAAGAGCGCGCTTGACCTGCCGTACGAGCGCGTGCAGGGCATCAACGTCCGGCGGTCCCCGGTCGACCGCCTGTTCGAGCTGGTCACGGTCGCCCTGGATACCTCGGGCACGATCCAGGCCGAGGGCAAGCTGCCGTCGATCCGAACGGACGTAGCCCACCACCTGCAGCGCAGCGTGACAGCCCTTCGGCCCGGACTCGGGGGTCCCGACGCGGATCAAGGAGGCTCGGGGGGCCTGGACGCCGGCCTGGCCGCCGCTGCGACGCACCGGGGGCACATCCTGCTGAGACTCGGCCCGGCCGACATGGTGCGCATCGGGCTCGCCAACCGGAACTTCATCTTCGTAGCGGCGCTGGTCGGCGTGCTCGGTGACCTGCTCCAGCCCGGCGACCTCATGGATCCCGTCGTGGAGGCGGTCGAGGCCGGCGTCGACAGCGCCGCGAGCGCGCTCACCGGTCTCGGGGCCCTCGCCCGGGTGGGCCTCGCGGCCGCCCTGATCGCCTCCGTCGCGGGCGTGGCGCTCCTCCTCATGATTACGTCGGCGTTCCTGCGGCATCACAACTTCACGCTCCTGCACGACGGCCGCCGGTTCCGTTCCCATGCCGGCCTGCTCACGCAGCGCGAGGTCGTGGTCGAGGGCCCCAAGATCCAGCAGCTGACCGTGAGCCAGGACCTCGTGCTGCGGTGGTTCCGACGGTATCGGGTCCGCGCCCTCCCCGCCGGCGCCCTCCTCTCACCCGAGCAGAGCCAGGCGGTCGCAATCGAAGTGCCCGACGTGCTGGACGTGCCGCTCCTGGACGGCCGGCTCGCCGAAGACCTGCGGGCGCTACTGTTCGCCCGGGAAGCGAGGGGGATTCCCGTTCTTCCGCGCAGTAAGGGGTTCAAGCGCGTATCGCCTTACTACATTCGCGCCCTCGCCCTGCGTTATTGTCTCCTGTCGGCCCCCGTCTTCGGATTCCTCCTTTTTCTGGCGTGGGCCGGGATGCCTGTCGGCACTCGTACGATCCTCTTCTGGTGGGCCGGATTCTTGCCGGCCTTGGGGCTCGCGGCCTTGCAGCGGTGGCGGCGGCAGGGATACGTGCACGATAGCGATGGGCTGTCGAGCCGCAGCGGGTTCATCGGAAGCGAAGTGAAAGCGTTTCTCATGCGGAAGGCTCAGTCCGCGACGGTGAAGCAGTCCCCGCTGCAGCGCCGGAGGGACCTGGCCACGCTGCAGGTACAGCTGGCGTGCGGGAAGATCACGGTTCCGTACCTCGATCATCGCGCGGCGTGCGCGCTGCGGGACTACATCCTTTACAAGGTGGAGTCCTCGAGCCGGCGCTGGCACTGACGGGGCGACGCCCACGCCTTACCGGTTGGCGAGGCTATCGGCCCTTGAAGTTCGGTTCGCGTTTCTCGGTGAAGGCGCGGGGGCCTTCGGCGTGGTCCTCGGAGGCGAGCATGCGCTCGTAGACAGGGAACCGGCCCTCCTGGACGGCTTCGAAGGCGTCGCGCATCGACAGGCCCTCGATCCCCCGCACGACCTGCTTGATCGCCTGCATCGAGAGGGGCGCGTTCCGGGCCAGATGGTCGGCGACATCACGAGCTTTCGCGAGCACCTGATCCGGAGGGACGACCCAGTTCACGAGGCCCCACTCGTGCGCCTCCGGAGCCCCCATGCGGCGACCCGTCAGCAGCATCTCGATCGCGACGTTCCGCGGCAGCCTCCGTGGAAGACGCTGGAGGCCTCCCGCGTCGGGCACGTTCCCGAGGCGCGTCTCCGGGAACCAGAACTCGGCGTGTTCGCTCGCGACGATGAGATCGGCGGCGAGCATGATCTCGCAGCCTCCTCCCACCGCGAGGCCGTTCACGGCGGCGATCACGGGCTTCGTCAGATCCCACAGTTCCGTGATGCCTCCGAAGCCCCCCTCCCCGTAGTCCATCCGCTCGTGCTCACCCTCGACCGCGGCCTTGAGGTCCCAGCCGGCCGAAAAGATGCGGTCGCCGGTCGAGGCGAGGATCGCGACCCGGAGTTCGTCGTCGTCCCGGAAGTCGGAAAACGCCTCACCCATGCGGATGCTCGTCGCCGCGTCGATGGCATTCGCCGGCGGTCGGTCCAGCGTGACCTCGAGGACGTGCCCGCGGCGTCGGACTCTCACGGGGTCGGACATGTTCAACGACTCCTTTCCTGCGCTGGCCGCGAGTCGGCGGCGTCGCTCCGGAAGCTTCGGAGGAGGGTCAGGTTTCTGACGTCGGCGTCGGCGCCGTCGCCTCCCTTGGGGGTCTCCAGGATCTTGGGGACGTGGCGCAGTCGCGGGTCCAGCATCAGCCGCCGGAACGGTTCCTCGCCGAGGGTTCCCTGCCCGATCCCCTCGTGGCGGTCCTTGCGAGAGTCGAAGGGGTGCTTCGAATCGTTCATGTGGATGAGGCCGAGCAGGTCCAGTCCGAGAACCGCGTCGAACGCCTCCCATACCCCGTCGTAGTCGTCCACGAGGTCGTAGCCGGCGGAGAACCCGTGGCAGGTGTCGAAGCAGATGCCCACGCGGTCGCGCCGGGAGGCCGGGATCTGATCGATGATGCTGCGGAGGTTCTCGAAGCTCGCGCCGACCGTCGTCCCGGCGCCGGCGGTCAGTTCGAGGAGGACGCGGGTCGGACCCTCGACGGCCTCCAGCGATTCGGTCACGCCCCGGGCGTTGCGCGTGAGTCCCTCCTCGATATCGCCGTCCGTGGCGTTCCCCGGGTGCGTGACGAGGAAATCGAGGCCGAGGGCGGCGCAGCGCTGAAGTTCGCCCTGGAAGCAGCGTTGCGACATCCGCCACAGGCGCCGGTCCGGGGATGAGAGGTTGATGAGATAGGAATCATGCGCGCCGGCAACCGCGATGCCGTGCTCGGCGCGCGCTTCGCTGAACGCCGCCGCGGTTTCGTCGTCGATCTTCGGCTCGGCCCAGCGGTTGGGCTGCTTGGTGAACAACTGCAAGTTCGCCGCGCCGATCTCCACCGCCCGCCCGGGGGCGTTCTGCACCCCGCCCGCCACCGAGACGTGGGCGCCGAGTTCGTCCCGGCGGGCGTCGGGGCTCACGCCTTTCGCGGCGGTTGCGAAGGCCGAAGCTCGACGCGGCTCACGTGGGCTTCCGGCGGATACGAGAGGAGCTGCATGACGGCCGCGGCGCAGTCGTCCACGTGCAGCCGCCAGGTCCGCTCCGGCACCTGCTCCCGGCTGTTGAAGTACGTGTCCACGCTCCCGGGCATCACGACGCTCACGCGCACGCCGTCGTAGCGCACGTCGAGCATCATCGCCTCGCTGAGTCCGAGGAGCCCGTACTTGCTCGCGTTGTACCCGGTTCCTCCGCGAAACGGATGGCGGCTGGCCAGAGACGCGATGTTCACGATGAACCCGTCACCGCTCGCGACGAGGTGGGGGAGCGCCGCCTTCGAGCAGTAGAAGACGCCGCCCAGGTTCACGTCGATCTGAAGCTGCCACTCCTCGACGCTTAGCTCCGACATCGGCTTGAAGACGCCGAGGCCGGCGTTGTTCACGAGGATGTCGAGCCGTCCGAAGTGGTCCACGGTCTGCTCGACCATGCGCGCGCAGGCCCCCGCGTCCGCCACGTCGCACGCGATCCCGAGCGCCCGGTCGCCAAGTTCGGCCGCGACCGCCTGGACCTCGGATTCGGTCCTCGCGCAGAGAGCGACGGACCCACCCGCCTCAAGCAGATGCTCCGCAATCGAGCGGCCGATCCCCTTCGTCCCGCCCGTCACCAGCGCGACGCGCCCCGTCAGGTCTGGTATCTTGCCGCCTCTGTTGTCTAGGTCAGCTTGCCGAATGTGCCGCCTTGGCGGCCGCGATGATAGCGTCAGCAATCCCTTTGGCTCCGGACGGCCAGCACGAGCGCCAAGGCTTGTCGCACTGCTTCCGGATCTGTCTCCCGAGTTCGGTCCGTATGAACGGCATGAGCACCAACGCATCGTACTTCGGCAGTTCTCCTCGCACCTTGTCGAGGTGCCGACTCCAGTTCCCACTCCAACCCGGGTGAATGAACTTCACATCAATTTGTGGGGCGCGCTGCTTCAACTGATTTCGAACTGCCGCGTCCTTCTTTGCATGAAGCTCGTCGCCACCCACGAACAAGATCTTTGTAGGTTGCATCGGCGCTCCCGCGTCTGCCCCGCCATCATCGCGGTGCTGACTTTGGTCTTGCTGCAATAGAGCGTTCATTCGGCCTGTCTCACCGGCATAGTGATCCTCCGGTAATCCGTACGATCTGATCCTCACCAATAGCCCTTCGGCATCGTCTAACTCGCCTTCACTTGCATACTGATGAAACAATCGTTGAAGCACTTGGAGCGCACCCGTGCAGTGCCCCCGTTTCTCGAGACAGCGCACCCGTGCAATCAAGGCGTCCTCGGGTGCCCAAGCCGGCTGAAAGCGGTTCTCGGACAGCAGTTTCTCGAACTCCTCCAATCCGACCCCGCTTGCGGCCAGACTCTCCAGTCGGTCCAGAGCATCCTTTGCGTCGTCGTTTCGGCCGGCCCTTAGGTAGCCGGTGAGACAGGCACGTAGATCCGCTGCGGCGGCCTCACTCTCACCGAGTCTCTCAGCGCGCCGTTGCAATGCGTCGGTTACCTCTTCGCATCGCTCCACAGCGACCTCACTCTTCGTGAGCGCGTTTAGCGCAGCATCGTCACCGGTCCCAAGAAGGGCGCTCGCGAAGCGCCCCAACTCGTCGGCTCCGGCGCCGAGGTCGAGTCCCTCCACGGCCGGATCGACTAGATAGGGTGGGAAAGACGCCCCGGACTCCAGCGCCCTTATCATAACGTTGGCTGCATGGCTGAGCGTTCCTGCGGACTCCGCGCGCGCTGCCCGGGCGATCCCAAAGTAGAGGTTAGTCCTCGCCACAAGCGCTGCGCCGTAGTCCTTCGGTTGACCTCCGAAGCGGCTCTGAGCCCTTAGGAGATGATCTTCGGCCTCGCGGTAGCTACGTTCTCCGCTCTTGAGCACGTTCTCGCCGAGCGAAAGCACGCCGAGGCAGTAGTGTCCGTGCGCCGCGTATGGCACGTCGTCCTTCACCGCCTCTTGGAAGTTGGCTTGCCCCTCGCGGAGGCGATCCAGAAGGTCGTGGAGCCCGTCCTTGTCCCGAGGCAGGCATACATCCTCCAAGCTGTTAAACTTGCCCGCGAGCAATCCCAGATCGGCTTGTACCATCGCTCGGTGGTCAGGATCAGAATCCAGGTTGAGAAGACTCTCCAGCAGCCGGCGTGCCCGGTCGTGTTCAAGTGCCCTCTGCAAGCAATGCGCGCGACGGCGGCGAACGATCAGGAAAGGCTGAAACGCCGGTGCCTGGCCTTCCCGTTCCCACGCTCGTACGGCTTCCATAAGACGATCGAAGATGGTCCGTGCCTGGCCCTCCTCGCCACGTCGTAACAGCTCCGTTCCGATATCAAGCATTTCCATGAACAGGACCGGAGACCGAAGAAGTCCTCGAACCTTAGAGAAGCTTGCGACTTCGCTGGAGCGGTCGCAGCGCCACAAGGCTTGGACGACGTGACGAGCAGCCTGCTCGGTCGCAAAATCCGCGCCGTCGCCCAGATCACGTACTGCCGCTTGATCGTCGTACGCTTCCACGATCCGGTACCATGACTCCGACCGTGCCCAGCCTAGTACTGCACCAGCCCAGTACCAACGTGCCCGCTTGGGATTCCTGGCGGACACTTGTTCTCGCGGAGATTCATCGAACAGGACATCTCGGAAGCCAAGATGGAAGTAGGAGTGCTGACGTCTCCCGTTCAACTTCACGAATTCATCAACAGCATCGTCAACCTCGTCTTCATTCAAGCTGCCAACGACTTCCTGCTTACTGTCAACGACGGCCTCGATGAGCAATTGATCGAGCGTCGTGAAAGAGCTATAGCGACCGGGATCACCCTCGCCGCCCGGATCGCGTTCACTACCGGGATCACGCTCGCTGTCAGCCTCTAGATCCAGATTCACGTCTTCTGGCCCGGAGGTTTCTGGCTCGTCCCCAGGATCCGCCGTGGCCTCCTCAGATAGTGCTTGGAGCCAGCTCCATAGGTGATCCGCTAGCGGTTCCCCCATGATCGCGAGGGTCAGAAAGTACACAACGACTTGGCTGAGCCCATGTTCTCTCGCGAGGTCGTCGGCAGCAGCGTGAACCTCGGCCTTCTGGACTTCGAGGCGACGGCCCAAGTCTCCTTCCTCTGCTTGCGGGGCGATCCCGTCGTCGTTGGGGATACCGAGTGCATCAAGAAAGCGAGCCAGCATCTCGCGGCGCCGTTCCACATGCATGAGTCGCAGTAGGGAGGCAGACAGCGGGTTCGAGAATCTGAGCAGACGCGCGGCGCGGACTATCTTTTCGTCACCCCAGTTGTTTACGGTCTTCCTGCGGAAATTGCGGACTTCTGCCACAAGTTGAACGAGTTCCGCTCGCTCTTTTCTGTGACGAATGTGCGCCCTCAGAGTCGCTGATTTTTCATCATCGCGTAGGGCTCTCCAGAGCCGCTGTGCGCTCAGCCGCTTTGGCGCTCTAATGAGTCTCTGGAGACTAGGTGGCAGGTCACGGATGTCCCCTAGTCCGACCCGGCCGCTGCCACTCTCAGGATCAGATGCTGCTGTTCCCATGGGCTACTCCCTCGCTATTTGCTGTGCCTCAACACTCACCGCTTCTTCCCCCAATAGTGATCGCGCGCGTCACAGCGGGAGCCAGTAGCTGATCTTGAGCAGGAAGACGTGCTGGCCGCCCGCGCGCAGGCTGTCGACGAGACGGCCCGGATCGACGAGTTCGCCGGAGCTGCGCATGTCGGAGCGGTCCTGCTGCCACACCAGGAAGAGCGTGCTCCCCGGCTGCAGTTCCCAGCGCAGGACCACGTTGCTGCGGAGGGAAAGGACGTTGAAGTCACTGGCCGGGAGCGCGAACGCGCCGCCGCCCTCGGTCACGGTCCAGGAGCCGTCGGCGGCCCGGTCGATCGTCGACCCCCGCTCGCCGTACACGAGCAGGTCGCGGCTGCCGGGCGCGAGGAGTTCGCCGAGCCCGTAGCGGTGCCCGCTGGCCGCGAAGGGTTCGAAGTACGCCTCGAGCGTGAGGTCGGGCGTGAACGCGTAGCCGCCCCGGAACCGCACCGCGACGGTGCTGCGCTCAATGGCGGAGAAGACGTAACGCCGAGCGAAGGTCTCCACGCGCCCTCCATCCAGCGTCGTGAGGTACTGCCGCGACTCCACTTCGCGACGGTAGCTGGGCTCGATCTGGAGCTGGAGTGCCGGCCCCGGCCGGAGGGTGAGCGAGCCCCTCAGGTCGTACGCCCAGCCGCCTAGCTCGTCCTGCCCGTAGCCTCCGGCGAGACTGAAGCCCGTCCGGAACGAACGGTCGTTCGCGATCCTGAGGCCGCCGCGCCACCGCGCCAGCGTCTCCATGAGGGGGCCGCCGCGCGTGAGATGATCGCTCAGCGCGCGGGGCTGGTACTCGTAGTCGAGCGTCGTGCGCAGGTAGTTGTGCCAGGTAGCCGTGGCCTCGGCCCCCAGAATCGTCTCTGTGCGGACGCGGTTGAAGTTCCAGGCGCTCGACGACGTGAGGCCGAGCTGCCAGGACCTCGCGAAGGCGGTGGGCAGCGTCTCGCGGATTGCGAGGTCGGCTTCGGCCGTGAGCCGGTCCGCGTTGAACATCTGGCCCACGTCGTTGATCTCGAAGCCCGGCGATATCGCCTCGCCCCGCACGCGCCACAGCCAGCGCCGGCCGCCGGTCTTCTCCATCGCGAGCGCGGCGGTGTAGCCGGAGAGGGAGGTGCGCGAGGGGTCGAGTCGAGCGGTCTCCGCGTCTGGACGCTGGAAGAACCGGGCGCTGGAGCGCTGCGCCCGCAGGATCGCTTCGGGACTGCCGCTGATGCTCGAGAAGCCGGCGTGGCCGGTCAATTCGTATTCGCCGCCACCGAACCGGAGGTTCCAGTCGCCGCCCCCGGCGACCGCGCGCCACACGAGCAGTTCGGAGAGCCCGGGCTGCGCCTCGCGGCTGAGCGCGGTCCCCGTCAGCCCGACCGTCGAGCCGCTCTCACCGAGTTCCTGCTCGAGCCGGGCCACGCCGAACGCGCTCAGCGGTTCGACCGGCACCAGCGCCTCGCCCGGCTGCGGCGTCTCGCCGGGGAGCGGCGTCTCGCCGGGGAGCGGCGCCTCGCCTTCGGAGAAGTCGAACGTCCGCGCCTCCTCCCGGCCCGTGACGGCGAACAGGGCGCCCACGGCGGTCCCGCCGGGCATCCGCCCCGTCACCTTCGCGGCCCCGAGGATCGTCGTCTGGTCGGGCATCTCGACGCTGTCGGCCCGCGCGCGGCCGTGCGGCGGGGCACCGATGCGGCGCGAATAGAAGTAGCGCGGACCCAGCCCCTCCATGAGCTGCCGGCCCTCGGTGAAGAACGGCCGCCGTTCCTCGAAGACCTCCTCGAACGCGGTCAGGTTCACGACGGCGGGATCCGCCTCGACCTGTCCGAAGTCGGGGTTCACGGCCGCGTCCAGCGTCAGACTCGAACCCAGACCGAGCTTGAGGTCGGCCCCCACGCGCGCCTCGCTGTGCGTCACCAGCCCGCTCGAAGGACCTCCCGTCGGCGTGCGCATGTCCCCGGCGATGTAGGGAAGGAACTCGGGCCCCCGGCGCCCGCGCACCCCTTGGAGCCCGGTCAGGTCACCCAGCCTCGAGGACCACCCCGGCTCGCTCCGCACCACGAGTTCCCACAGGAGGTTCTCCTGAATGTCGGGCATGTAGCGGTTGATGTTGACGCCCCACGCCGGCTCATCGCCGTTGAAGCGCAGCTGGGAGAACGGCATCCGCATCTCGGCCGTCCACCCGAGGGAGTCCCTCTGTACTCGGGCCGACCACACCGGATCCCACGTGTAGTCGCGGTTGGAGACGTTGTCTTCGGGATGAAACCAGTCTGTGCGGCTACCCGCGGCGTTCACCCCGAACGAGACGGCGGTGCGGCGGTTCAGGTAGGGATCGAGCGACACCAGGAGCCGCTCGGAGCCGGTGTTCTGGTCGCGCCGTGTGCGGTAGGCCTGGAGGCTCGCGGGGTCGTCGGTGTACATGCGACCGCCGATCCACAGCGCCTCGTCGTCGAACACGAACGCGACCTCGGTGCGCCGCGTGGCGGGCTCGCCCTCGTCCGGCTCGCGCTGCCAGAAGGAGGTCACGAACTCCGCCTCCGCCCACACCGCGTCGTCCAGGCGACCGTCCAGGCGCAGCGTCCCCTCCGCGTCGCGGATGGCCCGCATCTGCTGCCGGTCGTCGATGCCCCTCCCCTGCCCCTGGACATCCCCACCGGGCAGCGCCAGCACCGTCGCGACAACGGAAGCCAACGCCAGTCGGCGCTGCGTCATGGGCATCGGCAGACCCCGTTCCTCATTCGGTTATTCGTTGAGGAAGATGTCCTTCGGGATGAACCCGGTCACGACCTGGGTCAGGTCGACGACCTCACTGACACGAAAGTCTACGGCGATACTGGCGAGGGAGAGCGCCTTGTCGGGCGTCAGCCCCTTCTCCTCGACGAGGAACTCCACCACCAGGCGCGTCGCCTCGCGCGCGGCTCGGTCCAGGTCGAGATCGATCCCCATGATCAGGTAGTGGGTCGCCGTCTCCGCGCGGGGGGCGGAGATCGTCACCCCCTTGTGCAGGACGAATTGGAAGACGCCGGTGAGCGACTGCTCGATCGCGGTGCCGCTGACCTCCCCGTCGCCCTGGGCCCCGTGCGGATCGCCGGTGTAGAAGAGCGCCCCCGGATGGAAGACGGGGAGATATACGGTCGTCCCGGCCGTGAGGTCCTTCACGTCGAGGTTGCCGCCGAAGGCCCCCGGGGGGCGGGACCCCTGAACGCCCGGCACCGTCACTCCCGGCTCGCCGACGACCGGATCGGGGGCCACGGCGAGGATCCCCATGAACGGCGCCAACGGCACCTGAATGTCGGGGGAGAAGAACGCGACTTCCCGACCTTCGACCTCTCCGGTCCGGATCAGGTGGCGGGCGGACGGGATATCCAGCGCCATGTCGTCGGCACGCGCGCCGGGATAGCTCGGGGAGAAGACGCCACCCCGGCCGCTGGTGGAGTTCACGCCCCACGGCACCCGCGTCTCGATATCGAGGATCCGGATCTCCAGCATGTCGCCGGGCTCCGCCCCTTCGATGTGGACCGGGCCGGTGATCACATGTCCGCTTCGGCCCTCGCGGGGACGACCTTCGCGCGACGCCCAGAAGTCGATCACGTCGTCGAGAATCTCTTCCCGCGGAACACCGAGCCCGGTGAGAAAGTCGATGGGATCCGCGTCCTGCGTGGCGCCGACATGGGTCAGGGTGTGGATGCGGACGGTCTCCCCGGACGCGATCCGCAGCACGGGCTCCTTGTCGATCGGATACCAGCCCCAGTTGAGCGTGGCCGGCCGTGACGGGAGGGAATGGTCCGCTTCCAGTCCCTGGCCCCCAGCCATGTCCGAGCCCGCGGAGACCGGATCCTCGTCCGGCGGCGCCCCGCATCCCGGCGCCAGCGCCATGAGCGCCATACAACCCGCGATCGTCCGGTTCATCCGACTCGACATTGGACCTCCTCGCCAACGGGGAGTGAGGGGTTACACTGGAGACGCCGCAGTCCAGGGGCAACGATGGGCGGCATCCGGCGGGAGACGACCATGCGGAAAGCGACCAGGCACACGGGAATGACGAGAAGTCGCCGGTTCAGCGCGGTGCCGGGGCGGGGGTCCGCCGCGGTGTGCGGAATCGCGGGAGCCGCCTGGGTTCTCCTGTCCGCGTGTTCAGGCCCCGGCGCTGGCGGGGACGCCGCGGCCGGCGCATCGCCCGACGGGGGCGCTCCTTCGTTCGCGGTCGATCCCGGCTGGCCGCGCGAGATGCCCGACCTCTGGATCATGGGATCCGTCACCGGTGTGTTCGTCGACGCGCAGGACCACGTCTGGGTCACCCACCTGCCCGAGACGCTGACACCCGAAGAGATCTCCGCGGTGCAGGACCCGCCGATCGGGACCTGCTGCGTGCCGGCCCCCGTGGTCGTCGAGTTCGATCCCGAGGGCAACGTGGTCCAGGGCTGGGGCGACCCCGCCACGCAGGACGTGTCCGAATTCCCCCGCAACGCACACGGCATCTTCGTCGATCACAACGACTACGTCTGGGTGGGCACCTACCGCCACCACCGCGTCATGAAGTTCACGCGCTCCGGCGACCTCCTCATGACGATCGGCCGCTACGACGAGAACGCGGGGAGCGATGACAGGGAACTTCTCGGGGGCCCCGCCGGCATCTGGGTGGACCCCGAGGACAACGAGGTCTTCATCGCCGATGGCTACCGGAACCGCCGCGTCGTCGTCTTCCACGGGGAGACTGGAGCCTATCTTCGCCACTGGGGCGCCTACGGAGCAGCGCCGGACGACGCCTATGAGTACGACTACGCCAGCCGGGGACCTGACACGGAAGCGCCCCGCCAGTTCTCCACCGTCCACGGCCTCGCCGGATCGAACGACGGCCTCATCTACGTGGCGGACCGCCGCGGGAACCGGATTCAGGTGTTCGATCAGCAGGGCGCGTTCCAGGCCGAAAAGATCGTGGCGCCGCAGACGCGAGCTTCAGGCTCGGCGTTCGTGGTGGCGTTCTCACCCGATTCGGAGCAGCGCTGGCTCTACCTCGCCGACGGGACCAACCACAAGGTGTGGATCCTCCGCCGCAGCGACCTCGAGATCGTGGGAGAGTTCGGTCGCGGCGGGCGCCAGTTGGGCCAGTTCCTGCGCCCCCACGGGATGAGCGTCGATTCCCGCGGCAACATCTACGTGGGCGAAGCCTCGACAGGACGCCGGGTGCAGCGCTTCACCCCCCGTTGATACGGAACAAGATTGGAACACGCCCGTTTCGGAAGCTCAGGCACGACCATGTGAGCAGCGAGCTTGGTGGCTGGTGGATTCACCGGGTGGCACCGTTTCGCACCCCGGGAGACCCGGTCGTACTCTTTCGTCGCCTCCGGGAAGTCGTTGCCTCCATGCCACGCACCCATATCGTGACGGCGACGGACGACTACCTGCGCGCAGTCTGCAGAACCCGGCTCGGGTTCCGCGACGATCTGGAGTTCCGGTGGTGTCCGTTGGAGGGCGTCGCCCATGTAACGTCGGCGTCTCGCGTCGGCATTTTCGATTTCGGGGTAAACCGGCGGAGGGTAGAGCGAGTGCGCAGGGGGCTTGAAGCGATCAACTCCGGAGAGCACTAACACAACGGGCATGGTCGCCGCGGCCCGCCGGAGCAACGGCGCGAGATCTCGAGTGATCATGGGCGTGTCGGTGCCCCTGTGTCGGCCTATGCCAATTGAAAATCTGATTTTGAATTGGCATAAGGCTTCACAGGGACTTCCAGCAACCACCGCCACGACGGGTCACCAACGTCCTTGTTACGCACAACTAACGACGCCACGTCGCGACCGAATCAATGCCCATAGCTTCAGCCGCGGTTGCCTTCGCCCCATGCGGAGGTGAGCGGCTTCCCGTCGATGAAACGGCCGGGCCGGAAGGGTGAGAGGTCGATGGCCGGCGTCTCGCCGCAGATCACGTCGGCCAGCGCTTCGCCGATGGGCGGTCCCAGCTTGAATCCGTGGCCGCTCCCGCCGAAGAAGGCGTAGTAACCCTCGAGGCCCGGCTCCGGGCCCACGATGGGGTGCCAGTCGTCCGTGATCGTGTAGATCGAGGCGTAGCCGCCCAGGTGTCTTGCGTTCGCCAGCGCGGGAATCCGCTCGAACAGCACGCGCTCGATGCGTTCTCGTATCCCCGGATCGAGCGCCGGATCGCAGCCGTCGGGTTCCACCGGCTCGATCTCCTTGGGCGCCCCCAGTCCGACGATGATCCGATCTTCGCCATCGGGTCGCAGGTAGAAGCGCAGACCCGGATCCGACACCACGGGGAGAGCTCCGAAGCCGACCGGCATGTGCACGAACAGATCGCTCTCGCGGCTCCAGCGCAGGGAGTACTTAAGCCCAAGCCATGAGCCGACGCGACCGGCCCAGGGACCTGCGGCGTTCACGACGACGTTCGTCTCGATCGGCCCGCCCTCGGTCTCCACTGCGACCACCCGGTCCCCGAGCTGGCGGACGCCCGTGGCCGCGACGCCGGCGCGGGGCTCGAGTCCCCATGGGCGAGCCGCCGCCACCAGGTTCTCGGTCGTCCGCGTCGGATCGGCATAGCCCGAGCGAGGCTCGAGGATGCCGTAAGAGACGCCGTCCAGGGAGAGTGGAGGCGCCAGATCGGCCACCTCTTCCACGGTGAGGCGTTCGACGTGGAGTCCATGCCGCCGCTCCGACTCGAGGATCTGCTCCCCGGCCGCGCGCAGGCGCTCGCCGATGAGGAGCAGGAAGCCGATGGGGCGAAAGCCGCAGTCGCCGCCGAGCAGTTCGCGATCGTTCTGGAACATGTGAAGGGCCCGCTTCGCCAGTTCGAGGGTGATCGGGTTCGAGTAGTACGTGCGGACGATCGCGGCGGAATGTCCCGTGCTCACGCCCGCCAGGCGTCCCCTCTCAAGCAGGACGACGCGTCCGAACCCCCTCTTTGCGAGGAAGTGTGCGGCGCTGGCCCCCATGATCCCGCCGCCGATGACGACGGCGTCCGCGGTCTTCATGACCGAAGTCGCTCCGTCTCCGCCAGGTCGACGGCCAATTCGCCCGACCTGATGGCCACGCCGTAGGCTTCCCGAGCCCGGGCCCGGGAGATCTTGCCCTCCCGCACATCCCGGAGCACGGCCTCCGGATCCCGTTCGTGCGCCGGCCCGAACCCGCCGCCGCCCGCGGTCTCGATACGCACGCGGTCTCCCTTCGCCAGTTGCACCGTCGCTTTCGAGCCGAGAACACGCGCCTCCCCGTCCGAGATCAACAGGTAACTCGCGACCTTCCCCTCCCCGCCCCCGCGCAGGCCATGGGCCGGGAAGCGGGCCCGGTCCGCCAGCGTCGTGAACGTCGGCTCGTGGCCCACGAACTCGTACTCCCGACACAGCGCCAGCCCGCCGCGCTGGCGCCCCGCCCCCTCGGAGTCGGGGACCAGGCTGTACTCGTGGATGCGGACCGGATAGTTGAGTTCCGTCTCCTCGACCGGCGCGTTCTGGGTGTTCTGGATGTGCGTCTGGACCGCGTCCGGACCGTCGGAGTCGTGGCGTCCGCCGTACCCCCCCGCGAGCGTCTCGAGGAAGCAGTAGTACTCTCCGCTCGCGGGATCCTCGCCCCCGAACCCCACGTGGCAGATCATCCCTTTCGTTCCCGCGGGAACGCGGTCGGGCATGGGATCCGAGAGAGCCCGGAACATGATGTCGCAGAGCCGCATCGCGACTTCCCACCCTCCGACCACGCCGGCTGGGGGTCGGACGTTGACCGCCGATCCCTCGGGCGCGACCACCTCGATCGGACGATAGAAGCCCTCGTTCAGCGGGATGTCCGGATCGACCAGACACTTGAGCACGTAGACGCAGGCCGTGAAGCACTGCGTGAGGTTGCAGTTCATCGGCGCCGCCCGCTGCGGGTCGGTCCCTGTGAAATCGAAGCGGGCCGACGAACCGTCGAAGCGGATCCGGACCTTGAGGTGAACGGGTTCGCCGGTGATTCCGTCGTCGTCGAGGCACCCCTCCGCCTCGAACTCGCCGCGCGGGAGGCCCGCCAACTCGGCGCGAAGCCTCCGTTCGCTGTACTCGATCATGCGCTCGATGTAGAAGCGCAGGGTCTCAGCACCGTAGCGCTCCCACAGCGCGGACAGCCGCCGAAGCCCGATTTCGTTCGCGGCGGACTGCGCTCTCAGGTCGCCCGCCACCTCCTTCTTCGCGCGCACGTTGGCGAGGAAGAGCTTGTGCACGTCCTCCGCCAGTTCACCGCCGGTGAACAGCCTGACGACGGGAAGGATGATCCCCTCCTGGTAGATCTCGCGGAACGCTCCGATGCTGGCGGGCGCCCCGCCCCCCACGTCGACGTGATGGCAGCAGTTGGCCACGTAGCCGACCAGTTCGCCCCCGTGGAAGAAGGGCGCGATGAGGAAGACATCGTTGAGGTGGCTCGCCTGGCGGTGCGGGTCGTTGACCAGCAGGGCGTCGCCCGGAGCGAGCGTCGCGCCTCCGTGTTCGTCCGCGTACTCGGCGACCGCGCGCGGGACGAGCCGCCCGATCGTCACCAGGTGCGCGGGCTGGCAGAATGCCTGCGCCACCATGCGGCCGGCCGCGTCCACGAAGGCGCACGAATAGTCCAGCCGCGTCTTGATGTTGGTCGAATACGCCGTCCGCTGCAGCGTGACGGACATCTCCTCCGTCGCCTCGACGAGCGCGTTGCGGATGACCTCGAACAGGACCGGATCCACCGTCCGGCCTTCACGCGGCGGCACGTCGACCTCACGTGGCGGCATGTCGACCTCCCGCTCGAGTCTCGAGGCGCGTTCCAACCCACAGGATGAGGATGGTAAGAGGTAGTCCCACCAGGATCGGATCCAGCTCCCAGATGATGACGACCGCTCCCACCTCGCGAATCGCTCCGAACGCCTGCCAGGCGGCCTGGACTCCGGCGCCGATGAGCATCGCCGCCATGACGGTCCGGGGCGCCTCGCGAACGGATCTGAACAGGACGAGGCCGACCAGGGCGGGCGCGACCGAGGCCCCCATGATCCGTCCCCCGATCCAGAACAGCTCGATGAGGAGCGGCAGCGCCAGATAGAGGACCGCGGCCAGCGCGCCCACGATGAGGACGTTGATGCGGTACACCCACAGTTGCCTGGCGGCGCTGGCGGCGGGCGCGAAGAACCGCACGTACAGATCCAGCGTGAAGTTCGAGGCGATCGTGTTGATCGTGCTCGAGAGGGTGGACATGCTCGCGGCGAGCACGCACACCACGACCAGGCTCGCCAGCTTGTCTCCCGCCGCTCCGAACGCGAGCGTGACGAAGGCGTCCTCGGCCGCCATGCCGGGTCCGTAGATCGTGCGGGCGATGATCCCGGTGAGCGGCGGCGTCATGTACCAGATCGATGCGATGATCCCTCCGTACAGGAACCCCTTGCGCGCCACCGCCGCGCTCGAGGCGGCGAACCCGCGCTGGATGAGCCCCTGGTACGCCCCGGTAATCGCCAGCCCGATGACGATCCAGGCGAGAACCTGGGTGACACCCGCCCGCCCGAAGGTGTCGAGCAGAGCAGGATCGATGTCGGCCCTCAGCCCGCCGAGCCCGCCGGCCGCTGCGAGCCCCCCCACGAGCACCCCGATCGAACCGGCCAGGATGATGAAGAACTGGATCGCGTCCGTCGCCATCACCGCCCACATGCCACCCAGGAACACGTAGACCGACGTCACGCCGAGCCAGAGCAGGAGCGATTCTCCCACCGACATCCCGAGCACCGTCGTGGTCACGAGCGTCAGTGCCCCGATCGTTCCGGCGGTCACCCCCATGTCGCGCATAATGATGAGGACGAGCGACACGACGCGGTGGCGGGGCCCGAAGTAGCGGCCGAACAGTTCGGGTATGGTGATCACCCCCGTCCCCCACAGCCGGGGGATGATGAAGTACGCGATCCAGATCGTCCCCAGCATGAACGAGCCGCCGCTCCAGTAGGCGTCGAGGCCGAAGTCCGCCCCCAGCGCGGAGATCCCGATCAGCGTGGTCCCGTTGATCCACGTGGCCGCGACCGAGAACGCGATGAGCCATACGCCGGAATTCCGCCCGGCCACCGCCATGTCCTCGACGGACCGCACCCGACGCCGGAACCAGACGCCGACCCCGAGCATGAGGGCGAGGTACGCGCCGATGAACCACCACGAGAGCTGGACCCCCTCCATCATCACGTGATCCCCACCTTACCCTCGCAGCAGCCAGCCCCAGAGCCCGATGTAGCCGAGGCCCAGGAGCACCAGCAGCAAAAGCGCCAGCCAGGGGTTGAACCGGGGGAGGCGGACCTCGTCCATGTCCATCGGCTCCGGGCTCATGCCCGCGCTCCGGCGGCGATCAGGAGGTTCCCGAACTCGTCCACCGCCGCGCGGTACCCGGCGTGCACGAGCGTCGTGGAGTCGACCTCTTCGATGATCGCGGGGCCGATGACGGCGTGCCCCGCGCGCAGCAGCGCCCGGTCGTAGATGCCCGCCTCGACGAAACCGGCGGCATCGGCGAAGAACACGCGTCGCGTCCCTCTCCGCGCGTCGGAGACGCTCGTCCCATTCGAGCCGATCCTCTGCAAACGCGGCCGCGGGATCCGGCCGATGGCCGTGACCGTGAAATTCACCAGTTCCACCGGCTCGTCCGGATATCCGTGACCGTAGGCGCGCTCGTGCGCGACGTGGAAGCTCCGCACCGCGTCGGCCAGCGCAGGGACGTCCACCCTCTCCGCCGGACAGCTGACGGCCACTTCGGACGACTGGCCGGCATACCGCATCTCTATCCCGCGCCGGAACTCCATTGCCTCCGGGGCCACGCCTCCCCGCTCCAGCGTCCTCCGACCCTCGTCCTCCATCCTCTCGAACAGCGACCGGATCCGGCCGACATCCGGGGCGTCGGCGGGCATGACCCGGGTGTGCGAGAACTCATGCCTGAGGTCCGTCACCAGGAGACCCAGGGCGGACGCGGTCCCGGGGCTGGGTGGAATCACGAGCGCGGGGATCTGCATCTCCATGCACAGCCGCGACGCGTGGAGCGGCCCCGCCCCGCCGAACGCGACCATGGCCAGTTCCCGCGGATCGTAGCCCCGGCGCACGGTCACGAGGCGCAGCGCGTTGATCATGGTCGCGTTCGCGATCTCGATGATGCCGTTGGCCGCCTCGACCACGTCGAGGCCGAGCGGATCGGCGCAACGCTCGCGAATTCCCGACGCGGCCGCGGCCGCGTCGAGTTCCATTTCGCCACCCAGGAAGAAGTCCGGGTTGAGGCGGCCGAGCACCAGGTTGGCGTCCGTGATCGTCGGCTCCGTACCGCCCTTGCCATAGCAGATGGGCCCCGGGTCGGCCCCCGCGCTCCGCGGGCCGACGCGCAGCACGCCCCCGGGGTCGACCCACGCGAGGCTTCCCCCGCCGGCCCCCACTTCCACGAGGTCGATCACCGGCGTGCGGATCGGATAACCGGCGGCCCGGGTCATCCCCTGACCGGGCTGGGCCTGCGCTCCGACCTCGTATTCCTTCGTCACCCTGGGCCGGCCGTCCAGGATGAGGCCGGCCTTGGCCGTCGTCCCGCCCATGTCGAAGGAGATGAGATCGGCGCGACCGAGTTGGCCCGCGATGAAGTTGGCGGAGACCACGCCCGCCGCGGGCCCGGACTCGACCATGAACACCGGCTTGCTCGCGGCCTGCTCCGCGGTCAGCACGCCGCCGTTGGACTGCATGACGAGGAGTTCGGCCTCCACGCCGACCCGGCCCAGCCCCTCCTCGATCCCGGCGAGATAGCGCGCCACCACGGGGATGATGCACGCGTTGATCACGCACGTGCTGGCCCGGAAGTACTCGCGGAATTCGGGACACACGCGTGATGAGAGAGAGATGAGGAGGTCGGGATCTCCTTCCCGGAGGATCTCGGCCACGCGCGTCTCGTGCACGGAGTTCGCGTAGCTGTGCAGGAGGCACACGGCGACGGACCGCACCCCCCGTTCCGCGAGCGCCCGCGAGATCCCGCGCACGGCGTCCTCATCGAGCGGCCGCAGCACGTCGCCCGCCGCGTCCAGTCTCTCCGGCACCTCGTGGCACAGGTCGCGCGGAACGAGCGGCCGGAGCTTCTCGAAGTGGACGTCGTAAAGGGAGGGCCGGACCTGGCGGGCGATCTCGAGCATGTCGCCGAAGCCCTCGGTCGTGACGAAGGCCGTCCGGGGCGTCCGGCCCTCGATCAGCGAGTTGGTGGCGACCGTCGTCCCGTGAACGAGGTGGGAGATCGATCCGGGTCCGACCGCGCCCTTCTCGAGCACGCGGGACAGCGCGTCCATGAATCCGACGGCGGGATCGGCGGGCGTCGAGGGGACCTTGGCCGTCTCGATCCGACCCGTCTCCCCGCGGATGAGGACCGCATCCGTGAAGGTACCGCCCACGTCTATGCCGAGGTGGAACTGGTTGCCCGTCAACACGGCGTTCTCCCGGAGCGAGGTCGAACCAACCTTCGATGCGGGCGCTGCGCCACACAAGACGGACGGCGGTCGGCCGCCCCGAACCCCGGCGTCTGGACGCCGGGGACGGGCTTCGTAGGTTGAGCGGTGCGGGTCCGCCGCCGCGGGCCATCCCCTCTCACACCTTCCGGAGGAGGCCAGCATGGACCGAAGAACGTTCGTTCAAGCCGGGCTGGCGGGCGCAGGAATGGCCGGACTGGGCCGCGCCCTCGACCTGGAGGCCTCGACCGGAAGCGCCGGGGCAGCCGATCTCCGTCTCTCCGCCGAAGCCGAAGGGGATGTCGTCGTCGTCAAGGACGTGCCGGTCCCCATGCGCGACGGCCTCGAACTCATGACGGACTTCTACCTGCCCGCCGAGAACGGGGAGCCGCTGGAGCAGCGACTTCCCGCCGTCCTCGCGAGGACCCCCTACGACAAGATGCGCCCGATCTCGATCGAGCACGCGATGTTCTTCGCGCGCAACGGATACGTCTCGGTGGTCCAGGATTGCCGGGGCCGATTCACCTCGCCGGGGGACTTCTTCCCCTTCGTGCAGGAACCGGAGGACGGGTACGACACGGTCGAATGGGTCGCGCGACACCCCTCCTGTGACGGCCAAGTCGGGACGTACGGCGTGTCCTACCAGGCGTGGGTCCAGTTCGAGACCGCCACGCTGAACCCGCCCAGCCTCAAAACGATGATCCCGTACGAGGGGCCGACGAACGCCTACACCTACAGCATGAAGTGCGGCGGCGCCCTGGGTCTGGGGCTGCTGCAGTGGATCCTCTCCGTCGCGTCGAACGGGAACGAGGCGCGGGCGAACCCGCAGATCACCGAGGCGATCAATGAGATGCGCACGGGTCAGACGTTCCTCGACTGGGCCTCGCGCATCCCGTGGCGGCGCGGCGAGACGCCGCTCAGCCTCGCCCCCACCTACGAGGAAGCCGCCTTCCAGCTCTACTTCGAGAATTACGACTACAGCGACTTCTGGCGGCAGCCGGGGCTGGGGATGGACGAGCACTTCGAGTCGTACCCGGACATGCCCATCCTGTGGGTCGTGGGCTGGTTCGACTGGTACCCGCGCACGATCAGCGATGGGTACCAGGCGATGGTGCGCATGGGACGCGAGAACCAGCACATCCTCATCGGCCCCTGGACCCACAACAACTTCGCGTCGTCGATCGGGGAGGTGAACTTCGGCGAACAGGGTGCCCGCATCCGCACCTATCCCGACTACCTGAACCTCGAACTGCGGTGGTTCGACCGCTGGCTGAAGGGCGATGAGAGCGCCGACGTGTGGGCGCCCGCGAAGTACTTCATCATGGGCGGGGGCGACGGGCGGCGGGCCGAGAGCGGCCGCATCAACCAGGGCGGCGAGTGGCGCTACGAGGAGAGCTGGCCCCCGGCCTCGGTACGGGAGACGGCGTTCTATCTTCACGAGGGAGGCGCGCTCTCGGCGGAGCAGCCTGCCGCGCGTACGTCATCGACGACCTACACGTACGACCCGCGCAACACGGTTTCCAGCAACGGCCGCTGCATCGTAGCCTACGGCCCGGCGCTCGAGTTCGGCTTCCAGGGGATGGGCCCGCGCGACCAGATCGAGATGGAGACGCTGCCCGGCCACGGCATCCCCGGCATGCCGATCGCCTCCCGTCCGGACGTGCTCGTGTTCCAGACCGCACCGCTCTCTGCGGAGCTGACGATCGCGGGGAATATCACCGCCATCCTCCACGTCTCATCCGACGCGCCGGACACCGACTTCTACGTGAAGCTTCTCGACGTCCATCCGAGCAGTCCCGACTATCCGGGCGGGTACGCGTTTCCGGTCTCCGAGGGCATCCTTCGGGCGCGCTACCGGGAGGGGTTCGAACAGTCGCGGCTCATGGAGGAGGGGGAGGTGTATCGGCTCGAGTTCCCGCTCGAGCCCTCGGCGAACCTGTTCAGGGCAGGGCACCGGATTCGCGTGGATGTCTACAGCAGCAGCTTCCCCAACTTCGACATCAACCGGAACACGGGGGATCCGCGGGACCGGAAGTGGCGCGTCGCGAACAACACGGTTCATCACGACGCGGTACGCGCGTCCTACGTGTCGCTGCCCCTCCTGCCCTGACGAAACCGGCGCCCTGAAGGACGCGACGCCTCAAATCCGAATTGCGCCGCGGCGGTTGTCGTGTCGCATTCCTGCCTCCTCGGGTTGAACTCCCACGACTCGTGCGCGCGTGGTAAAAAGCCGCGCTCTCGATGGGTATATGGCAGGGGGTGGCAGGACGTTACATCGCATCACCCAATTGGGGGGGGACAAGGGCTAGCGAGAGCCCTGCAGGGTTCCCGCGGCCCAGTCGAGCGCGAATCGCCTCCGAGGGGGTCATGCCGAGTTCGACCAGCCCTTCGATCGCGAGGACCTTGCCTAGGCGTCACTCGATCAACTCCCCCAACAAGAAGACCCGTAGCTCCGCTAAGTCTTGCAAGGCAGCCTTGATGCGTCGGTCAGCCGTGGCTTTTTCTGCTAGGTCGAGTTCGTCCAAGTCGGGGAACACCGCCACGAGCTCTTCCAGGATCTTGGAAGATGACTCGCCGCCAAACAGGACCGGTAAAGCCTCGCTGAACACTGCCTCCGGAGTACTCTCAAGACCGTGCGACACTGCCCATACGCCCAGCAGCTGCTCTTCCAGTCGAGGCAACGCCCGATACCACTGAAGCCATTCGCTTGTCCCAGTGGGGCCCGCACCTAACCCAGAAATGAACGCCGCCAGCTGCGTCCTAAGTTCGGGGTCAAGGCTCGTCAGGCGGCGGAAGGAGGTGGCTCCTCGCTGTTGGGGGTGGATGAGGGGCGGTAGAGTGGCGGGGCCGGGCGGCGGTGGCCGCCGGTGCCCGAGCGGGTCCGTGACGTGCCCGGTGGTCTCCGGGGCCGGCCGGGGCGGCGGAGGGACTCGGAGCGGCCGGGCGGGACGGCGGCATGGCGGAGCGGGGACTGTTCGAGCGGGCGCTGGGGCTGGAGTGGCCGTGGCGGGTGGAGCGGACGGAGTTCGACGCGGCCGAGCGCCGCCTGGACCTGCACTTGGACTTCGAGGCGGGCGGGACGTTCGCGTGCCCCTCGTGCGGGCGCGGGGGCTGCAAGGCGCACGACGCGAGCGGGAAGCGCTGGCGGCACCTGGACTTCTTCCAGCACCGGGCCTACCTGCACGCGCGGGTGCCGCGGGTGAGGTGCCCGGCGTGCGGCGTGAAGCAGGCGAAGGTGCCGTGGTCGGAGCCCGGCAGCGGCTTCACGCTGTGGTTCGAGGCGCTGGTGGTGGCGCTGGCGCGGGAGATGCCGGTGCGGGCGGTGGCCCGGCTTGGTGGGCGAGCACGACACGCGGCTGTGGCGGCTGCTGAAGCGCCGCGTGGGGGAGGCCCGGGCGGATGTGGACTTCTCCGGCGTGCGCGCGGTGGCCGTGGACGAGACGGCGTGCCGGCGGGGCCACGACTACATCACGCTGTTCGCGGATCTGGACCGTTCGCGGCTTCTGTACGCGACGCCGGGGCGCGACGCTCCGGTCATGCACCGCTTCCGGGAGGACCTCGAGGCGCACGGGGGGCACGCCGGGCAGATCCGGGACCTCTGCATGGACATGTCCGCGGCCTACATGAAGGGGGCGCGGGAGGCGTTCCCGGAGGCCGGGATCACCTTTGACCGCTTCCACGTCCAGCGGCTCATGAACCGGGCGGTCGACGAGGTGAGGCGGCAAGAGCGCAAGGAGCGTCCCGAGCTGAACCGCACCCGCTATCTGTGGCTCAAGAGGCGGAGCAAGCTCACCGCCTCTCAGCGGCGGTGGCTCGGCGAACTGCTCGATCCGTCGCGGCGGGGACTGAAGACGGCCCTCGCCTACCGGATCAAGCTCGCCTTCGAGACGTTCTGGGACCTCCCGCCCCGGCTGGCGGCGACCTATCTCGAGAAGTGGTGCTCGTGGGCCGCCGAAAGCGGCCTCCAGCCCGTCATCGACGCGGCGAAGACCATCGGGAAGCACTGGGACGGCATCCTCCTCTGGTTCCGCTCCCGGATCAGCAACGGCATGATCGAGGGCATCAACTCGCTCGTCCAGGCCGCCAAGGCCAGGGCCCGCGGCTACCGGACCACCGAGAACTTCATCACCATCGCCTATCTCGTGTGCGGCAAACTCAACTTCAAACTACCCACTTGAAACAGCGAGGAACCAAGGAGGTTAGGTTGTATGTGACGGCTTGAGCTTTCTTGTCGCAAATGAGACGCCAGAGCCGAGTGATCAAATCCGCGATTTCAGCTTTGATCGGTTCCGAGTCGGTATCATCCCTCACCTCCCGCAGTCGGTCGAGCCGTTCACTGATGTAGTGAGCCAACCACTCCTCCAGCAGCCCGGTTTCTCCGCCTAGCGTCTGGATGATGTCGCAAGCCCGCTCTCGAACACTCGTGCTATTCATTCGAAGTCCGAGAGCAGGAAGATCTCGCTCCTGCCGAGCTCGTACGCGTCATCAGAAGTCCTGTGGTTCGCTGACTTGTTCCTCGATATCGTCACCTTCACGATCACGTCACAGGCAGTATGCTCTCTTAGCCTTGTCACGGCGTCGCACCTCAACAGGAGGCGATTTCCTCTCGCTCCAGTCCCATGTTCTCCATATCGAGCCCGCTCGTGCCACGCTTCGAGACGCGCGGCCACCCTCCCAGAAACGTCGCGCCACGACGAACCGAGCGGGTCCCGCACCAGTCCGAGGCTCTCCACGGGCTCAGGAGCTAGGAAGTTCAGTCGCCGAGAACCAGCCGGCCACTTTGGATCGAAACCGTGGAATGGAAGTTCCTGCTCCCACTGGATCGCCAGCGGACGAAGCTGAAATAGAGGACCTTCATCGACGCGCTCATCATTCCCGGTATCCGCCTCCCGCAAGGACACCTCGGTATCTGTCTGCAGCTCATGCAGCACGCCCGCGTACGAGACCTTGATTTCCGGAAGAGAATACCTGTCGGATGACCGAAGCAGATCAGCCAGCGAGCACGCCGTTTGGGCACTCACGAGCGAAGAGGATATACTGACAAAAAAGTCGCGGTCAAGAAACGTGCCCGCCCAATCTCCGGCGATGACGAACCAGTCTGGGGTGTCGGCGTCCGCAAGAAGTAGACGGCGGTATCGTGTTGGGTCTCGGTTTGCCTGCCATTCTTCTACGGGCGTTTCAAAATGACCGTAGCTTTCCGGGCTCAGCGGGGGGAGGCCCAGCAGACGGCTGGGCAAGCACGGATCGGCTGATCGTGCATAACGCATCCGATCCTCCCAGTGGCTACGAGACCAACCTTCCTCCCAGACCACAGGCTCCGCGTCGATGAGCTCCCCGGCCGCGAGGAACATTCCGTGACGCTCGGCGTACGTACGTAGTGTCTCCACTGCAGGTGCGTCCCCGTGGTCGTTCATGGTCTCCCTCCAATCATACGTGTGCGGATCTTCTTGACGGTCGCTGGTGCAAGCCTCGTCTGTCAGGCCCCATTCGTCGACGATCCAGCGATAGGCTCTCTCCGCAATGTGGCAGCGATGCATGCCGAAACACCGGGCCATCGGGGAGAACCAATACGGCATCGTGTCCATGGAGTTAAACCTGAACACCTTTCCAGGACGGGACGGCCACCTGGGTTCTGGATATGGGATCCCGCCAGATCCGAGGTCGTCCCTGCGAATGAAAGACAGCGGTTCATTCACCGGTCGTAGACGCTCTAGTGTCGCGGGATCTACGCTGCCAGGGAATGCCTTTTCCGTAAGTGTGACGATCTGCTTCGCATGGTACCGCAGCTTGGCATGGGGAAGACTCTGGTCTAGTGCATGCTGGGCGATATTAGAAATATGTGCTACTAGGAACTCCGGTCGCACCAGAGCGACGTGATTGAGGACAAAATACAGCCACTCTCTGCGTGTCAACCAACGGGCGTGCTCTTTTGTGAGCAGTTCGCCGACGAGAAACCGAACCACCTCGTTGGGCGATCCATGAATCATGCCAACCAACGTATACACCGCCCGCCAGCGCGTGTCCTGTCGCGGGTGCCCGAGTAGGTCTGTGATGAATTTGAGCAGCAGTCCGCTGATCGTTTCAGTTGGGGAGCTTGACGCAGAGCTCAGTCGCTTCTTATCTGGAATGCGGGCCCAGGTGGCTTCCAGCAAGGAATCAGCACTGCCGGAGACGATCCTGGCGGGCAGCAATTCCGAGAGCCGCACAACCCATTGATGAAGCGCCCGCTCAGGAAGTTGCGAGAGTGCCTGCCCCAATTTTTCGGTAAGGACCGCAAAGAGTTCCACATCCGAATTTGGCCACGCCGACCGGAGAGTTTCCCAGGCGCCGGGGTCGTATCGGTTTGGGAGCCAGCGAAGCGCACGCGGGGTTAGCAGGTTGCCCAGAGTTTCACTGACCGCCGCACAGGCTGTGACGGTGCCCGCTCGTGCCGAGACCACCGCAACCGCAGAGAATGTCTCGATGGGCCATCGGTCGTTCGACCACGTCTCTACGACACCTAGAAGGCGCGACATCTCGGAATACGGAAGAGACGCCGACAGGCGTTCCACGACTTCTATGATCTCATCCGCCGAAATTCTACGGAGGTCCCTAGGCGCGAAGCTCTCGAGAGCTTGAAGCGCCTCCTCTGCCGACTCGGGAAGCGGATCGAGAGATGAACTTGGCGACGATCGACTCCACGGCGATTCTTCTTCGGGTTCGACGTCCGTTATGCTCCTAAGCCACTCACCGAAGCGGACGGCCACTTGAACCCCTTCGTGCGACCCGAGTCCCAAGGGAATCGCCCAGGTTTTCAGCTCGTCTATCGCCGTCACACATCCGACATCATTCCATGGCCAAAGGACTCTTGCCGTGTAGGCACTCACAGCCTCATCACGCGACTGCGAGTGTTCCATTTGCTCGATGGCTGCGCGAAGTAACATCTTCCCGGACGTGTCACTCGTCAGCTCTGCAAGCGGCCACACGAGTTCGGGCGCGTGATTCATTTGCAGCAGCCCGTCCCCTAGTGATACAGCTGCCTTGCGAGCGTCGAACACTGCTCGCCGTTCCCAATCAGCGGCCTTTAAGAAGGCTGACGGCGGATCGACTTGTACGAGAAGCTCCAGTGCCTCCCCCAGGTTGATTTGTCGCTCCTCCACTTCAACTCGGTGCAAGTACTCCAGAACCTCAGCCAGAAGGCGTACCTGATCCGCACTTCCGCTGTCTCCCTGCACCGCTCGCCGGCACACCGCAAGCAAGGCATACCCCCGCTCCGACGCGGCCCAATCAAGGTCACCCGTAAGGAGTCGGGCATTCGCGAAGAGATCCGCGGCCAAGTCGGCATCGAACTCCTGTGTTATTGGATATAATTCAAGCAACAAATCAGCTGCATCTCGGCTGCTCGAATCCGGCGGTCGGACGACTTGAAGGGCTCGTAATACGGTCTCCTCTGCTAGACGCCAGTAGTTTCCGTCTCTTGCAAACACCGTTGCTAGTGACGCGTAGGGCCATGCAGTTGGGGAAATCTTCGTCTGCGCCTTCTCTAACATGTCTCGGATGACTTCTACAGGCTGAGACGTAGCGATCATCGCTTCCACTAACCACGCTACGACTTGGAAATCTCCCAACCCGCGGTGGCGCCTACGTTGGTTGCGCCAGACTTCTAGGCAAGTGTCGATTTCCTTTCCAAGGTCTGCGATTTCGCGCGAGATCCACGCTCGGGCCCGACACTCAAGCGCTGGGCGTATGGCATCGATCCTAGCTTTCAGGCGACCGTCCAACTCCTTGCCGGGTGCCGGCTCCCCTTTTTCCTCATCTGGCGCCCGCTTCGTGATACCCAACAGCTTGTGGACTGCTCTACAGGTGACGAAATCAATAACCGTTCCATCCCAGGCCCCCCCGGGTGCCGGCGGTTCCCACAATTCCGCCAGCTTCGTCGCTTCTGCCACGCGTCCTGCGGCGAGCAGTTCCTGGACGGCTTTGCCGAGCGGTCGTTGGTAGTTACAGGTGTCGAGCTCCCCCGCACCGATGGCGGAGACCACCGTCTCGACAGCATTACGTGTCGCCCCGTTACTCGCTCTAGACTCACGCAACACGCTCAAGTATCCAAGCAGTGCGAACGTTCTCAGGTCAGTATCAAGCCCCGCTTCGTTGATCTCGTCTACGATGTCTGCTTCACGTGTCGCTGATGCTTTCGCTACCACCCTCGCGAACTCCGCGTGCGCGGGTGGTGTCCAGCGTGCCAACTCCTGCAGCGCCGTTCCGATCCCCCTCGTCTCGCTCGCAATCCCCGCTAGAATCCCTACCGCAACTCGCGAAAGGCCCTCACCCCGTTCAGGCCCACGCTGCCTGAGAAGGTGTACGCCTTTACACGCCAATGTTCTAATCCGTGGATCCGCACCGTTACGCGAGAGCGCGCCAGCCACCTTCAAATACCTCAGCCCGACGTCACCCGCTTCCTCGTTCCTCAAGACCTCGAGCAACGGGTCAAGGAATCCCTCCGCACTTGCGACGTCCGCATGTTCCGCCAGCACTTCCAGAAACGCGTCGCGTCCCTGAATCAAGTCTGCAGCAACGGATAACAACCGCAGAACAGCGGCGCCCGACCTCGTCATTCCAGCCGCCAGCAAGCAGTAACGGACGTCGCCCAACACGTCCTCCTCATGTGGGCGGGCTTGCTCCCTCCTCACCACGAGGCGATCGTCATCCAACCACCAATCAAGCAGCTCTTGCGGCCGCCCCGCGATAAACGTATGCCGCGAGTAGTTCGTACGTGCGTACCTGTCCAACTCGAACTCCGCTCGACAGAAATCCGCCAGCCGCTCCCGAGCCCAACCCTTTTCTGCCACACTAAACTCACGGGCAAAGCTCAAGAAATCCTCGTTACGCCAGCCCACCCTTCCATCGTTGTGGATGCGAATACCAAAAGACAGTTGCTCAAGAGTCGTCCGAACCTCCGCCACGGGCCGCGCAAGAATTCTCGAAAGCGTCTCGACGCTGACGAGTTGCGTGGCTTCACGAAGAGTGGCGACTAGTCGTATATCAGCAGAACTAGTAAGTCTTCTTCGGCACTCAACGCCATAAGATTCAACAGCCGTATCCCTAGCATATGTCTCAACGAACTCCAAAGGATCATTGGGGCTCTCGCGGACGAGTGCCCTTGCGAGATCCGTAAGCAAGCGAGGCGTTCCCCCGGTGCTTTCGATGATTCGCTGCAGGAGGGTGTTCGAGACATCGCCGAGAATCCGCGAAAGGCATTCGATCGACTCGCTCTCGGTGAAACCAGACAAGCCTAAACTTACTAGAGTGTCGGGAACAGCGAGCGCGGGAATGTTCTCCGTTCGGGCCGTTAGGAGGACGGTGCAGTTCTCCGGCCAAGGAGTGCGCAAGACGGATGGCACGAAGAGGGTGTGCTTTTCCGGTGGAACCCCCTCGGCCGCCTCGACGGCGTTGTCAACCGCATCAAATGCAATTGCGAGGCGTTTGCCAGAGTCTGCAGCGATCTCGGCAGCCCGATGCACCGCTGTGCGAAATTGCTCCATGAGGTGCACATAGCTCAGCCGTGTCGTAGCTCGAACACCGGTCTTGAGAACCGCATCGAGTTCGTTCGCAATCTGTGTAAAGCAAGTTGTCGCCGGAAAACGCTCTTGGCCAGCGGCCACGCCTTCCCCATCTCCGAAACAATCGTATATGACCAACGCTACATCATCTTGATAGTCTCGAGCAACGAGTTGCAGGCAACTTGTCTTGCCTACTCCAGCATCTCCGTGTAACAACAGAAGTCGATTGTCCTCCTCGATCAATTTCTGAGCAACACGCTGAGCGTCCCTCGTCGAAAGATAATCATCCGGAGAGTCGAGTCTTGGCGGCGCTGGCCAGAAATCGATTTGCCGGAGCCCGAGCGCCTCGAGGACGTCCAACGGTCCCATCCTCGTCTTACGATATGTAACAGCGTGCTCCTGCACGAATGCAATTAATCGTTGTAGATCCCCCGGTCCCTGCGACGTGAGCTGGTCCACAGCGGCAAGGACCTGGGTCTCGGCACGAATGAGCGTACCGTTTTCGAAGGTCGTCAGATCCCAGCTTCGGATCATGGCGGCGAACCGCTCCCAACTGAGGTTCGAACGGGCTTGCAGGGCAGCGATATAAGTGTCTCCCGCTAGTCTCAGGACTTTGCCCGCCTCTTGGTCCGGGAGCTCGCCAATGCGCATCTGTGCTTCACAGAGAGCTAGGGACAGCTTAGGCGCTATGGGCTGGTTGGTCACTAGACAGAGGCGGATTCCACTCCCGTCCTCGCCCCGCGCGGTGTACAGGGTGTTGAACGATGTAGAGAGCTTCCGGATCACCGATGAGCCCGGGCGACGCTGGTCAGCGGTAAGTCTCGAAACCGTCCAACTCGATTGCGGACGAGAGGGACTGTATTTGACTTGAACGATAGAGACCGCGGTCGCGTTCTCGGCTGTGTAGCCCCCAAGGTACTCAGTGTGGTCCACTCCCAAGAGCGCTTCGGGATCCGGGGGATCAACGTTATCGGTGAACGTGAGGCCCTCCATCTCGATGACTTGGAGAGGCTCGCTTGGCGAGAGCATGTCGATTAGCCGTCGGGCGACGTAAACGAAGTGATATCGGTCGCCAGCGTTTGAAGGAA
This sequence comes from Candidatus Palauibacter sp., assembly GCF_965216145.1. Lineage (GTDB taxonomy): Bacteria > Gemmatimonadota > Gemmatimonadetes > Palauibacterales > Palauibacteraceae > Palauibacter. The sequence continues at coordinate 727,981 of NZ_OZ244149.1, forward strand.
GTGCTCCAGATGGCATTCTGTATCTAAACCAGAGGTTAGCGGACCCCGTCGAGGGTGCCCGCGGCCCAGTCGAGGGCGATCGGGTTCGTGGGGAGCGCGTCGGTGTCGATGATGCGGCCGCCCTTGATGACCATCGAGAGGCGCCGGATGTTCGAGATGTCGGCGAGCGGGTCCGCGTCGAGGACGACGATGTCCGCCGCCTTCCCCGCCTCGAGCGTGCCGTACTCGTCGAGCGCCTTGCTCGCGAGGGCGCCGTTCCTGGTGGCCGCGACGATCGCCTCCGAGGGCGTCATCCCGAGTTCGACCAGCCCCTCGATGGCGAAGATCGTGCCCTGGCCCGGCAGCTGGTGCTCCATGTTCTCGGGCTCCTCGCGCAGGAAGTCCGCCGCCACGCCGCCGCGCCCGAACAGGGTGTTGTCCGTCCCGACCGTGACGATGCAGCCCGCCTCGATCAGCTTCTTCGCGTTCGTCCGCTTGGTGGTCCAGCGCCCCTCCATCACCGATCCCGGCTGCGGGAGTCCGGTGTCCTGCACGCGGCGGCGGATTTCGGCCGTCGTTGGGGGGATGCGCCGCTGGCGCTCCCGAGCCTGGGCCTCGGCGAGGTCCTCCCGCGCGCGCTCCATGTTGCGAACGTGGAACTGCCAGCTGGGGCCCGTGAACTGGTTGATGAGCATCGAGCACACGATGTCGCGCTCGACGATGAGGTCGACGAGTTCATCGGTGATCGTGCGGTTTCCGACGTTGTCCGGGTGTTGGATGAGGTCGATGCCCGCGAGGACGGAGAGGCGGAGGCCTTCCAGGCTCGTCGCGTGGGTCTCGGCCACCAGCCCGCGCCGGTGGGTCTCCTCGACGATCACGCGCTGGGCGCGCGGCGAGAAGGCGATCGGCGCCGGATAGTTGAAGTGATGCGTGGCGCCGTACTTGATGAAGTCGGGTCCGTGGTCGAGGTAGGCGTTGATCGCGACCCGCAACTCGTCGGGCGTCATGTGGATCATCTCTTCGCCGCTTCCGAGCGTGACCTCGTCGTTCATCTGCTCGGCGAAGAAGCTTATCTCCGACTCGGGGAGCCCCGCGAACGTCTCCGAGGCGGGTCCGCCCCAGCCCACGATGTTGCCGGCGAGGTAGGTGCGGGGGCCGATCTCCTCGCCGGCGTCGATCTTCTTCTTGACCCGCTGCATGGGACGCAGCACGCCGTAGCTGTCCCGCACGGACGTCACCCCGTGCTTGAGGTGGAGCTGCAGTCCCTGGAGGATGATCTGCTCGTGGTGCGGCCAGTACGCCGCATGTTCCTCGACCCGCGCGCCGCGCCCGAAGGCGAGCGACATGTGGACGTTGGTGTCCACGAACCCGGGCGTGACGAACTTGCCGCTCCCGTCGATGACCTCGGCGCCGGCGGGAACCGCTACTGAAGCGGCGGGACCCACGGCGAGGATCCGGTCGCCTTCGATGATGAGGGTCCCGTCCGCGAGCGGCGCCCCCCCGTTTCCGTCGATGATCGTCGCCCCGACGATCGCGAGGAGTGGGGAGTCCTGCTGTGGGGTTGCCGAAGCTGGCCAGATCGGAAGGAGCACAGCCGCGAAGGCGCCCACGCGCACCAAGGTCTTCGCTGGCATTCGGGAGTGCCCGCTACGACTTGACGTCATACGCCTCGTCACACGTCGCGACGCGTGCCCTCTTGAGTGGCACATGCTGTGGAGTTCGAGCCCTCCGCCCACTCGCGCGGCGCCTTCCTTGATGGTCATTCCAGGATAACTCCTCATGCTGCATAGTCTTCTGCCATATCCGCCAACACATCAAGGAATGTTGCTGTCTCCTCCATGACTCGCATCAGGTTGGCCAGATCCAGTTCCCTTTGGCCACGGGAGGTCATCCATCGTTCGTCAGACTCGGGTTGCATGGGTAAAATGGTGCGCGGTTCGCCCGCTCGGAACAGAGTGGGGCTTCGGGACGCCGCAACGTATCGCTCCTTTGGAAGCTACGATATCGACCCGATCCCCCGGAACGACGATGCCGCAGACATCGACGTTGGGCGCGTCGACACGGTGCCGCCGCCACAGTGGGAGTCCGGTCAGAATCGGTGCTGGTAAGAACCTGCGAGGCGTACCAAGGCCGACGAGTAATCCCGTCGCGCCTCCGTCGAGTCGACCCAGCCGAAGCTGTACGGCTCGCAATTCGTCGCTCCGAATCGAAGGATGAGGAATTCATCAAACGCAGGCTTGGCCTCGTCCAGCCGCAAGATTGCCGCGGGGGCTTCGTGGATGGGATGAGGTCCAGTTGAAACTGCTTCAGGAGCTTCATCCCTGCCCGCGTGGCTGGACCGGACTACTCCAAGTGGACATCCGCGACGGCAGGTTCAGCAAGCGAGGGCTCACCTGTCCGGTCGTGGATCCGATTTGCCGCCGTCTCAAAGTAACCCGGATCAATCTCCACCCCGATCGAGTTTCTGCCGGTATCGATTGCCGCGATCGAGGTCGTTCCCGTTCCCAGGAAGGGATCCAGGACCGTATCTCCCGCGAACGAAAACATCCTGATCAGCCGCGTGGCAAGCTCGACAGGATACGGAGCAGGGTGGCCCGCGGTCGAGGCTCCGGGGATGTCGGCCCATATGGTGCGGCACCAAGTCTGCACCTCGTCGCGCGTCAGCATGGACAAGGCCTTCTGCAACGGCGAGGGCGAACGGTACTGGCCGCCCTTCCGAAAGAACAGAATGTACTCCACGTCGTTCTTCACAACGGCTCCCGGCTGGTACGGCTTTCCGTAGTATCCCGCTCCGTTGCCGCTGGCTTCCATGACGGCGTTTGCGATCTTGTACCAATGAATCGGAGTCAGGTTGTCGAGCCCGAGCCTGCGAACGCGCACCTGGATGTCGGCGTGGAGCGGCATGACCAGATGGCGCCCCGCCACCCGGCGCGGAATGCACACGTCACCAACCACGCACACGACCCGTCCGCCGGGAACCAGAACCCGTGCGCAGTGCCTCCAAACCGCGTCGAGTTCGTCCAGGAAGGCTTCGTAGTCCTGGACGGCCCCTAGCTGGCTGTCATGCTCGTTGTACTTCTTGAGCGTCCAGTACGGCGGCGACGTGACTACAAGATGCACGCTTTCGTCGGCAATCCAGTCGAGTTCTCGTGCGTCGCCCAGGTGGAGCCGGTGTCGGGTGCGGTCGAAGGGGGGTGGCCAACGGCGATTGCGGAGGTGCCGGTTCAGGGTCTGGAGGGCCCGCAGTGCCTCTGGAGTATTGTCGCCGCGGGGCAGTTCCGCGAGTGCCGCTTCGATGGCGGCATCGTCGAGCGCGGCACCCAGCGTGGCCGCCCTGTCAGCGCTCCCAACCCCTTCGAGAACCTCGAGTTCTTGCTGCTGAGTCAACGACGTACCCCCGTCCACGCTCGTCCCATCCGCTGGCATTAGGATAATTGCGTCCGCCCTCTCCGGCCATGACGACGCCAGCCGGCTTCGCCGCCTGCTGGTGCCGATCCCATCCCATTCTGCCCGTTGACCTCAAGAGATCCTCATCGACGGGGGATGATGCGCACGCAACCGTGGGGTGCGGCAAACGCGGAGGACCCGGGTGCCAACGATCGAAGGCCGGCGCATTGGGTCCGGTCAGAAGGTTGTCGTGCTTCAGCTTGTGGAAAATCGGGGCGGCGAGATTTGAACTCGCGACCTCCTGAACCCCATTCAGGCGCGCTACCGGGCTGCGCCACGCCCCGACGTGGACCGAGAAGCTAGCCGATCCCGTGACCGGGTCAAGCGCGGAACGGAGGTGCGCACCGCGGTTCTCCTCACCTCTTTCTATGTTGCCGCCCTTGAGTATGGTAGTATATACTCACATGAGTCGTGGTTGAGTGGTCCCACCCGTGGGAGGAGGATGACGGTGGCGAGCTACCGGTTACAGGTGCTGATCTCCGGATCTCTCGAGAACCGCCTCGCAAAGGCGGCGCGGCGGGCGCGCAGCTCCAGGGGCGCCTGGGTGCGTCGGGCGATCGAAGAGCGTCTCGAGCGGGAGTCGGGAGGCTTGCCTCGCGATCCCCTCGCGGCCCTGCGGGAACTCGACGCTCCCACGGCCGACATCGACGTGATGATCGCCGAAATCGAAGCCGGCCGATCGTGAAGGTCTTTGTCGACTCCAACATCCCGATGTACGTCGCGGGGGCGGATCATCCCAACCGGTATCCCTCCATACGGTTTCTGGAAGAAGCGCAGGACGATGGACTCGAGCTGTGCACGAGTACCGAGGTCCTGCAGGAGATCCTGTACCGTTATGCGGGGCTGGGCAGGGGCGAGCTGGGCGCCAGAGTGTACGACCTCTTCGTCGCCCTCATGCCCGAGGTCTTCGACGTCACGCTGGCCGACACCGACCTGGCGAAGACGATCCTGCTCTCGCACGCGGGGATATCGGCGCGGGATGCCGTCCACGCGGGCGTCATGATCAATCGGGAAGCCCGGGTCATCGCGACCTTCGACCGGGGCTTCGACGACATCGACGGGATTACGCGTCTCGAACCCGGACGCTCCTGAGACGCCCTGATCGCAGGCCTCGAACCAATTCTGGTCCCGTCGCACTTGCATCCATATATTTGGATTTATGGATATGACGATGGTGGGTGCGACGACGCGGGAGATGCTCTCGCGGTTCGAATCCCTCGGGGATGAGAACCGGTTGCGGATCCTCACGCTGCTTGAGCGGCACGAGTTCACGGTGTCCGAACTGGTATCCGTCCTCCAGCTTCCCCAGTCGACCGTCTCACGGCACCTGCGGGTGCTCGCGGACGACGGTTGGGTGCGGCGGCGGCAGGATGGGAAGACGCGCTACTACCGCCTGGAGGGGGCGCTCGAACCGGGGGCCCGGGAGCTGTGGCGGCTCACGGCGGAGAGCCTCTCGGACGCCGTCTGGATCGCGGAGGATGGCGAACGCGCGGCGAGTGTACTCGCCCGGCGCCGGGAACGCGCGGCGGCGTTCTTCTCGGAGACCGCCGGGGGCTGGGATGCGCTACGCGACGACCTGTTCGGCCGCGACACCCGGTTCGCGCCGATGTTCGGACTGCTCGACCCGGAGTGGGTGGTCGGAGACCTGGGCGCGGGGACGGGGACGCTCGCCGATATGATCGCGCCGTTCGTGAAGCGGGTCATCGCGGTCGACCGGTCGCCGGAGATGCTGGAGGCGGCGGCGGTGCGGCTGGGTCGGCACGACAACGTCGACTTGCGGGAAGGAGAACTGGAGACACTCCCGCTCGGCGACGACGAACTCGACGTCGCGGTGCTGATGCTCGTCCTCCACTTCGCGGTGGACCCCGGACGGGTGCTGGCCGAAGCGGCCCGAGTCCTCGCTCCGGGCGGGAGACTCGTCGTGCTCGACATGCGCGCGCACGGGCGAGAGGAATACCGGGAGACCATGGGCCACCTGTGGCCCGGCTTCAGCGAAGATCGGATGCGCGGGTGGATGGCGGCTGCGGATCTGGACGCCTACCGCCACATTCCGCTCGCACCGGACCCGAACGCGTCGGGCCCCATGCTGTTCGCGGGGACGGCCCGTAAGCCGAGCGAGCCGAGCACTACCACGGGCAGACTCTATATCTGAAACTGCAGACCCGAAGGAGATAGAAGATGGAAGGCGCCCTGCTGCACCACATGATTGATACCACCCCCGCGGCGGCTGCCGCTTCCGGGCCCGTCGCGGACCGTCCCCGCTTCAAGGTTGCGGACCTGGGCCTGGCGGAGTGGGGCCGCAAGGAGATCCGCCTCGCCGAGCACGAGATGCCCGGACTGATGTCGGTGCGGACCGAGTACCGCGACGCGCAGCCGCTGGCGGGCCGGAAGGTGATGGGCTCGCTGCACATGACCGTGCAGACGGCGGTTCTCATCGAGACGCTGGCCGATCTGGGGGCGGATGTGCGCTGGGTCTCGTGCAACATCTTCTCGACCCAGGATCACGCCGCCGCGGCCGCCGCCTTGGGTCCGGACGGGACGCCGGAGGACCCGCGCGGGATTCCCGTCTTCGCCTGGAAGGGCGAGACGCTCGAGGAGTACTGGTGGTGCACGCGGCAGGCGCTCCTGTGGCCGGACGGCTCCGGTCCGGACCTCATCGTGGACGATGGCGGCGATGCCACGCTTCTCATCCACCGGGGTCTCGAGTTCGAGGAGGCGGGGGAGATTCCGGCCTTCGATCCCGAGACCGAGCCGGAGGAGTGGGGCGTCATCCTGCAGACTCTGCGCGACATCGCCGCGGCCGACCCCGATCGCTGGGGGCGCACGGCTCCCGCCATTGAGGGCGTCTCCGAGGAGACGACGACCGGCGTGCACCGCCTGTACGAGATGGCGGAGGCGGGGACCCTTCTCTTCCCCGCCATCAACGTGAACGACTCGGTGACGAAGTCGAAGTTCGACAACATCTACGGGTGCCGTCATTCGGTCATCGATGGGCTGAACCGCGCGTCCGATGTCATGATCTCGGGCAAGACCGCGGTGGTGTGCGGGTACGGGGAGGTCGGCAAGGGATGCGCGCAGGCGCTCAAGGGTCAGGGCGCGCACGTGGTGGTGACCGAGATCGATCCCATCTGCGCGCTCCAGGCCGCGATGGAGGGCTTCCAGGTGCGAACCCTCGAGGACGTGATCGACACGGCGGACATCTTCATCACGGCCACGGGGAACCGAGACGTCATCACCTTCGATCACATGGCGCGCATGAAGGACAAGGCGATCGTCGGCAACATCGGCCACTTCGACAACGAGATCGACATGGCCGGGCTCGCGAGGGGCGGCGTGACCCGGAACAACATCAAGCCGCAGTACGACGAGTTCGTGTTCGAGGACGGCCATTCGGTGCTGATTCTTTCGGAGGGACGCCTGCTCAACCTCGGGAACGCGACGGGGCACCCGAGTTTCGTGATGAGTGCGAGCTTCACCAATCAGGTTCTGGCGCAGATCGAACTGGCGCGAAATCATGGAGCCTATGAGCGGCAGGTCTACATGCTGCCGAAACACCTGGACGAGAAGGTGGCGCGGCTGCATCTGGACCACTTGGGTGCGCGTCTGACGGAACTCACGCAGACGCAGGCGGACTACATCGGCGTGTCGCCCCAGGGCCCGTTCAAGCCGGACCACTACCGCTACTAGGCGGGAGACGGCGCCTCCGCGGCGGCGGCCACGGTCGGGCCGTCTATGGCACCGGCGCGTGCGCCTGGCGTTCCAGAGCCCGCTCGAAGCTGACGAGACGGCGAATCAGCGCGTTGTAGCGGGAGTGGGCGTCCCCCGGGTGTTCGGCGCCGACCGCGAGATAGAGTTCGATTTCGGGGGTGTGCGCCAGCGGCGGCGACGCGGGGATGTCGAGTCCCGCGGCTCGCATCCGGGACGATCCCACGGAAACGAGCAGGGCTTCCACGGTCGGTTCGCCGCGCTTCAGGGCTTCAATGCCCGCGGCAACCAGGTCGGCGCCGGGCAGATCGGCGGGGATCTTCATGGGCCGATCGCGCTCACCGCGCGAAGCACTCTGTCACGGAAACTGGCGGGATCGATGGCCGGATAACGCAGCAGCGACGATTCAATGGACTCGAAGAGTTCGAGGAGCCGCGCTGCCCGGATCAGGCCACGACTGCCCATCGCCTCGAAGACTCCGGTCGGCTCCGGGTCGAGTTTCAGGTCGACATCCACCGTGGTCTCCCGCCAACCGACGAGTACGGCGGAGCTGCCGCCGACCAGGTAGATCCGTCCGGGACTCCGCGCCGCGCGGCCCAAGCGCCGCATCAGCTTCCGAACCTTATCGGCGCCGGCGGGCGGGCGCGTGGCCGTGGGAACATTCATATTCGCAGGGGCGACCTTGTCGGAATGGTTGGATACGCTCGTTGCCGCCCGCTGGAGTCAAGGCTTCACCGGCGTGTGCCGCTCACGCCGGAAAAGATGGGCGTTTCGGTAGGTGCGGCCAAGCCGACGGCGCCGGTGATGGTCTCGGCATCCGGGCGGCGACGCGTTCCCGACGGGGCATCCGAGCTTCGTGATGAGCGCGAGCTTCACGAACCAGGTGCTGGCGCAGATCGAACTGGCGCCGAATCATGACACCTACGAACAACAGGTCTACATGCTGCCCAAGCACCTGGACGAGAAGGTCGCGCGGCTGCATCCGGATCACCTCGGCGCGCGCCCGACGGAACTGACGGAGGCGCAGGCGGACTACACCGGCGTACCGAAGGACGGTCCGTTCAAGCCGGACCGCTCCGCTATTAACGACCGAACGGCCGGGGCCCCGCCGACTGGTGGCGCGGGCCCCGGAGACAGCCCCGGGAGGCACCTTTGAGGCCGACGGAGTCCGGCGGTTCGAGCTTGCGGCTGCTTCCGGCCCTGATTCTCGCCGCGGGGTGCGGCGGTGGAGACAACCCCGGCGTCATGCGGCCCCCGCCGGGTCCTCCCCCACCTCCGGCGCCGGTTCCCACCACGGTTTCGGTCACGCCCCCGACGGCGAGCCTCACGGCGCTGGGTCGCACGGTCCAGTTGACGGCAGAGGTGCGCGATCAGGGCGGCCAGGTGCTGACCGGCGTGACGGTTACGTGGTCGTCAACCAACGCTTCCGTGGCGACGGTGGCGGCGAACGGGCTGGTGACCGCGGTCGGGCGCGGGATCGCGACCATTACCGCGGCGGCGGGAAACGCGACGGGATCGGCGCGCGTGACGGTGGAGCAGGCGGCCGCGCGCGTCACGGTTGACCCTCCTGCGCTCGACTTCGACGCGCTGGGAGACACCATGCGGGCGACCGCCACGGCATTGGACGAAGATGAGCATCCGATTCCGATGCCGGCGGTGACCTGGGCATCCGACGACGCGGCTGTTGCGACCGTGGACTCGACCGGGCTGGTGACCGCGACCGGAGAGGGCACCGCGACGATCACGGCCACCGTCGGGACGGCGAGCGGCGAGGCGCAGGTCGAGGTGGAGCAGGTGCCGGATTCGATGGAGGTCGCGAGCCCCGGGAGTGCCCTCGCCATCGGGGATTCGATGCAGTTCACGGCAACGGTCTTCGACGGGAACGGGCACCCGGTGGGCGGCCTGACTTTCGAGTGGTCGTCAAGCGATCCAGCCATCGCGACGGTCGACGAGCGGGGCTGGGCCATGGGCATCGCGGAGGGGTCCGCCGACATCACCGCCGTAGCCGGCGAACTGACTGCCTCGAAGACCCTGGCGGTCCAGGGCGAGGCGGACCTGATGCGCGGCGCGCTCATCGCCCTCTACGAGAGCACCGATGGTCCGAACTGGAGGCAGAACGAGAACTGGCTCTCGGACGCGCCGCTGGCGGACTGGCATGGCGTCTCCACGGACGCCGAAGGCCGCGTGACTCAACTGTCGCTGGTCGACAACGGACTCCGAGGGACGATCCCGCCTCGGATCGGCAACCTGAGAGCCCTGCGGTCGTTGTGGCTCTATTCGAACGAATTGAGCGGGCTCATTCCGCCGGACATCGGGAGTCTGGGGCGGCTGGTATATCTGGGCCTCTCATCGAACGACCTGAGCGGGCCGATCCCGCCGGAGCTCGGCCAGTTGACCAGCCTGACCACCCTGTGGCTTTCCTATAATGATCTGAGCGGGCCCATTCCGCCCGAACTCGGGAACCTCGCGAGCCTCGAGACGGCGTGGCTCTACAACAACCGCTTGAGCGGACCGATTCCCCCGGACCTCGGGAACCTCGGGAAGCTCACGGATCTGCAGTTCCACGCCAACGAGCTGAGCGGGCCGATCCCGGGCGAACTCGGTGATCTGACGGGCCTCACCAAGCTGTACCTGTATCAGAACCGACTCGGCGGTCCGATTCCGCCCGAACTCGGCAACCTGTCGAACCTCACCGAACTGCAGCTCCACGAGAATCGGCTGCGGGGACCGATTCCCGCGGAAATCGGGAAGCTGACGAAGCTCACCAAGCTGCATCTGAACGACAACGCGGGTCTGTCCGGGCTGCTGCCCCTGGAGCTCGCGGGGCTCGGGAGTCTGACCGATCTCCTTCTCGAGGGGACGGGCCTGTGCGCCGCCAATGATCCGGACTTTCGAGGCTGGCTGGCGGGGCTGGCCGTGGCCGAGGTCGCGCTCTGCCGGCAGGGGGGCGCTCCCTTCTATCTCATCCAGGCGGTTCAGTCGCTGGAGAACCCTGTCCCGCTGGTGGCGGGTGAGGATGCGCTGTTGCGCGTGTTCCCGTTTGCGGTGCAATCCACCGGCGAGCGGATCCCTCCCGTGCGAGCGACCTTCTACGACCAGGGGTCGCTGGTCCACGAGATGGAGATACCGGCGGGATCGGCGGTGCTTCCGACGGAGTTCGCCGACGGTCCGCTGGAGGAATCGGCCAACGGTCTGGTCCCGGGCTCGGTGTTGCAGCCGGGGGTGGAGATGGTGATCGAGGTGGATCCGGACACTACGGTCACCCTGAGCCTCGGCGTGCACGAGCGGATTCCCGAGACGGGGCGGCTCGCGCTCGAGGTGCATGAGATGCCGCCGCTGAACCTGACGGTGGTGCCGTACCTGTGGCGGTCGGAGCCCGACACGGCGTTCGCTCGCCAGGTGGGCGAGTTGACCCCGGAGCACGAGACGCTGTGGGAGACCCGGAACCTGCTGCCCGTCGGCGACCTCGACCTAAGGACTCACGAACCGGTATGGACGGACCTGGACCCGATCTTCGAGAACAGCATGGCGCTGCTGCGCGAGGTGGAAGCGCTGCGATTGATGGAGGGTTCGTCTCGCCGCTACATGGGAATGCTCCGGGATGGGGGCGGGCAGGGGTTCATACCGGGCCGGGCCACGGTATCCGAACTCGTCGGGGAGACGATGGCGCACGAGTTGGGGCACAACATGTCGCTCCTCCACGCACCGTGCGCGGTGACCCAGGTCGTGGATCCGAGGTATCCGCATGAGCGCGGGGCGATCGGTGCGCGGGGCTACGACATGCGCGACAGCAGCCTGATCGCGCCGACGACCGCCGACCTGATGGGCTATTGTCGCCCGCGCTGGATCAGCGACTACCACTTCACGAAGGCGGCGGAGCACCGGCTGAGGGCCAACGCTTCGGCGAACCGGGTCGCCGCCGGGGCGACAAGGACGCTGTTGCTCTGGGGCGGCGTGGAAGACGGACGGCTGGTCCTGGATCCCTCGTTCCTGGTGAACGCAGCGCCGCGACTGCCCGCGGAGGGCGGCCCCTACCGGCTGGAGGGGCGCGACGGTAACGGGAACGTGCTGTTCTCGGTCGGGTTCGACATGCCCGCGCTGTTGGACGGGGATCCGGGCGACAAGGCGTTCGTGTTCGCGCTGCCGGCGCCGGGTGGATGGGACGATCTGGCGAGCATCACGCTGAGCGGGCCGGAGGGCACGGTTTCGGTCGACCGCGAGGGGGAGCGTGCGATGGGGCTGCTGATCGACGACGCTACGGGGGCGGTGCGGGGGTTCCTGCGCGACGTGGTGGGGGCGGACGGAGCGGACGGGATGGAGCCGCCCGCACCGGGTCTGCGGATGCGGGTCAGCCGCGGCGTGCCGGGGCTGGAGGCCTGGCGGCGTTAGTTGGCACTCCGAGCCAACGCCCAAAGTCCACGGATTGGGTGGCCCCTACCCTTGCGGTTCCAGCGCAAGCAGCCTGACCACGCGCACGGTCTGGACGTCCAGCTCGTCGCTCTCGATGTAGGCCATCAGCCCATCGGGGCCGAAGGCGCTGGGTGTCCGGAGTCCGTCCGGTGCCAGGGTGCCGATGTAGTCCCCTTCGGGAGTCACGATGTCGGTCGGGCCACCGTCCGCGCCCGTCGGACCCCTGCGCTCGAGCCAGATCCGATTCTCCCAGTCTACCTTCAGACCCCACAGCACCGGCACCTCCTCGGCGAAGGCGAGCCCTTCCGCACCTTCGCGGTCGATCTGCACGGCCATGTCGCGCACTCTCGCCAGGAAGTCGGTCCGCTGTTCACGGAAGCGCTCGCGCGCGGCCTCCTTGATCGCCTCGTCAACGGGGAGCGGCGCGATGGGGCGCTCGATTGTTCCGGTGACGCTCCCGTCCGGTCCGATCAGCTTGACGCGGTAGCCGATCGAGTCGATCAGCGCGAGACGGCCATCGGTCAGAACGTCGAAGTCGAGGCGGGGCTCGAGTGCGCGGCCAGCCGACATGGTCATGCCGCTTTCCACCGACCCGCTCACGGTGGTTTCGTCGGCGGGCTCCTCGGGCAGATCCCAGGCGGTGTAGAGGAGTTCGACCTCTGCGCCGTCCAGTGGCGGGAACAGGTAGATGGGTCGGCCCCCTTCCTCGGGCTGCCCGAAGTCGTCGAAGCGCAGAATCGAAGACGTGACCAGGCGGCCGTCCGGGAGCGCCATGCTGGCTATGACGATGCCGGTCGTCATCGGGTCCTGAGGGATGCGGCGCACGAATTCGCCGCTGGGGTCGAAGAGGTCGATCCGCGATGATCCCATCACCGTGTAGGAGCCATCGCGCGCGACGATCGGACGGTTGGCGCTGTCCAACTCGCCGGGTCCATCTCCTTGCCCTCCGACCGTACGGATCAGCGACCCGTCCGGCCCGACGACCAGGATGTGATCGGCCTGGCTGTCGAAGATGTGGAGGTTGGTCTGGGCGTCGAACTGCACCGAGCCCACGCGGCCGAAAGTGTCCCAGCCGTCGCCGACCACCGACCCCGCGGTGAAGACCTCCTCCGTGACGGCGTTCACGATCACGTCCGGCCCGTCCAGGGTTCCGGCGGCACCGGAGGCCGATCCGTCCCCGGTATCGCCGCAGGCCGCCAGGAGCGCGAGGGGGAGGACCGGCAGAAGGAATTGCGGTCGACTTGTTGTCGCTTTCGCCCTTGTCAGCTTCGGCATTGCGGTCCATCCCTCCGGGCAGGGGGCCAGTGCGAGTCGTCGCATTCAACGTATGCCGGCAGCCCTTCGGAGGGACAATCCTACCCGGTGACCGGCAGCTTCATTCCGGTAGTCGAAAGCGGAAGGAGACGACCGAGTGCACCTCGAAGGTCGGGTCCATGACGACGCCGACGATGGTGTCTTCGCCGAAGAACGGCGGCGGGTCCGCCAGCAACGGGGCCGGCACGACGAGGGAGCCCGCGTAGCGTCCGTCGTACTCCAGAACGTCATAGTGCCGGGAGGAGGCCATGCCTTCCGCCGGCCAGCGCTCGACCCAGATGCGGTCGGAGGCTCCTACGTGGATGGAGATGAAGGCCGGCAGCGAGTCCGGTATCTCGCCCCTGAGAATCTCCGGCGCGACGTGCAGAACTTCCTCCAGTGGCACAGGGAGGGAATCGATGCGCGCCTCCAGCGCTCTCATGCTGTCCGCGCGTTCGGCCCGCGGCACCGGTCGGCGCTCCACCTCGGGGCCGTCGATCGTCCTCAGGAGCTCGCCGCCCTGGGCAAACTCGTAGAGTCGGTACGTCTCTCCGTCGCCCATGATGATCGTCCCGCGCCCGGTCATGTCCCAGTCCGCGTGCGGAGCGAAGGGGGCGCTGTTCAATCCATGGACCATTCGGCCGCCGCGCCGGCCGACCCTGTAGTAGGCCGTCCTTTGACTCGAGAGCCCCGCCAGGTCGGGCACGTGGACCGTGTCGGGCATAAGCCCCTCCGGACCGTACTTCATGTAGAAGTACTCCGAAGGTCCGTCTATCCAGTTTTGATAGTGCGGGTAGTAGTAGGCGCCATCGACGAGCCGAGCCCGCCAGGACTCGGAGTTGGCATACGGCGGAATGCTCCACGTGTCGGCCACGGAATCCGGATATGCCGACGAAGCACTGGTCGCGAAGGTCGTGATCCGGGATCCGCGCACGAAGAGGGTTCCATCGGCGGCGGGCAGGATGTCGACCGGCCATGTGAACTCGCCGGGCCCCTCGCCTTCCCGCCCGATCCAGGCCATGAACTCGCCATCGGGCCCGAAGGCCCGGACCGATGGCGAGATGCGGTCGGCGACGTAAATCCGCCCCTGTCGATCGGCTGCCACGGACGTGACGTCGCCGAAGATGTACTCGTCGGCCGCGCCGCCCAGTCCCGTATCCCCGATCCGCGTCTCGACGAGGGCGGTGACGGTATCCGACTGGGCGGTGTGGACCGGGTGAGCGACGGCGGCCGACATGCCTGCAATGCCGATCGCCGCCGCAACGAGGCCGGCGGCGACGGTGCTCCGATGCCGGGGATGCGCGTTGAGGATCGCCAGGATTCTCTTTTCCAACGGGGGGTGCGCGCGCTGGCCCATCGGTAGAGACAGCACCGGACGCTCGGTGTTCGCGTCCGCCGCCAGGGCGAGCAGGTGGGTCGCGTAGTCCGAAGGGCGCGTGCCGAGGGCCAGCACCTTCTCGTCGCAGGCCTCTTCGCGCGCCACCGCCGCGAAGCGTGCCGCCAACCAGGTCAGCGGATGGATCCAGTAGATGGCGACCGCGACCCGGGACATGAACTGCCGGAGCACATCGCGCCGGTACACATGGGTCATCTCATGCGTCAGCACGACGCTCCACCGCTCGCTGGACCAACCTGCCGAGGATGTCGGGAGGAGGACGACAGGCCTCCATATGCCGCCCGTCATCGGGGTGGTGGCCGTGGGGCTGACGAGGAGCCGGACTTCGCTCCGGATCCCCAGCCGGCGGCGGACCGCTTCCGCCTGTCGAAGCGCGATGGGATCGCGGAGCGGACTTGCCGCGAGAACAAGTCGTGCGCACCGCACGGCGCCCACTCCCAGCGAGGCCAGTGCGGCGGTGCAGCCGATGCCCCAGAGCAGAAGTGCAAGGGGGATCGAGCGCGGGGGCGACACCGGATCCGCCACCGCGACCGCCGCGGATCCGGCCTTCGGCAACGGTGTGTCGGGGGCAGCAAGCGTGACGCGCGCATCTCTGGCGACATCGACCGCGGGGGCCTCCATCAACGGCGACGGGCGCTGCGGGGCCGTGCTGCCGGGGGAGGGCAGGATGGGCACGTCCCACGAGGGGGCGAGGAGGCTCAGGACAGGCAGTCCCAGGAGCAGGGCGAAGGTCATCGTCCACAGCAGATGGCGCACGCCTGCGGAGCCCTTTCGAGCGAGCCAGGCCAGAGCCAGCGCCGCCGACAGCAGGATCGTGGCCCTGATGACGAGGCCGGGCATGCTCAGGGAGTCCGGAGCCAGCAGCGAGTCCATCATCGTCCTGCCTCGGACGCCTGGTCGATCAGCGCCTTGATGCGGGCCCGCTCCGCCGGGGTGAGCCTGGTCTCCTCCAGCTCGAGCAGCGAGGCGACCGCGCCTTCCACCGAGCCGCCGAAGAACGTCTTGAGTACGTGCCGCATGGCCGAACTTCGCGCCCTTTGTGCGGACACCGTGGGTGAGTAGACGTACCGAGGCCCGTTCCACTCCGCTGACAGGTGTCCCTTCTCGACGAGAATCCTCAGCACCGAGCGAACGGCCGAGTCGCCGGGCGGGTCGGTCATTCGCTCGCGGATGTGGGCGGCGGTGACAGCGCCCGACTCGTGGACGATGTCCATGGCTTCGCGCTCGCGTCTGCTGAGCTGCGGCAGCTCGGTCAATTCGGCCTCACCTGTCCGGGCGGTGGAGGCGAGCAACGGGGTCCGGCGCCCGCCGGGACCCTCATGGTAAGTTGAGGGTGCGGAAAAATCAACGTGCTGTTGAAGTTTCCGCGTAGAGTGAGGGCGTGACGAAACGAGACTGCGATTGCGGACAACCCTCGCGTTGGCCGAAACGTCGGATCGGTGGCCCCACACCCAACGCCACGCGAGAGATTGCAATGAATGCCACCAGGTTCGCCCCGATCATCTCGTCTCTGCTCATGGTCACCCTGGGCGCGGCCTCTGCCCTCCAGTCCCAGGAGGTGATCGAACTTCCGGGGCGGGACCGCCGGATCGACGCCGAGTTTGAGGAGGTCTACCGAGTCGGGGTCCTCGACGGCGAATCCTGGGAAATGTTCGCCCGGATCACCAAGGTGGCTTTCGATGCGGCGGGGAATCTGTACGTCTTCGACGGGACTCCCGGCGCGGGCCGTTCCGGAGAGGTGCGGGTTCTGGTGTTTGACGGCGGGGGAGGCTTTCTGCGCGAGTTCGGTTCCTCGGGTGGCGGGCCCGGCGAGTTCAACCGGCCAGTCGACTTCGCGGTGCTTAGGGATGGAACCGTGGTGGTGAGCGACGCCGGCCACCGCGCGTACCAACTCTTTGACGCATCCGGCAGCTTCCATCGCTTTGTCCGCGCCGGGAGCGAGCCCGACGGTGTGCCGGTGTTGGGGCAGAGGATTCACCCCGATCCTCGTGGTGGAGCCGTCTTCGCTTTCGCCGGGGAAAGGCTAGGCATCGCTGCCAGCAGTCTGATGGGAGGACTCCGAAGTCTCATGGGCGGAGATCCAACGGTCCCGCCCATGTCCCGTCCCGTCCTGCGGGTTGAACTCGACGGTGAGGTCGTGCACACGGACACGGTGGTCAAGGGATGGCTGCCTCGGCGAGGCGATCTGGATGACCAGGTGCCGAATGACGCCCCCGCCCAGGTTCGAGACATGCTGGGAACCATGAAGATGCCCGCCATATTCGAGCCAGCGCTCCTGGTGGGCGTCCTCCCGGATGGCGGCATCGTTCATTCGGATTCTTCCGCGTACGCACTGAAGGTCACGCCGCCGGATGCGCGGGGAATCGCACGCATCCTCCGGAGGCCCCTGCGGCCCGAACCCTTGACGCCGTCGATCGAGAGGGACTACCGACAACGCACCGCCGCCGCCCGGGAGGGACTCGGCAGAGCGACGACGGGTCTCAGGATGCTGGAATTCCGCCAGCGCGGTGACGGCAACAGGCCCCAGGGCACGACCAATGTCGAGATCGAAGAGTCGTACTACCACGAAATCCCGGTCCTCCGCAGCCTGGTTACTACATGGGACGGCCGTATCTGGGTGCAGCGCAGGGGAGAGGAGCCGGGAAGCGACGGGCCGATCGATGTCTTGACGGCCGGAGGGGAGTACGTCGGCACCTATCCCGCCAGCGCGACCGAGCTGCCTGATGCCTTCGGCCCGGACGGACTGGCAGCATTCATCGAGCTTGACGAATTCGACGTGGCCCGTGTGGTCGTACGGAGGCTGCCAGCCGAGGTTCGGTGAGCCGCGCGCGTATCGAGGAGTTTCCACACTTCGTCGAACTCCTGAAGACCTACGAGGACGGCTTCGTAACCGGAGAACTGGAAGCCTTGAGGCATTTCAAGGACTGCTGGTCCGGCGAGATGGCGAGACCGTGTACCAGATGAATCTGGCCGCCGGCAACTGACGCGGGCAGCATCTGCTGGTTCGATCGTCAGGGGGGCGCCTCGATGCCGATCTCGCCTGCCACAGAGGCGAAGTGGCGGACGTTCCAGGTGATGATCGTCGAGGCGCGGGCCTTCAGCGCGCATACCGCGATGAGCATGTCGTACGTCTGTCCGCCGGTCACTCCGCTTCGCTGGGCTCTCCGCAGCGCGCGCCAGGTCTCGGCCGCCGTAAGGTGTACGACCGGGGTTTCGCCCCAGTTCGCCTCCAGCAGCGCGATGGCGTCCCCGGATCGCAGGCGATTCGGTCCGGGTAGCCGGGTGAGGACCGCGTACGTTTCCGCCAGCGAACGAGCGGCAAGCACAAGCTCTTCGCCGGCGCGCTCGCGTCGCTCGATCTCGGCGCGGGTTCGCGCGTGGTGTTCGTGCCAGGAGCAGACCGTCGCGACGAGGGCGCTTGTGTCGCAGAGGTAACGGGTCACCCGGCCCCTTGAGTCCCGCCCGCCGAGGGTGCGCCGGAACGGAGGCCGGCGGTCGTCTCCTCGACCTCCGCCGCCGTCAGGACGGGCCGTCCCTCTCGCGGCACCGCGACCACGGCGGAGCCATGCCGTTCAAGCGAGACGTCCAGCGGTACGGGTTCGATCTCGATGCGGCCGTCCCGGACCCGGAATCGGACGCGGGTTCCGGGGCGTAGCCGGCTCGCCTCCCGAACCGCCTTGGGCAAAACCAGGCGGCCAGCTTTATCGATGGTAGTTTCCATGGTAATAATATTGCCATCGTTAGTGCCATCGATCAAGGTCTTGGGGCACAAGCTGAAACGGCTTGCGGCCGCCTCCCCCGGGCACAGCACTTCGGTGTGTCGGTCGGGTTGCGGAGTCAGCCTGCGGCCGTTCTCGCGCCACTCGATCCGGTAAAGGTGGAACCCGTTGCGAGCGGACGCTACGATAGGCCCCTCACGCCCGAGCAGATCGCGCCAGTGAAGGACGAGAGCATCGATTTCAGCGACATACCGGAACTGGACGAGGAATTCTGGGAGCGGGCGGAACTCGTCGAGCCTGATCGCACCGACCAGATCACCATGCGCGTCAAACGCTCCGTGCTGGCCTATTTCAAGGCTCCGGGGAAGGGCTACCAGACGCGAATGAACCGCGTACTGGAGAGCTACGTGCGGCACAGGACGGGGGAATCCGCCGACACCGGGGAGGGCGCGGGCCACTGACAGGGGTTCCCGGCTCGGCCCTTCACCTCGATGAACCGGACGCGGCCGGTTTCCGGGCACCCGGACCCGGCCTTCAAGGACCGTCCGCCCGGTGTCTTCGGCGGCCGCTTCGAGGGCGTCCGCCGGGCTGGCTCCCGACCCCGCTAATGGCCGGGTGCCAGGCTACCCCGAGCGGGCAAACCGCGCGATGTCGCTCATCGCTTCAGCGTCATCGTCCCGCTCCTGCGAGACAAGATCCGCCTCGGTGGCGCCGTCCAGCACTGCGTGATCGACCCTCCCCTCGGGCAGGCTGTGCACGCTGTGCCTCCTTGACCGGCCAGCCTGCGAGCTTGCATGATATTGTACGTCAACCCGAAACACGGATGCCAGACATGCCGAACCAGCTCGTCCAGGCCCGCATTGACGGAGCCATAAAGGAGGAGGCGGCCACGGTGCTGGCGGCCATGGGCCTGACCGTCTCCGGCGCGTTGCGCCTGCTGCTGACCAAGGTCGCCCACGAGAAAGCGCTGCCGTTCGCGCCGCTGGTTCCTAACGCCGCCACCATTGAAGCGATGAGGGAGGCCCGCCGGGGCAACCTTCCGCAGTTCGCCAGCGTGGAGGACCTCTTCGACGATCTGCGTGCGGACGATTGAGCGGACCAGCCGATTCAAGCGCGACTACAAGCGGGAGTCGCGGGATCGGCACCGGGCATACCTCGACGCCATCCTGGCCGCAGTCGTGAATACCTTGGCCAACGACCGGCCGCTGGAGCCCCGGCACCACGACCACGCGCTGAGCGGCGAGTGGGGAGATTTCCGCGACTGCCACCCGAGGCCGGACCTGTTGCTGATTTACCAGAAGTCCGGGACCGATATTCTGCGTCTGGTGCGTCTGGGCTCCCATTCGGCACTCGGTCTCTAACTCTCACAACCGCTCACACATCGGGCAGATCGAAAGAGCGCTCGTGAAGGTGGGGCGGCGGCTCGTCGCGGAGGGCGCGGCCGTTTAGCGGAGGCGGCCGGCCTGTACCGCCGACCTCGGAAAGGGGACATCCGCGGCTATGCTTGGTCAGCCAAGTCTCGCCGCGACTCCGGCGTGCTCATCCGGCGCTCCAAGGCCCGCTCGAAGCTGACGAGACGGCGAATCAGCGCGTTGTAGCGGGAGTGGGCGTCCCCCGGGTGTTCGTCTCCGATGGCGAGATAGAGTTCAATTTCGGGGGTGTGCGCCAGCGGCGGCGGCGAAGGGATGTCGAGTCCGGCGGCCCGCATTCGAGACGATCCCACGGAAACGAGCAGAGCTTCCACGGTGGCCTCGCCCCGCTTCAGGGCTTCGATACCCGCAGCCACGAGAACAGCGCCGGGCAGATCGGCGGGGATGCTCATGGGCCGATCCTGTCCGCCGCCCGAAGCACCCTGTCGCGGAAGCTGGCAGGATCGAGGGCTGGATAACGGATCAGCGCTGGCTCAGTAATGGTGGTAATCCACGCGCCCGTACCGGTCGATGAACGGGCTGCGTCCACGCCATCCCGGCAGTTCCGGGATGAAATCATCGGGGGCGGCCAATTCGACGTTGATGTTCAGAGTCTCCTTGGCCCAGGCGATCGCCTCGAAGGTTCCTGCCGGCTCCGGGTCGAGTTTGAGGCCGACGTCCACGGTGGTCTCCCGCCAGTCCACGAGCACGGCGGAGCTGCCGCCGACCAGGTAGATCCGTCCGGGACTCCAGACCGCGCTACCCAGACGGCGCATCAGTTTACGCACTCGATCGGCACCGGCCGGAGGGCGTGTAGTTGTAGGAGCGTTCATGTCCGCGGCGCGACCTTGAAGGAATGGTTTCGTACTCGAAGATGGGCTTCTCGCCGGGCGCGGCCAAGACGACCGCGCCGGTCGCCATCGACGAGGGCGGTGGCTTGGAAAGGGCGACACGTTCGCGCGGCCAGTACCTTGAAGCGCTTGGACCCTTCGTTCTCGCCTCAATTGTCACTGCACAGGCAAACCCGCACGAGAATGTTCGCAAGAGTGTCGACCACAGGTTTTCCTGGATGCGGCCGTTGACGTGGAGGCGCACGGCGCCGCCGTGGAGGCGCAGTTCCCGGGCGTGGGGATTTCGCTGGAGAAAGCAACTCGGAGAGAGTTGGCAACCACTACGACGGTTGTTTCACGACCGAACCGTGCGACGCGAAGCGGGACTGGCCGTAGGCTTGCTGCTGCGCCCCTGGCTCGATTGGATTCCGCCGACGTGCGCGCGTCGGGGCTCGATCTTCATGAGTCCGAAGCGCCCCCTTGTGGGACATGTCCATGCCCGCCTTCTTGCGGCCCAGCGTGGGCGCCGGCGTCCCGTCCACGTCCACGTAGGCCACCGGCCCCGGCAGATCCCGGCCCCGCCCCCGCCACAGCTTGGGCCCGGCCGCGTTGACGCACTCCATCAACTCGATCACGCCGGACTCGGAGAAGCGCCGCGTGAAGTCGCCCGCCGCCGTCGGACTCGTGGTACGGCAGGTGCCGCTGCAGAAGCTCCAGGCGCCGGTCGATCTCCCGCGCCAGCCCCAGCTTCGCCACCAGGCGCCGCACCGCGCCGATGCCGCCGTAGCTCATCGCGCTTATCCGCGACCCGATCTCGTAGTGGAGCCCGCCCGCCCCGAACACCGGCTTCGGCCGGGAGCCCCGCCGCCTCGCCCTCGCGTGCCGCGCCTTCACCCTCCGCTTCCGCCGGGCACTGTTCCTTCGGCTCTGGCCGTGCGATATTTTCTTTACCGGAAAGGCCTCCTGGTTGGGACCGGGCGTCCGCGCCCGAATCCTCTATCGACAATCAGGATAGGCCTTTCCGGTACTTTTTTTGACAGGGGTCCGCAGCGAATCGCGCTTGTCTTGGGTCTAGCAGTCCGTGGTAAAAGTCGGGATGTCTCGCGCCGATGTTGATGGTTAGATTGAGTGCGGGACAAGAGTGGCCAGGCAGTGGGAGGGCGACGATGGCGATGGGGCGGCGCGGGGGCGAGCGACAGAAGGCGTTGTTCGTGGCGACGGCGGAGATACGTGCTCCGGGGCACCCGTTCTACCGTGCTCTGGACGGGGTACTGGTGGCGGGCGGGTTCGACGGGTTCTGCGAGGAGACGTGCGCGGAGTACTACGCGGAGAGTCTGGGCCGGCCGAGCGTGGCGCCGGGGGTGTACTTCCGGATGCTTGTGGTGGGGTATCTGGAGGGGATCGATTCGGAGCGGGGGATCGCGTGGCGGTGCGCGGAGTCTCTGTCGCTGCGGGAGTTTTTGGGCTACGAGCTGGACGGGAACCCGCCGGACCATTCGACGGTGTCGCGGACGCGGCGGCGCCTGCCGGTGGAGGCACACGAGGCGTTGTTCGCCCGGGTGCTGGAGCTGTTGGAGGAGAGCGGGCTGTTGAGCGGCAAGACGCTGGGGATCGACGCGACGACGCTGGAGGGGAACGCGGCGATGCGGTCGATCGTGCGGCGGGACACGGGGGAGGGATACCAGCTGTTCCTGGAGGGTCTGGCGGAGGCTTCGGGGATCGAGACGCCGAGCCGTGCGGATCTGGCGAAGCTGGACCGGAAGCGGCCGAAGAAGGGGTCCAACGACGAGTGGGAGCACCCGCACGATCCGGACGCGCGGATCACGAAGATGAAGGACGGGCGGACGCGCATGGGCCACAAGCTGGAGCATGCGGTGGACATGAGCTCGGGGGCGGTGTGCGGGGTGACGGTGCAGCCGACGACGGAGGGCGACTGCGCCTCGCTGCCGCGGACGCTGGAGGAGGCGCGCGGGCAGCTGGAACGGGTGGGCGTGGAGGTGCGGGAGCTGGTGTGCGACAAGGGCTACCACTCGAACGCGACGATGAAGCGCCTGGCCGGCCTCGGGGTGCGGGGTTACGTGAGCGAGCCGAACCGGGGGCGTCGGAGTTGGAAGCGGGACCGGGCCGCGCGGAAGCCCACCTACGCCAACCGGCGCCGGATCCGGGGCGCCCGGGGCAAGGGCCTGCTGAGGGCGCGGGGGGAGAAGCTGGAGCGCGCCTTCGCCCACATGCTCACCACCGGCGGCATGCGCCGGACGCACCTGCGCGGGCACGAGAACATCCGCAAGCGGATGCTGGTGCACGCGGCCGGGTTCAACCTCGGGCTCCTGATGCGGCACCGGTTCGGCTACGGCACGCCGAGGAGCCTGCAGGGGAGACGTGCGTCCACGCTTCAAACAGGAGCCCTCGCGAGCGTTTTCTCGGCCCTTTTCCGGCCAAGATCGCACGTTCTCGGCCACCCGGGGGCCGCCTGGGCCCGGATATCACTCCTACGCCGCCCCGGCCGCGCTGGCGCAACAGTCCGCCGCCACTTCGCCGAAATCATATTCCGCGGGCCGCAGCGCGCTTTTGCCACGGCCTGCTAGGCACGGCGACAATCCGGGAGCGGGCGGCTCGCGGCGAGAGCCCGGCAGCCATCGCGGTGCGCTTCGGAATCCCACGGTTTCTTCGTCGAGGCTGCGCCGGAGCCCGGTTTTCACCCGACCCGCACCACTTAGTCGGCAACCCAAATCGCTAGGAGGTCAGTTGTGGACCTGCAATGCACGGCGGTGTTCCGGAGAGTGCCTGAAGGCTACATCGCCTTCATCGAGGAATTTCCCGGTGCCAACACCCAAGGCGCTTCCCTCGAAGAAGCTCGGACGAACCTTCGCGAAGCCGTCGCTTTGGTCGTCGAAGCCAACCGGGTCATGGCCCGCAAAGATGCCGGCGGCGGGGCGGTCATCAGAGAGCCGATCACCGTCACGGCGTGAAGCGCCGGGACTTGCTGTCGCACTTGGCGCAGCACGGGTGCCCGGCCGCGAGACAGCTGAATGCGGACGCGGCAACTCGATTTCCACCCGACCCCATACGCCTCGGGAAGCCCCGATCGTCGATCCTGGGCGATCCTAGAGCCCGCTGTTCCGGTGCCCGCACCTTATTGTATGGCGGTCTCACATTGCGATGCCGACGTCAAGGGTCATCGCTCGAACCCTGCCCCGCCACGCTAGAGGCCTCGGGGCCGGGGCGGAATGCGGGTGATGCTCCGACAGCGCTCCCGCTCCTTCGTCTCCCGCGCCGCCCGCTCGACGTCCCTGTCGACGAGGTCCGGCAGGGTCGGCCGAGCACGGTGCGGCTCTCCCGGTCGAGCGTCTGCCGTATGTCCTCCTGCCGCTTGTGCAGCTCGGCCCATTCCTTCCGCGCCCGGCTTTCGAGCCGCCAGAACTCCAGCCAGCGCCGGTCCTCGGCATTCTCCCAAAGCTGCGCCTCGGCACGCCGCCAGACCGTCATGTCGACCCGCTCCTCGCCGCCCGGCGGTGTCGCCCGCCGCGCCCGTCCGGGCTGCATGCCCTCGCGGCGGAAGCGCGCCCAGTGAAGCGGCCGATTCCACGGGATGCGAACCACCTCCTCGCCCGCCCGCCGCCGCGCGTTGTTCTTGGCCCGTGCCTCGCACCGGATCCGGCCCTGTTCCCGCTCGGAGGTCTCCAGACTCCGGTCGTCCGGCTCCGGGGCACGGTGCAGGCAGTACGCAGCGACGCCGACGAACGACCGCCCCAGTCCGTTGATCTTCGGGACCATCAGCCCAGACCCTCGCCACTCAGCAGATCGGCCGCGAGTTCGCCCACCCGCTCCGGCCCGCTCGGCGATCGCCGCGGCCTCGGCGGTCGTGATGCGTACGCAGATCGTGCGGCTCGCTGGGGCACCGCGACTGGGTGAGGGCGAAGCGGCAAGCGGCCGGGTTCGTCGGCCCGGAGATCGGGGGAAAGGCGGAAGCCGAGCCCGAGCCGCTCACGCTGGAGAAGCTCTTTGACATCTACGGTGAAGAGGTGACGCCCACCAAGGTGGAGCGGGTCCGGCACCGGGACAGGATCGCGACGAGGATGTTCCTCGACTTCCTCTGTGACATTCTCGGTAGTCTGCCCGCGACCCTTTGAGCGCGTGATCCCTCCGTTCGGGGCCGAGCGGGGCATCGTTGGCGATGAGGTGGAGCATGACCGCCTTCAGTCGATTCATGTCGTATCGGCCTGAACGCGAGAGCCGTTTCCAGTCCTTCAGGAATCGCCGAGCGTAGTCAACCCGGCGTGGCGGGTGGGTCCGTTTACTGGTTGCCGGCTTCTTCGAGTTCCGCAAACATCTCGTCCGCACTCGCGAATCGTGCAGCGCGCGACTTCACCATCTCGTCGACTTCCGCCATGGCGCTTCGAGTTTGCGCGTTGGGAACCTTCAGTTCGAGCGGGAACGCTTGATCGACCGCGATACGATGGAACAACAGCCGGACGGCTTGGGAAGCCGTCAGCCCCATGGCCGCGAGCGCCGCGGTCGCCCTTTGCTTCAACTCGGTGTCCATTCGGACGTGCAGCATCGAGCTTTGTGTCTTCATCCGAGCCTCCCGTATCTCACACGCGACACAATTTTGTCGATCCGGGGTTCCTTGGTCAAATGCATTTTGGGCGCTCCAGCCCGACCGGTCCCGAACCAGTCGTCGTTCGCCCGGATCAAGTCACTCGACCTTCGTACCTTTGGGTACGATCTTGAGGGAGTGAACGGTGCGAAGTTCGTGCGGCAAGCAAGGCGCTACGCCCGGAGATGGTCGCGGTTCCACTGGTCGTTGCGGCGAAGCTCGCTCTCTACACCGCCATGCGGGAGCAGGGGCTTACGAGAGTCGGTCTGGCGCGACGCCTGGGCTTGAGCGTGGGTGCGGTTCGGAAGCTTCTGAACCCGAATCACCGCTCTCACATCGGGCAGATCGAAAGAGCGCTCGCGAAGGTGGGGCGGCGGCTCGTCGCGGAGGACGCGACCGTTTAGCGGAGACGAACGCCGACGCGATTCCCCTAACGCTCCTCGGACGAGGGACTGGTCAGAGAACTCGTCACCGCGAGAGCCATCACCGGGTAGAGCGTCCCGGTATACGTGATGAAGTGCCATGTCTCCGTATTGAGTGACTTGGTCCACCAGCGGCCCGATTGTCTCTGGTTCCGCCTGAGCCACTCAACGCCTCGCTGCACGGCCGGGTGCGTTGGCGGCACCCCCGCGGACGACAGCACTACAACCGCCAAACCGGTTTGGTGGCCGTCACTCGCGGGATCGCCGAAGTCCGCCTCGGCTCGCAAGCGTTCCGCGCGGTTGCCCCGGCCCCACTGCTCGGGCTGAGCGAAAGAGCGAATCGACCATCCCCCGTCCGGGCGCTGACGGTCCAGGATCATCCTGACGATGTCCTGCTTCCTGTCGGCGCCGATCACGCCCGGCAGATACGGGTCCGCCCAGAGCAACGCCACCCGAGCGTAGTCATGGGGAGGAGGGACCCGCCGCAGGTAGTCTCGCAGACTGGCTATCTGCCTCTGCAACTCGGGAGAGGTTGCCTGCTCGAGCCATCCCGGAGCGAGGCCCACACCCATGGCCGCGACGGTCGCGAGCTGAAACGCGTCGGACTCGAACGGCGGCCATGTGTCCGGCGAGTG
This sequence comes from Candidatus Palauibacter sp., assembly GCF_965216145.1. Classification (GTDB taxonomy): domain Bacteria; phylum Gemmatimonadota; class Gemmatimonadetes; order Palauibacterales; family Palauibacteraceae; genus Palauibacter. Next base: position 753,823 of record NZ_OZ244149.1, read on the forward strand.
CCAGGCCCCGTCGTCGCGCTGAAGGCTGAACATGAGCTGAAGAGCCTGCTCGGTTTCGGGAGACAGCCGCTGGTCCACGTACGCATCCCAGGATGCCAGAGACGCGGCTAGATGCACGACTTCGGCTGGGTTCACTCCCTGCTCGAGCTCTTCCGGGTCCTCGGTGAGCCTCTCTTGAAGACGCTGTTCGAGAAAGGCCCGGAAGGTTGCATCGGGCTGACCCAGGCTCCTGGCGAGTTGCGGACGAAGGATCCCGTACCAACCCGTGGTGTGACACGAGACGCAGCCGCGGTCGTTTGCCCAAGCCTTGGCTCCACCCTCCAGGTAGGTGATCGCCCGCTCGATGGACAGATTCTCCGCAATCGGTTCATCCTCCGACGCCGGCGGAATGGAGATCTCTCCGAAGTGATACTGGTGCAGGCGGTGGTCGGGCTCCTGCTGCGCGTGAAGCTCACAGCCGAGAAGCGAAATCCCAACCGACAGTCCAATTGCGGCGTGCATGAGTCTCATAACCGAGCGCAGTCCCAAGAGGTTCTCGTGTCGGGGCGTGGGGCTACCGCCATCGTAGACGCCCTTTCGCTGCCACGCAAAGGCATTGTCCCGCCCTTGGCCAGCCGTCCTGCGAGGCTGCATGATATTGTAGGTCAACGTGAAACACGGATGCCAGACATGCCGAACCAGCTCGCCCAGGCTCGCATTGACGGAGCCATAAAGGAGGAGGCCGCCACGGTGCTGGCGGCCATGGGCCTGACCGTCTCCGGCGCGTTGCGCCTGCTGCTGACCAAGGTCGCCCACGAGAAAGCGCTGCCGTTCGCGCCGCTGGGTCCCAACGCCGCCACCATTGAAGCGATGAGGGAGGCCCGCCGGGGCAACCTCCCGCAGTTCGCCAGCGTAGAGGACCTCTTCGACGATCTGCGTGCGGACGATTGAGCGGACCAGCCGGTTCAAGCGCGAATACAAGCGGGAGTCGCGGGGTCGGCACCGGGCATACCTCGACGCCATCCTGGCGTCAGTCGTGGATACGCTGGCCAACGACCGGCGGCGGGAGCCCCTGCCCACTCCGGGGCAGGTGGCGGTGCTGCCGGTCGCCTGCTAGAGTCGAAGGACCATGAGCATCAAGGCGGAATACCGGGATGGGGTCTTCGCGCCCCTGCAGAAGGTCGAGGAGCCCACGCCCGGCGAGGTCTACGAAGTCTTCTCCGAGGGCGAGCTGAAACGGCTTGCGGCGGACGTTCCGTGGCTGAAGGGCTCGGAGCGCAGCTTCGAGTTCTGGGAGAACGAGGAGGATGCCGTCTACGATAGCCTATAGGCGGGGCGACATCGTTCACTTCATCCAAGAGACGCCCCGCGCTGATCCTTTCCCCGGATTCCTTCAACGCCGCCGGAGAGGATCTCGTGCTGGCGGCCATTACCTCCCACATCACGGACGATCCGAACGCCGTGCATCTCCGGCGGCGCGACTTCGCGGAAGGTGGACTTCCCAAGGCATCGATGGTGAAGACGACGAAGCTGTTTACGATGCACTCCTCGCTCGTTGCCAAGCGAATCTGCGCTCTCAGGATCGAGAAGATGGAGGAAGTCCTGGCGTCATTGCGCGGGTTCTTCTCCTGAGTCGGACGCGCTGGCTTAGCTATGCTCTCCATACCCCCATGCGGGAGCAGGGGCTTACGAAGGTGGGCCTGGCCCGGCGCCTCGTCGCGGAGGACGCGGCCGTTTAGCCCATTGACATCCGGATCGCCCGATTCTCCGGTTTCCGCTGCGAGGGGCGCGGCCTCGATCGGGCTCCTGCTCGGCCTGTTCGCCGCGTCCGGCTGCCGTGAATCGACGGTCGCTCCGGGTGTCCCCGAAAGCAACGTGGTGGTCGCCGATGGCCGCGACCGGGGAGACGACGCCTACGTCGTGAACTCGGCCGCCGTCGACGGACAGGGGCTGACCATCGAGGTCTCGTACGCCGGCGGCTGCCGGAGGCACGACTTCACGTTGGTGATCTCGAAGACGTTCCTGGAGTCGGATCCCGTGCAGCTCCCGGCCGTGCTCGCTCATGAGGCGAACGGCGATGCCTGTGAGGCGTGGATCACCGAGCCCCTCGACTTCGACCTCGCCCTGGTCAGGACCCGCTATCAGCAGTTCTACGGACCCGGTTCGGGCGAGGTCGTCCTTCGAATCACGGGTGTGTCCGGTGACGACCTCGTGTACGAATTCACCGGGTAGCGCCCGGGTGGGGCCAACGCCGCAGGGTCGTCACATCTTGGTTGGGGACGCGGATGGCGTACGATCTCTGGCAGGCGCAAACCGCGCCCATGGTGGCCTGAACGCTGCCGAGGTTGACCGGCCCCCCACCGCTGGCGAGAATACATCTCAATTGCGATACAGGAGGCCGAGATGACGACACATAGTTCGATGCTCCACGTTCGGATGGACACCGAGACGAAGCGGAAGGCGACGACCGCACTGGCGGCCATGGGGCTGACGGCCTCGGAGGCCGTGCGGCTTTTGTTCCACCGAATCGCGGTCGATCAGGCCTTCCCTCTCGAACTCAAGGTGCCGAACGCCGAGACTCGCAGGGCCATGGCCGAGTCGGAAGAGATGATGAGGCGGGGGACGGCCCGATTCGCGAACGCGGAAGAGATGTTCGCTGAGCTTGAAGAAGCCAGCGACCAGTAAGCGGACGCGCCCGCCTCGGCGGGTGGATTACACGCGTGGCTTCCTGAAGGACTGGGAACGCCTTTCGCGTTCCGGCAGATACGACATGAACCGGCTCAAGTCGGTTATGCTCCACCTCATCGCCAACGAGACCCCGCTCGGTCCTGAACGGCGAGATCACGCGCTCAAGGGCACATGGGCGAATCACCGCGAGTGCCATGTTGGCGGGGACTTCCTGCTGATCTATCAGGTCGAAGATGCGGCCCGGCCCGGCGGCTCGATCAACTTCGTCCGAGCCGGCACCCACGCGGAACTGTTCAAATGAGCGCTGCCGAGGGGCCATCTGGCGCGCTTGGCGTCAGGAGCATCAAGAACTGGGTCGGCACGACCCACCGCGCCCGGCGACCTGAGGAGGACTTCTGATGCGGTACGTTTATCCGTGTGAGCTGACGCCCGAGAAGAACGGCGGCTACTCGGTGTCGTTCCCGAATGTGCCGGAGGCGCTGACATGCGGCGACGATCGGGACGAAGCCCTGGCGATGGCCGAGGACGCTCTGGCCGTAGCACTCGGCTCGTACATGCAGTGTCGCGAGGACATTCCAGTTCCGGACGCCGTGACGGACGAGCAGGAGAAGGTCGCGGTTCCGCGGGTCGCTGCGGCGAAGCTCGCTCTCTACACCGCCATGCGGGAGCAGGGGCTTACGAAGGTCGGTCTGGCGCGGCGGCTGGGGCTGAGCGAGGGAGCGGTTCGGAAGCTTCTGAACCCGAATCACCGCTCGCATATCGCGCAGATCGAGAGAGCGCTCGAGAAGGTGGGGCAGCGGCTCGTCGCGGAGGACGCGTCCGTTTAGTTAGCGGAGGCGGCCGGGCGTGTACCGCCGACCTCGGTTCGTCGAGGAGCGTGCGGTGCAAGAGTTGGACGAAGCTGTCCGATTCGGACTGCCCGTCCTGGAGGGTCAGTGAGGCGGGTGGGGCGCAACGAGTTCAAGCAGTTCGACCGCCTGATCCCGCGAGACCGTAGGGTAGTCGTCGAGGAAATCGTCGAGTCGGTCGCCCGCTTCGAGATGCTCCATGAGTATCCGCACTGGAACCCTCGTACCGGAGAACACGGGAGTTCCGCCCAGGATGTCGGGGTTCCTGTCGATAAGCTTGTCCGTCATGATTGCCTCCGCCCGCGCTTCCCGATCACTGCCTGGAGTCTTGGATGTCACCGTTCCTGCCCTTCCCCAAGGTCCCGGGCCCGCCCGTTCGAGATGCTCGGCTCGAGTGCCAACAGTCGGCGATTTCGTCTTCGCTCACGCCGAGCGCCCATCCCGTCTAACGATAGCCCCATCCGCCGGGGCTCCGCATCTCTCTCGGCGCGGCCAGTGCTCGATACCGGATCGTCACAACGCCGAAACGCGGACGCCAGGAAGCGGGGACAGGAGCGCACCTCCGCAGGTCAGCGGACTCAGCACGCGTCCGGTTCGATCGCGGCAGCCCGTTCTCACGGCCTTACGGCAAACGCGGCCGTCGTTTTGGGAATTCGACGCGGTGCCCCGACCGGGCTGCGGAGCGCAGCGGGAGGATTATCTGACTTGGCTGCCCGTGCTACATTCGGGTCCGGCCGGTCCACACCGTACTGACAGAATGCAGGAGAGAAACGAGAAGGTTGGCTTGACGGCGCGGGTGCGTTGGTTGCGGCGGATTTCGGAGGGGCTGGCGCGGCGGAAGCGGCGGCCGGTGGAGGTCTGGACCTGCACGCCGTCGGAGGGCCTCCCCGGTGAGACCGTGAAGGACGGATGCGGGACGCGTCATCGGACACGCGCGACTGCAACGCGCTGCGCCCGACGCTGGACGCGGCGCAGGCGGCGACCCGTCCCCGGACTCCAGCGCGGGGGGCGGGACGCAATCCTCCCGGCCGTCCCGGTGCGCATCGACCGCGATACGCGGCGACGCCTTCCGCCCCCGGCCCACGCCGCGCCGGAGGCAGAGGCGACGGACGAGACGGCGGACGCGCTCGCGGTCATCGCGCGGCGCGCGCGGCAGCAGCGAACGTGCCGGGAGTGCGGCCACGTCCGAGACGGGGCGCCGGGGGGACGGTGTCCGGCCTGCGGGGCCCCCGTGCCCGGATTCGGTGTGGACCGGTGAGGGTGTGGCAGTCAGAAGCGGAAAGCGACGACCGATGCCGGTAGAGGACATCGTCTCACGTCTGAAGCGGTTCGGGGAGGGCGAGATCAAGCGGGAGGACGGCGTCTCCGGCATCGATGTCGAGGACGACGCGCGCCTCCTCGTGAACGACATCGAGCGTTATCCGCACGCGTTCGTGCTGGCCTGCATCGCGGATCGGCAAACGAAGTCCGACATCGCATGGAGTCTTCCACACGCGATCCGCGAGGCCGCCTCGGGGTTCGAGTTCGACACCCTGCGGGGGCTTTCGGAGGACCAGTGGACCTCGGTACTCGCGTCGTCCGGCCACCGGCTGGCCACCGAGATGGTACGACTGCTTCCCGCGGCCATCGGACACATCGGGGACAGGTACGGCGGGGACGCCTCACGTATCTGGGCCAACGGGAGCAGCGGCGCTGCCGTGGCCAGGCGGTTCCTGGCCTTCGACGGCGTTGGCCCGAAGATCGGCAACATGGCCGTGAACATCCTCATTCGCGACTTCGGCATCCGCCTCACGAGGCCCATGCCCGACATTGCGGTCGATACCCACGTCCTGCGCGTGTTTGAGCGGCTGGGCCTTCTCGGCAGGCTCGATCACAGCCAGCTACGCTCGACCCAGGGCAAGCAGCAGCTCCGGCTCCAGCTGCGGGCTCGCGAACTCAACCCGGAGTGGCCCGGGGAACTCGACTGGCCGGCGTGGCATCTCGGGACGAAGTGGTGTCACGCCGGGCGCGCGCCGGAGTGCGACGCGTGCTGCATGAGACCGGTGTGCCCGAGGGACGGAGTCGCTTCGCAATCGACGGTTGGATCGTGAACTTGAGCGCAACGGCACGGTGCGTTCAGCGTGCCTGCGTCGCGAGACGAAGCGGCGTGTTTGTTGTCCTTCATCCCATCGATGTGTCCCGAAAAAGCTATTCCCCTACCATCTCGTACACCACGACGCTCTCCACATCCATTTCGTCCCGCTGGACGCCGAGCACGAGCCCGTGGGCCACGTCCAGGATCCGAAGTTCCGGCGGGCCCTCCACGGTCCCCAGCCACTCTCCGTCGGCGGAAATGACGGTGTAGTGCGACGCGCCTTCGCGCGCAGCGCCCGGGTGCCAGGAAGGCAGCCACACCCGACCCTCCACGTCTCCGAAGGGACTGCTAAACAGCGGCATCGGCCCGCCAATCCTCGCCCGGTACACGACCATATCCTCATCGGTCATGCGATCGATAGCGGCATCCGCAGCGCCGGGATTGGCCATCTGATTGCCCGCGCGGAGTCCGGGCTCGATGCCTTCAAGCAACTCCTCGGTCAAGGGAGCCGCCTCGGCGCGCCAGCGAACGATCTGCGTGACGGTTCCGTCAGGACTACGCCAGGTGACCTCAGGCTTGTCGGAACGCGTGTAGACGAATTAACCGGCGACGCCCGCAACCCCGCCGAATGCACCGATCGGGTCCCACCGCAGCCCCGGCGGAGTTCGCGACGCGAAGTCATAGGATGCCACCGTGTCGAGGGCGCTGGTTTCCATGTCGAACCGGGCCATGTGCCCCGGATGCCACTGCTCTTCGAAACCGGAGCGGAAGCTGCTCGTGGCCATCAGCAGCTGGCCGGATGAACTGATCCCGACGACGCCGATGCCGTAGGCGCTCCGGATATCCACCGTGCGCTCGACCGAACCGCCGGCGAAGACCGAGACCGTCACACGGCCCAGGTTGCGCTCGGCCGCCAGAATCCTGTCATGCCCCAGCGCGTACACAGCCGCGACGTAGCCGACTTCGCCCGGTCCCTCTCCCGGCCCGGCAAGCACCTCATGCGTGGCGCCGTCCGGGCTCAGCACGACCAATTCGCCGTTGAACTCATCCGATATTACGGCGCTCCCGTCCGGGAGGAGGACGCCGGGGTGGATCCCCTGGAAGGTGTAGTCACCCGGGCTGGTGCCGTGGCGATAAAATGGCTGCGCAGGAAACTGGAACGACGCGTTGACGATTGGGGTTCCCACGTACTCGACGATCCGCACGCCCGCGCTGTCCTCTACTTGAACCGAGACGCCGGCGCGCGTGCGGGTATCGTGCTGACAAGCTGCGAGGCTCATGCCCAGCAAGACGATGACCAAAGCGGCGGCATCCCGGTTCTTCTTCACGCGAATTGTCATGACGGTACCACTCAAGGGACGAGTTAAAGTTCGATTTCGGGGATGCACACTAACGATCGCGGAGAAGGGATGCCGAGCCCGGCGGCGCGCAAGCCCGGCCCGCGCTCTCAGCCCAGTACCCGAAGCGCGATCTCCGGGGCTTTGTCCAGAATCCGGAGCAGCGTTCTTGCGGCGCCTGTTGGGCCGCGCTTGCCCTGTTCCCAGTTGCGGATCGTCTCGTGCGATACGTCGATGCGCCGCGCAAACTCCACCTGCGTCAGGCCCATGCGCCTGCGCACCCGGCGCGCAAACTGCACCATGTCCCGCATCGCTTCGGCGTCGTCCTCGCGTTGCTGCGCGATCAGGTCCGCCTCAGTCGTGCTGTCCAGGACCGTGTGGTCGACGCTCCCGTCAAGCAGGCTTCCCGGATCTCCCGCCAACTACGGGACAAACCCTGCGGCCTGAATCCGCACCCGCCTCCGGACGAATAGCCTCCCCCCAGCGCCCGAGAGGCGCTGAGTAGAACAGCACCGGAGGTAATCAGGCGCAGCTCGTAACCGGCCGCACCGTGCGACGCGTCCTTACCGCTCCCCTAGCAACACGCGGCCGACGACACCCCTCGCCGGTCAGCCACCGACCCAACCCACTGCCCACACCCCCTCAACTCCCTGCGTTAAGCTTGCCCCACTACCCCACTCACTGCATCATTTCTCGTTCCGATCAACACGGACTCCTACCTCGAACAGGACACGGTCCCCATGCATTACCCCTTTCGGAATCTGGTGTTTGAGGGCGGCGGCGTTAAGGGGATCGCCTATGCCGGTGCCCTCGAGGTTCTCAACAAAGAAGGCATCCTAGACCACATTTCTCGCGTCGGTGGCACCTCCGCCGGCGCAATCACGGCCACGCTTATCGGACTCGGCTATTCCCCGCGTGACATAAGACGTCTACTGCTCCGATTGAGTTTTCGAACGTTCCTCGACGATAGTTGGGGTGTATTTCGCGACGCCGACCGCTTGTTGCACGACTTCGGATGGTATAAGGGAGAGACCTTCCGCAAATGGATCGGCGATCTGATCGCACGAAAGACAGGCAGCGCGGACAGCACTTTTGCAGATTTGGCGCACAACGATAAATGCAAGGATCTTTATTTCATCGGGACTAACCTCTCCACAGGTCTCGCTGAAGTCTTTTCGTTTGAGCACACGCCGGATCTGCGCGTGGCTGATGCAGTGCGCATTTCTATGTCCATTCCATTTTTCTTTAGAGCTAGACGGAATCAGCACGACGACGTTCTGGTAGATGGCGGTGTGCTTGACAACTATCCGATTAAACTATTTGATCGTAGAACCTACGTCGATGACCCCACACACGTTCGCGAACCGGGATACTACGGTAAGGCCAACGAAGACTTGGATACCCACGAGCACTACGTGTACAATCAGCAAACACTCGGCTTTCGTCTCGATTCCCGGGAACAAATAGCGTTTTTTCGTCATGGGGCAGTTCCACCGAGGCACACAATCGACGACCTGTTCGATTACGCGGGGCGGCTCGTCAAAACGCTCATGACTTTTCAGGAGAATCAACACTTGCACAGTGATGATTGGCACAGAACAGTATACATAAATACACTTGGCGTTGGCACAACGGACTTCGACCTTGGAAAGGACAAGAAGAAGGAGTTGATCGCAGAAGGCAAGAAGGGCACCGAATCCTATTTGTCGTGGTACAACAACGCAGAGGAAGCCGAGAGACCGCACAATCGCCCGGCACGAAATGGGGGGCTCAAAGGAGACGCATCGTCGGCAGGCGAGATTCGCTGATACCCGTAGAGTGAGAGCTGCGACGTGAAAGACAACATGATGAATCCAGTAGAACGTAATGTCCTGAAGGATTACGTATTTCCGCTCGCGGCGGTGGCGCTGTCGGGTATGGGTTTGTTTCTGCACTTCAGTAACAGGATCGACGATGAGGTCGAGACGCTGGAACAGACGCGGATTACGATTGAGCAACACGAGCGTGACATCGACAGGCTGGAAGAACGTATCGAATACCTGGAGCGAAACCGATAGCGCCCGACGCAGTGGAAGCCGGGGTGTACAAGTATCCTAATCACCTGACACCCGGTCCTCGCGGATATCGGGGCTTCAGGCTGCGGTCTTCATCTCCCCGGTGGTTGACTTCTTTCGGATCCCCTTCTTGAAGACCTGGTACGGCGTCCCCGCTTCATATCGGGGCCGTGGCGCGGGCGGTTTCGGTTGTAGGTCTCGACATAGGCGTCCAGATCCTCCTGCATCTCGTCAGACGGACTCGTGCCAGGCGATTCTTCCCTTCACTCTAAGGTGTTCGTCCAGGAGTGTTCGGCGGAGGCCTTCGATGAAGCCGTTCGATTGCGGGCGGGCCACTTGGGTCGTCCGGTGCTTGATCTCCTCGAAATGCCGAAACAGCTCGTAGGGGTGCGGGTCCCCCCGGCCGCAATAGTCCCGGCGGTTATCGCTGAGGATCGTCTGAGCCTTCACGCCGTCCTCCTCGCAGAACGGCCGCGCGTGGTTGTTCAGGATCTGGGTCGCCGTGACGGGCATCTTCGACGGGTACAAGGCAGGCCCACATGTAGCGGCTTACGCTCCCGGTTCTCGGGATCGAACCGCTCCGTGCCTGGATCTGCTCCTCGGTGAGCTCGAAGTCACTCTCCCAGACTGTGTTCCCCAGCCGCAGAAGCCGCTCGTGACGCCTCTTCAGCCCGTGGCGGATCCACACGATTCTGACCCCTCCCCAATTCACCTGAATGCCCCTCAGCATGAGCTCGTCGGTCACCGCGGCGCCGTGTGCGTCGGGTTCCTTGCTGTTAGATCAGACCGTGGGCGACAGCATACGCGAGTCCCTCTTCAGCAATGCTGTACGGTCGTCGAGAAACCGAGCTTTGACGAGGACGTTGAGATGATGCTGTGTTCGACCCTCGTTCTCGCCGATCTTTCTCGCAAGGTCATCGAGGGTTAGAGCATCCTCTGGCATCGCGGCCAGGACAGCGAGGATGTCTTCCTCAGCCTCTTCAAGAAGATCCTGATCGTGCCCGTTATTCTGCGACGTTTCCTCGGCTTGTACCGTAACGTTGATCGCTTCGACCGTCTGCCCGAATCGATCCCAAGCGTATTCGTGATTCCTAGTCAGTTCTTGCGTACCAACGCCGGAAAGTGCGGCTTCGTTGATTGACTCCAACAACTTGCGGACATCGTCCTTCGTAAACTGCGTGCACTGAAACAGTGACAAAGGCAGACCATCGAGGTCCTCAATCGAGACCCCAACTAGCAATGGGCTCACGTTAGACTGGGACGCGATCTTGGCGATCGCGCCCACTTCGAAGTTCACCCAGGGCTCGCGTTCTACGCCGGGGGTGATACTGACGACGCAGTACGATGACTCCTCCAAACGCTTCTCCAACTCCGATGGCCAGCGTTTGCCTTTTGAAATGTCTTCGGACAGCCATGGGGTCGTGAATGGAAGCACAACCGGGAGCCATTCTTGGATGGCCAAGCCCACAGACTTGCTCGCCGGCCCAGACCAGCTGATCAGGATTTCCATGCTACTCCTCGCTGTGTGCGGTCTTGATGGAAGTTAGGGCTACCGATGGTTCCTGGGCCCGTTGGTTTCGCCATGTCACGATTGTGGGCTCGACGACTTGTTTCAAGTACTTCGAGCTGGGAGATCTCCCCCACCACGCCGACCGGCCTGGCGCCGACGGATGGTTGAAAGTCAGGATGTCCACTCGCTTTCCCGAAATACGAGCGACTTCGGGAATCCCGGGACCCTCATAGCGGGGGGTCGGCTTCGATCCAAGTCCGAGCGAACCACCAATCCAGCTTCGGACCCCTTGGCCCTCGGCAACGATGACCGTCGGTTCAAGAATCTCCATGGTCGCGCGGAAGTGTCGAGCGCAGTTCTCCCGCATCAGCGGACTCGAAGCGCCCTTACCCGCCTTGACGCCGTCCGGGGGGTTCTTCAGCGCGGAGCAGAGAAGAGCGTTGACGAGGGCGAAGCCGTCGAAGATATGGGCGGTCGCCGCACCGTCCGTGAAGAGCCGTTCTCCTTCATCATCGGTACCAAGGCGTCTATCGAGCAGCAGTCGCAGGATCGAGGTCGTGCCACGCATGTGGGGATTCCGACCCCTGAACCCCTCGCTGGCGGATCCCTCGATCATCGACGTGCGGCCTTTGAGATCGACCCGGGGGAAAGCCTGTCCGTACTCCTGTCCGACCACGACGACCCGGAGTTCCTGACCGCCCGCCAAGAGGTCATAGTGCTTGCCGACGTGGCTCATCTGGCCTTCGTAGAAGTACGGGGGTGCGCTGGCACGGCAATCCCGGTGGTGTTTGCAGATGAAGCGTTCGGTGTCGAGCAGATTGCGGCGAACGTATTCCTCGAGGTATCGGACTCGCGCCGCAGTGCGCACCGGGTCGGACTTGATCAAGTCAAACTCCATTGATTCGGTAGCGTTCAGCGTGAGAGTTGGTCTACGTGGGCAGCCGTAAAGCCGACTGCAGCAACGCGACTCCGAAGCAGGTTGTGGCTGCGGTGGTCAAGTACCACTCCGAGGATGCCCGTCAGTCACGCGGGTGCTTACGTTTAGGCCTGCGCCGAACTCAACGCCGGAGGTCTGATGTCTCTCTCGGAAGAGAACATGTTCAGCACGCGCCGTTGCGTCGAGGCCGCTTGGGATCGCCTCTGGGCGCGCCCATCTCGCAAGCGGATACAGGAACTCAGGTCCGCCATCGTCGCCGAGCGCGAAGCAACGGATCACTTCATCTACGACGTGCTTCTCCGGGACAGGGGAGGGGCGGCGACGTGAACGGCAGTGCGCGATTCGCGTAAGATGCCGCCGTCAACCTCGGTAGATGATTCCCTTCGGTTTGGGGATACGGCGCGAACGGTGTTGGAGAAGGGGGCTGTCGGGATCTGCGGCGCACAAGCCCGGCCAGCGCTCCTCAGCCCAGTACCCGAAGCGCGGTCTCCGGGGCTTGGTCCAGAATCCGGAGCAACGTTCTGGCGGCGCCTGTGGGGCATCGCTTGCCCTGTTCCCAGTTGCGGATCGTCTCGTGCGATACGTGGATGCACCGCGCAAACTCCACCTGCGTCAGGCCCATGCGCCTGCGCACCCGGCGCGCAAACCGCGCCATGTCCCTCATCGCTTCGGCGTCGTCCTCCCGTTGCTGCGCGATCAGGTCCGCCTCGGTCGTGCTGTCCAGGACCGCGTAGTCGACCCTTCCTTCGGGCAGGCTTCCCGGATCGTCCGGGTCAATCCTCACGCGCGTCGTGCTCATATTCCCGAACCTCCTTCCTGTTTGCTTTCCGGGCCGAAATGATACGGATCGCTGAACCACGCGGCGTGTAGATTAGAACGAACACGCGGCCTCCTATCGCACCGAGCAACCGGTATCGGTCTTCACCGTAGTCCCAGCGCCGATCCCGCCCAACGATCCGATTGGGATCCAAGAATGCGCGCACGGCATAGGCAAAATCGAAGCCGCGCCGTCGGAAGCAGTCATCGCTCTTGGCATCGTCCCACTCGAAATCCATCCGCAACTCATGCGTTGTGTTGTAGGCCATTGGCCTATCGTCGTCAAGTTCGGCCTCCTTCGATGACTCGCGTTCGACCGTCCTCGCCAAGGTGAAGGTTCTAGCTTAGTGGTTCCTCGCTGTTTCAGGTGGGTAGGTTGAAGTTGAGTTTGCCGCACACGAGATAGGCGATGGTGATGAAGTTCTCGGTGGTCCGGTAGCCGCGCGGGCCCTGGCCTTGGCGGCCTGGACGAGCGAGTTGATGCCCTCGATCATGCCGTTGCTGATCCTTGAGCGGAACCAGAGGAGGATGCCGTCCCAGTGCTTCCTGATGGTCTTTCGCCGCGTCGATGACGGGCTGGAGGCCGCTGCCGGCGGCCCAGGAGCACCACTTCTCGAGATAGGTCGCCGCCAGCCGGGGCGGGAGATCCCGGAACGCCTCGAAGCCGAGCTTGATCCGGTAGGCGAGGGCCGTCTTCAGTCCCCGCCGCGACGGATCGAGCAGTTCGCCGAGCCACCGCCGCTGAGAGGCGGTGAGCTTGCCGCGTCTCTTGAGCCACGGGTAGCGGGTGCGGTTCAGCTCGGGACGCTCCTTGCGCTCTTGGCGCCTCACCTCGTCCACCGCCCGGTTCATGAGCCGCTGGACGTGGAAACGGTCAAAGGTGATCCCGGCCTCCGGGAACGCCTCCCGCGCCCCCTTCATGTAGGCCGCGGACATGTCCATGCAGAGGTCCCGGATCTGCCCGGCGTGCCCCCCGTGCGCCTCGAGGTCCTCCCGGAAGCGGTGCACGACCGGAGCATCGCGCCCCGGCGTGGCGTACAGAAGCCGCGAACGGTCCAGATCCGCGAACAGCGTGATGTGGTCGTGGCCCCGCCGGCACGCCGTCTCGTCCACGGCCACCGCGCGCACGCCGGAGAAGTCCGCCTCCGCCCGGGCCTCCCCCACGCGGCGCTTCAGCAGCCGCCACAGCCGCGTGTCGTGCTCGCCCACCAAGCCGGGCCACCGCCCGCACCGGCATCTCCCGCGCCAGCGCCACCACCAGCGCCTCGAACCACAGCGTGAAGCCGCTGCCGGGCTCCGACCACGGCACCTTCGCCTGCTTCACGCCGCACGCCGGACACCTCACCCGCGGCACCCGGGCGTGCAGGTAGGCGCGGTGCTGGAAGAAGTCCAGGTGACGCCAGCGCTTCGGGCTCGCGTCGTGCGCCTTGCAGCCCCCCCGCCCGCACGAGGGGCAGTCGAACGTCCCGCCCGCCTCGAAGTCCAAGTGCAGGTCCAGGCGGCGCTCGGCCGCGTCGAACTCCGTCCGCTCCACTCGCCACGGCCACTCCAGACCCAGCGCCCGCTCGAACAGTCCCCTCTCCGCCATGCCGCCGTCCCGCCCGGCCGCTCCGCGTCCCCCCACTGCCCCGGCCGGCCCGGGAGACCACCGGGCACGTCACGGGCCCGCTCGAGCACCGGCGGCCACCGCCGCCGACCCCGCCACTCTACCACCCTCATCCACCCCCAACAGCGAGGAGCCAGCTTAGTTCGGATCCCACAGCCCGACTTGGCGAGGGTCGTCCACGTCCAAACCGCCGAAGGCTTTGCCCCGGAGGCTGACGGCGCCCCGACAATTCTTGCATACCTGCCGCCCGTCCACCGTATCGGTGACGGTGTAGCGATGAGGATTCTTGATCCCGCCCGTTGAATACTGCCGACACGCCGCATCGCTGCCCGTCCATATGTGCGCGATTCGCCCGCGAATACGAACCAGATAGCCCGGCGTCGCCCGCGTGTAGCCGCCGCGCGCGGATCGCCCTTCCTCGATCTCTTGAACCGTCGGGATGTATCTCTTCCCGTCATCGGTCCACTTACCCATGGCCGATGCTCCCTTCTCGAAGCGGTGGGATGGCAGATCGCGGTGCAGCGACTTGTAGCGATCCCATCCAGCACCTTGGTCGCGGAGCGATGTCGATCGCTTCCGGGCTGGTCGCCATCGCGGCCCTTTGCCGTTTGGCCATATTATCCGCCATGCGTACAACCAGCCCTCACCAGTCGTGCTCACAAACCCCCGCCGCACGGGGCCGTCGAGCTATTCCCCAGTTTCTTGCGAAGACTGCGTTCCGGTGCCGCTGACTCCTGAACAGCAAGCCCGCGAGAAGATCGACGGGCAGCTTGAAGCGTGCGGATGGGTGGTTCAGGACTTCTCCTCCATGAACATCCATGCGGGACGCGGTGTGGCTGTCCGGGAGTTTCCGCTGAAGTGGACGGAGGGTGCCAAGATCCGGTCCGGGTTCGCCGACTACCTGCTCTACGCCGACGGTTGGGCCGTTGGGGTCGTCGAGGCGAAGCCCGCCGGGCACACTCTCGAAGGGGTTGTCGGCCAGTCGAAACGCTACACCGAGGGGCTCGACGAGCAGGTGCCCGCGCGGTACCGCCCCCTTCCCTTCGCCCACGAGTCCACCGGCGAGGTGACCCAGTTCACCAACGGTCTCGACCCTCACCCGCGCAGCCGCGAGATCTTTACGTTCCACCGTCCCGAGGAGTTGCTGCGGCTACAGGATCTGGGATCGGCACAGCTGCGCGGGTTGCTCCGGAAGATGCCGGAACTGCCTGAGGGCAAACTCTGGCCCGTCCAGCACGAAGCCATCGTGAAGCTGGAGCGGTCGCTCGCGGATGCGCGGCAGCGCGCCCTCATCCAGATGGCCACCGGAAGTGGCAAGACCTTCACCGCGGTTTCGGCCTGCCACCGGCTGATCCGGTACGCGAAGGCCAAACGCATCCTCTTCCTGGTCGACCGCAACAACCTCGGACGCCAAACTCTGAACGAGTTCCAGCAGTTCAGGGGTCCCTCCTCCGCCTACACTTTCGCTGAGGAGTTCGTCGTCCAGCACCTGCACGGCAACTCCATTGATCCGGCCAGCAAGGTCGTCATCACGACCATCCAACGCCTCTACTCGATCCTGAAGGGAGATCCCGACTACGACTCTGCCAACGAGGACGAGTCGCTCTTCGAGTCCGCCCAACCAGCCAGCAACGAGCCCGTCCCGGTCGAGTACACCCCCGACCTGCCGCCTGAGACGTTCGACTTCATCGTCATCGACGAGTGCCATCGCTCGATCTACAACGTCTGGCGGCAGGTGGTCGAGTACTTCGACGCTTTCCTGGTCGGGCTGACCGCGACCCCAAGTACCCACACCATCGGCTTTTTTGAGCACAACGTCGTGCAGGACTATTCGCACACGAAGGCCGTGGCAGATGGGGTCAACGTCGGCTACGACATCTACCGCATCAAGACGAGGATTTCGGAGGAGGGTGGCGGATTGGCCGCGGAAGCGGGGCGCTATGTGCCCAGGCGCGACCGCCGTACCCGCAAGACAACACTCGCGGAGCTGGAGGACGACCTCACCTACACCGCGACCCAACTCGACCGCGACGTGGTCGCCCCCGATCAGATCCGGCTTGTCGTGCGCACCTTTCGCGACCACCTGTTCACGGAGATCTTCCCGGGCCGCACCGAAGTTCCCAAGACCCTCGTCTTCGCCAAGCAGGACAGCCACGCGGACGACATCGTGAAGATCATCAAGGAGGAGTTCGGCAAGGGCAACGACTTCTGTCAGAAGATCACATCGAAGACGACTGGTGCCTCGCCCGAGGACCTGCTGAGCAGCTTCCGCAACTCGTATAACCCGCGCATCGCGGTCACCGTAGACATGATTGCGACCGGTACCGACGTGAAGCCGCTCGAATGCCTCCTCTTCATGCGCAACGTCAACTCGGCGGGATACTTCGAGCAGATGAAGGGGCGCGGGGTGCGCGTCATCGACCGCGACGACCTTCAGAGCGTCACCCCGGACGCGACGGACAAGACGCACTTCGTGATCGTCGATGCGGTCGGCGTGTGCGAGCGCGACAAGACCGTATCGCCTCCGCTGGAGCGCAAGCCTTCGGTCAGCACGGAGAAGCTGCTTCAGAGGGTGGCGATGGGGATCGTCGACGCGGACCTGGTGTCGACTCTGGCATCGCGCCTGGCGAGGCTCGGCCGACAGGTGGACGAGGGACAGGCGTCGCGGATCGCACGCGAATCGGACGGAAAGAGTCTGGCGGGGTTGACCGGTCACCTTCTGGAAAGCATCGACCCGCAAGCAACACACGAGGCGGCGCTCGCGAAGCATGGGCTGCCCGAAGACGGTGAGCCAACCGCAGAACAATTGGACGCGGTGGAGCGCGAGCGCATGGCCGAGGCACTCAAGCCGTTCAGCCAGCCGGGACTCAGGCGGGCGATCGTCGAGATCGCGCAGAGCCTCTACCAGATCATCGACGAGGCGGCCATCGACGTGCTGATCGACTTCGGGCATAGCGAGGCGGCGGTCCAGAGCGCACGATCAAAGCTGGACGACTTCCAGCGGTTCCTCGATGAGAACAAGGATGACATCGAGGCGCTCCGGATCTTGTACAGCCGCCCTTACCGCGCGGGGCTCCGGTATCGTCACGTGAAGGAACTGCGGGATGCGCTACGCAACCCACCGGTCGGACTTCACGACCCCGCCAACGGACTGTGGCGGCTCTACGAAGCGCTGGAGCCGGAGCGTGTGCAGGGCCGGGGCGGCAGCGCACTCGTCGATCTCGTTGCGATCGTGAAGCACGCGATCGGTCCGGAGGCTACACTCGTGCCCGTGGCTGATCGGGTGGAGGCGCGATACCAGGCGTGGCTGGAAGAGAAGGCGCGCGGGGGCCAAGAGTTCACAACAGAGCAGCGGCGCTGGCTGGATGCGATCAAGGACCATATCGCTTCCAGCCTAGCGATCGAGCAGGAGGACTTCGAAGACGTGCCGTTCAACCAGTGGGGTGGGCTCGGTGGCGTTTACCGGGCGTTCGGCAAGGATCTCGACGCGGTGCTGGCCGAGTTGAATGAGAGGTTGGCCGCGTGAGTGCGGTGCCGGAAGGGTGGGTGGAGGCGAAGTTGGGGGAGGTGTGGTGCGAGTCTCGCGCACGAGTCCGGCCCCATACAATCGCTCCGACTAGCTACATCGGGCTTGAACATGTCGAGGGCGGTACGAATCGGATTGCGGCCAAGGCGTTTTCGGATGATGTCAAGAGTGCGGTTGCGGTTTTCTCCCAAGGCGATGTCCTCTATGGCCGCCTCCGCCCTTACCTTAACAAGGTGATTCGACCCGCATTTGCCGGGGTAGCCTCGACTGAGTTTCTCGTATTCCAGGAGACCCCTGCGCTTGCCAACGCGCTCCTCATGCACTTGCTGTCCTCAAGCGATCTGGTCGCGTACGCAACTGTTCACTCGGCCGGTGTCAATCTGCCTCGAATCTCCGCTGAGCGGCTTGCCGTGTATCGCTTCCCCCTCGCCCCTCTCGCCGAACAGCACCGCATCGTCTCCAGAATCGAGTCCCTCTTCGGCAGACTAAGTGAGGGGGTCGGCGCACTCAGGCGTGCTCAGGCCAACCTAGACCGCTACCGGGCGTCCGTCCTCAGGGCGGCGGTCGAGGGCACCCTGACCGAACAATGGAGGAAGGACAACGCGCCCGAGGAAAGCGGTGACTTGTTGCTGGCGAGGATCAGCACGGCAGCTGATAGGTTTGGACCACCCTTTGGCCGAAGTCATGCCGACTTGCCGGACGGATGGGCGAGTGCCCCCCTAGCAAAGTTGATTCGAGAGCCCTTGAGAAACGGCAAGTCGGCTAAGGCCTCAAGTGACGGGCAGGGGGTGCGTACGTTAACTCTCTCGGCCGTAACGGAGGGAGACTTTTCGGAGCGCAACACGAAGGTGACGACTGTCGCTCCTAGTAAGGTGAGCAGCCTGTGGCTCAAGGCTGGAGACATCTTCGTCGAGAGATCCAACACACCCGAATTAGTGGGTCTCGCTCGCATGTATTGTGGCCCAGCGGACTACGCTATATTCCCCGACCTGCTGATACGAGTTCGCTGTGATCACCGGATTTCGGCAGCATTCGTAGAACTCTGTCTACAATCGCCTGAAGCCCGTTCGTATTTTCGCAGGCGAGCAAGGGGGAGTTCTGGAAGCATGCCCAAGATCAATCAAACAACTGTCGCTGAGTTGGCGTTACCTCTCCCTCCTCGAGCTGAACAAGACGAGATTGTGGTACGTTGCCGTAGCCTCTTGGCGGAGGCGGAGGGGCTTCAAAGCGCACTAGCGATGGCTAGTCGGAGGGCCGCATCGCTCCGCCAGGCCATTCTCACGCGCGCCTTCGAGGGCCGTCTGGTCCGACACGACCCCAACGACGAGCCCGCTTCCGCGCTCCTTGAGCCTAAGCCCACGAAACCGAACCGCAACCCAGAGAATCGTGTCTCCTGATGCCGACCAATCACACCCAGCAGATCGTCAACAAGGCGTGGAGCTTCGCCCACGTCCTCCGCGACGACGGCCTGTCCTACATGGCCTACACCGAGCAGATCACTTTTCTGCTGTTCCTGAAGATGGCCCACGAACTGACCCAGCCGCCGTGGAGCCGTAGTCCTATTGTGCCGGAGGGACTCGATTGGCCTAGCCTGCTCGCGCGTGACGGTGAGGAGATGGAGACGCACTACCGACGGATCCTGAGGGATCTTCCCAAACATGGAGGGATGCTGGGCGAGATCTTCAAGAAGGCCAGGCAGGAGATCCAGAATCCGGCGACCCTCAAGCGCTTGATCGTGGACTTGATCGACCCCGAGGACTGGATGTCGATGGACGCCGACGTGAAGGGCGACATCTACGAGGGCCTGCTCGCCAAGTCCGCCCAAGAATCGCCGAAGGGAGCGGGCCAGTACTTCACGCCACGCGTGTTGATCAAGGCCATCGTGGATGTCATGCAGCCGAGGCCGGAAGACACCGTATGCGACCCCGCCTGCGGCACTGGCGGATTCCTCCTCGCCGCGCATGACCATGTCATCCGCGAGCACGGAAGCACACTGGATCCCGACCAGAAGCGTCACCTGCGGGAGGGCTTCGTGCGAGGAGGAGAGCTCGTTCCCGCGACCGCCCGGCTCTGCATCATGAACCTCTACCTGCACGGGATCAGCGCGGATCGGCTCCCCATCCAATCCGGTGTCGACAGTCTTGCCAATGATCCCGGCGACCGCTTCTCCATGGTGCTCACGAACCCCCCCTTCGGCAAGAAGAGCAGCTTCAAGATCGTGAATGAGGAGGGCGATCTGGAGACGGAGTCCCACGCATACGAGCGGCAGGACTTCTGGACCAGCACTAAGAACAAGCAGCTGAACTTCCTCCAGCATGTGAAGACGCTGCTCAGGATGCACGGCTCCTGCGCCATCGTCGTGCCGGACAACGTCCTGTTCGAAGACGGCGCGGGCGAGACCGTGCGGCGCAATCTCCTTCAGCAATTCGATGTCCACACGCTGCTGCGACTTCCTACCGGGATCTTCTACAAGCAGGGAGTCAGGGCGAACGTCCTGTTCTTCGACGCCAAGCCCGCGCGAGAGGAGCCGTGGACCGATCGGCTCTGGGTCTACGACCTCCGCACCAACAAGCACTTCACCCTCAAGATGAAGCCGCTCCGGCGGGCCGACCTCGACGACTTCGTCGCCTGCTATCGATCGGGCGAGCGCCACAAGAGGAAGGCGACGTGGATTCCGGAGAACGAAGGCGGTCGCTGGAGGGCATTCGAGTACGATGATTTGGCCAAGCGCGACAAGCTAAATCTGGACCTGCTGTGGCTCAGAGACAGCGGTCTGGAGGACAGCGACAACTTGCCGGAGCCGGAAGTACTAGCTGCTGAGATCGCGGACGACCTGCACGCTGCGCTGGAAGCGTTCCAGGCCCTTACCCGGGAACTTGAGTCGTCAGGAGGGATAGCAAGATGATAAGTCCAGCTTCGAGGACCGTGTTTGCGCCCTCCGGGCTCGGTTGAAGCCGCTTCGCGAACGCACTGTCACGCCTCCTGACCACGCCCCGGGCTGTCACTCAATTTGAGAGATCGAAGTTGATATGGACACCTCACAGAGATTCAGAGTTCGAATCGATCGACTGCTCGCGAAGGGTAGTGCTGTTCTCGGAACACATTCGCCGGATCCCCCCGGTGTTATCGGTTTCCCAACGTTGGATCACGGAGCCTTTACTGAGTGGCGCGCACAGTCCCTGTCGCTCTTGACGAACCTCCTTGGCACCGACCACGTATACGTTGCCAGCTTTGAGCAAGAAGTTGACCGCAGTTATACCAGCAGCGTGGAAGCCGGCATCGGGATCCTGAAAGCCGTATCCGAGGATCTCGAAGACGGATTCCTCACCGACGTGCTGACGCTCGTATCGGCCGAGGTATTCACGGATTTCCTTGCCATGGCCGGACACCTCCTTGAGTGCGAATACAAGGATCCCGCAGCCTCGCTTTGCGGGGCGGTGCTGGAAGAAGGCCTCCGCCGAGTAGCCACCAACCGGGGTGTCCAGGTCCGAGAGCGAGATGATCTCAGTACCCTGAATCAGAAACTCGCGGCCAAGAGCATCTACACGAGGCTTGTCCAAAAGCGGTTAGCGGTGTGGACCGATGTCCGAAACGCGGCGGATCATGGCAAGTTCTCCGAGTACTCGAAGGCGGATGTCGCCGACATGCACGCGGGGGTGTCGTCGTTTCTCGCACGGCACTTGACTTGAGATAGGCTGCGTTTGGACCTCCTGAGGCTCAGGGAGAGAGCCTGGAGGACGCGAGTACACTCTAGGATCGGTCGTCGGCAATCCGGCCTCAGCTACAGGAACTGTACACCGAAAGGCCCCAGATGTACGGAAACCTCGTCCAGGTGAGCGAAGATCTCACCGCGAGAGCCACTTGGCGACGCATTCCCGTTGCATCCACGGGAGACGAGGGCCGTCTGCAGGGAGTCCTGTTCCGGCACGCGGACATCCTGCCGCTCGGTGGGATCGACCCAGCTTACATCGATCCGGTTCCGGTCTGCATGGAACTCGCCACGCGGGCGGGGTCCGCCGACGCGTTGTACCTGACGCCGACCGGGAGGATCGTTCTTGCCGAGTTCAAGCTCTGGAGGAACCCGGGCGCGCGCAGGGAGGTGATCGGGCAGATCCTCGACTACGCTCGTATACTCGCGTCGTGGGACTACGACGACCTGGAACGAGCGGTTAGGAACCGCACCAAGCGGTCGCCATTTGACATCGTTTCCGAAGCGCACGGCGGCGTGCAAGAGCAGGATTTCGTCGATAACGTCTCCCGCCGGCTCAGGCGCGGCGAGTTCCTGCTCCTGATCATCGGCGACGGGATCCGGGAGGACGTCGAGGACATCGTCTCTTACGTGCAGGAGCACAGCGGGCTCCGCTTCAATCTTGCGCTCGTCGAGGCTGCCGTCTTTCGTCGTGCGGACGAAGAAGATCTGATCATCCAGCCGCGTGTCCTGGCACGGACCGAACTCATCCCCCGCACGGTTCTCATTCGCAAGACGATGCTTAAGGAGACCGACGACCACCCGATTGAAGAGCATGAACCATCCCCGATTGAGGACGAGAACGAGCGATTCTGGAGGGCGGTGCTGAAAGACTTCGCCTTTGACGATCCTGAGCCCGAGGTGCCCGAACCTTCAAGAGGCGCAAGCGTCTGGGTGAAGCTCGAAGGATCGGGGCACGGAGGGTGGGGCATCTCGTTCGGCGCTTTCCTCAATCGCAACCAATCCAGTATCGGAACCTACTTGACGTCGCGGGCGGGCTTTCCGGAAGAGCGGCGAGTCTTTGATGAGATGGTCAGCGCGCTGAGCAGTGGTGAGGAACCGGCGAGCTCGCTCGACGGATGGAAGCGCTGGTCCAATTCCACTGGACAGCCGCGCATAGGTTTCAATCGCAGCACGGAGTTCGTTGACGGGACGGCGATCCGCGATTTTGACGAAGCCGTCGAGTGGATGCGTGAACACTTCAATCGCCTCGTGAGCACGCTGCACCCGGAGTGCCGACGCAGGCTGCACACGAAGCGCTAGCAGGCCGTGGAAGAAGTGGTCGCCGGCGTGGCCGACTGTGGAAGCGGAAAGTGGCGGATGATTTGGGTGTTGTTATGCAAAAGGCGACCCGGGGGGCGGTGAAAGCCGCGATTTGCGCCCGGGAGGCCGAGAATGCGCCCGATTCGGCCAAGAAAGGCGGCAAAGTCGCGTGCGGAGGCGTCCGAGAGGGCCGCGGCCGCTGCCGCGAGGCCCTGCAGGCCGCGCGGGGTGCCGAAGCCGAAGCGGCTGCGCATCAGCAGCGAGAGGTTGAAGGCGGCGGCGTGAACGAGCATCCGTTTTCGGATCTCCTCCTGCCCGCGGACGTGAACGCGGCGCAACCCTCCGGTCACGAGGAGGTGGGCGAAGGTGCGCTCCAGCTTCTCTCCGCGTTCGCGCTGCAGCCGCTTCCCCCGCTCGCCCCGGTTGCGGCGGCGGTTGCCGTACACGGCCTTCTGCGCGTCCCGCTTGCCCTTCCACTTCCGGCGGCCCCGGTTCGGCTCGCTCACGTAGCTCCGCAGTCCCCGCTCCTTCACGCCCGTCATGGTCGCGTTCGAGTGGTAGCCCTTGTCGGCCACCACTTCCCTCGGCTCCGCACCCACTTCCGCCAGCCGCCGCTCCGTCTCGTCCAGCGTCACCGGCAGCGACGCGCAGTCGCCGCCGTCCATCGTCTGCACCGTCACGGCGACCACCGCGCCGGTCTCCATGTCGACCGCCTGCTCGAGCTTGTGCGCCAAGCGGGTGCGGCCGTCCTTCATCTTCGTGATCCGCGCCTCCGGGTCGTGCGGATGCTTCCAGTCCTTGTTCGACCCCTTCCCCGGACGCTTGCGGTCCAGCTTCGCAAGGTCGGCCCGCGTCGGCGTCTCGATCCCGGACGCCCGCGCCAGCTGCTCGAGCCACGCGTCGTACTCCGTCTCGTCGTCACGCCGCACGATCGCGCGCAGCGCCGCGTTCGCCTCCAGCGTCGTCGAGTCCACCCCCACCGTCTTGCCCCGCAGCAGCCCCGACTCCCGCAGCACCTCCAGCACCCAGCCGAACACCGCGCCGTGGGCCTCCAGGCTCAGCCGCTTGCGCGTCTTCGACAGCGTGGAATGCTCCGGCGGCGTCTTCGCCAGACCGTAGCCCAGAAACTCCCGCAGCGAGATCGAGTCCCGGCAACGCCACGCGATGCCCCGTTCCGAGCCGATCCCCTCCAGGTATCCCACCATCAGCATCCGGAAGTACACGCCCGGAGGAAGGCCCGGCCGGCCCATCCGCGCCGCGTAGAACTCCCTGCACGCCTCCTCGGCGAACTCGTCGAAGCCGCTCTTGCGCAGAAGCTTGTCCAAAGCCGCGTAGAACGGGTGGTCCAGCGCCCGCACCGCGCTCGCCGCAATGAACAGCTCCTCCTGTCGCTCACCCGGCATCCTGCCCACCGCCATCGCCAACCTCCCGTGACCGCCCAGTTGCCTCTTGTCCCGCCCACAATCTAACCATCAACACCGGCGCGGGACATCGCGACTTTTTCCACGGCCTGCTAGCGCTAGCTGTAGATGCCAAGGACGTTGTCCGCCCGATGGCCATCGACGGCTGGCTCGTGTTCCTTGCCCGTTGGCTCCTTTCGGCGCGCTGGCGGACGGAGTACGAACCGGAGGCTTTCGCCGCCGGGATCGCGGCAGCACTTCCGGTGGACGGCACGCCGCTCAGGGGCGGCGACGACTAGGCCTAAAACAAGCGAGTAGCGCTGGCGAGGCGTCATTATGACGTTGGGCCGCGGATTATGGGCCGAAGAGTGTGCCGGGAAGCCGGTTTTGGGTGGCGCCGGGGCGGGGATGCGGGGTTTTTCGCTCGTCGGGCGGGGCTTTGGGGGGCGTGATTTGGCGGCGGGAGACACCGGTCCCCGCGGATCCGGGTGGAGGCGTGGGACGAGCGGGAGAACCGGGGGCGGCGTCAGCCGAAGCCGGTCCTCTCGATCGTGCGCCAGACGCTGAACAGCCGGTCGGTGGCCGGCCGCCAGCCGATGATCCTGAGCGTGGTGCGCCGCGACCGGCGGATGACCTGGCAGGGCACGAGGATCATCTCGCGGACGAAGCGCCTGAACTCCATGGCGACGTACTTCCGGCGGCCGGCCTTCAGGTGCATCATCATGGCCAGGAAGCTCTTGAGGTTCCACGCCAGCGCCGCCATCACCATGTAGGCCCAGTTGCTCACCAGGTCGTACACGGGCACCCGCAGCGCGTTCACCCCGTTCTTGAGCTGCTCGATCACGTTCTCCTGGTCGCAGCGCGCGTTGGCCAGCCGGACGACCTCCGCCGCGCTCAGGTCCCGCCGGGTGGTGACGTAAAAGAAGTGGCGGATCTCGTCCACCAGGCACAGCTCGCCCTTCATTTTGCTGATGTTCTTGCGCACGACCACCATCCGGTACGTCTTGCGGCACTTCCCCGGCCGGTAGTCGTACTCGGCCACGTCCTCGTGGTTCAGCCGCTTGTTGACGTAGCCGCGCTCGCGCACGATCCGCCCCTTCTCGTCGGGCCGCTTGCTCCGCGCCTTCCCCGTCCGGGACGTGTGGCGCGGCTTGCGCTTCAGAGGCTTCCAGTCCTCCTCCTCCAGCGCCTCGGCCCGCTCGATGATCGCCGGCTGGGCGTCATGGCCGAAGACGAAGTCCGCCTTCTCGCTCCAGCGGTCGAAGTTGACGGTCAGCGAGAAGTCCGTGTCCCCGCGCACGCACACCCTGGGAACATGCGGCGAGACAAGGTCGATCGCCTTGTCGATCCACGCCGCCGCGCCCTGGTGGCTCACCGCGTTGCCCGGCCGGTTCACCAGGTAGAGCACCTCGCCCGTGTTGGCCAGCGACACGACCAGCGGGTGGTAGCCCCACACCCCCTTGTAGGACATGTCCATGCCCGCCTTCTTCCGGCCCAGCGTGGGCGCCAGCGTCCCGTCCACGTCCACGTAGGCCACCGGCCCCAGCAGATCCCGGCCCCGGCCCCGCCACAACCGCGGCCTGACCGAGTTGATGCACTCCATCAACTCGATCACGTCGGACTCGGAGAAGCGCCGCGTGAAGTCGCCCGCCGCCGTCGGACTCGGGATCAGTTCCGCGCCCAGCGCGTCCATGTAGGCCGCGTCGTGGCGCGGGCCGTCCAGATCCTCCAGGCGCGCGCCCCCGCACAGCAGGTTGTAGGCGATGTTCAGCACGTGGTCGGACTCGTGGTACGGCAGGTGCCGCTTCAGAAGCTCCAGGTGCCGGTCGATCTCCCGCGCCAGCTCCAGCTTCGACACCAGGCGCCGCACCGCGCCGATGCCGCCGAAGCTCATCGCGCTCGTCCGCGCCCCGATCTCGTAGTGGAGCCCGCCCGCCCCGAACACCGGCTTGGGCCGACAGCCCCGCCGCCTCGCCCGCGCGTGCCGCGCCCGAACCTTCCGCTTCCGCCGGGCACTGTTCCCGCGGCTCTGGCCGTGCGATATTCTCTTCACCGGAAAGGCCTCCTGGTTGGGACCGGGCGTCCATCGCCCGAATCCGCTAACTACAATCAGGACAGGTCTTTCCGGTATTCTTTAACAGGGGCCCGCGACGAATCACGCTTGTCTTGGGACTAGGTGCGCCAGAGTATGCTGCTGAGGAGTCGGGAGGAAGCCATGTTGAAGCTCATCTGGGCATGGTCGCCTCTGGATGATCCGGGAGGGGTGCGAATACCTCATGCAGGCGATCTTCGGGGAGTGAGGGAGAGGAGAGTTCGATGAGGAAGCTGTGTCTGGTTGCGGCAGTGTTGCTCGCGGGCGCGGTGCCGGTGAGTGGTCAAGTCGGAGAGGTGGCCTTCCAAGGCCGCCCACTCGCGATCATCAACGGGTCGGGGGGACACGGCAAGGTAGACGAGGACGCTTCCGTCGAAGCTAGCGTTGTAATCATGGAGATCGACGAGCGGTATTACTGGGCGACGCGGGAGATGAAGCCGATGCTACGGAGCCCAAGCGGTCTGTTCACGACCTACCACGCCCTTGACGGGTCGGGGTACGTGCGCGTCGGACCCCCGGAGTTCCTGCCCGAGTTGGAGAGCGTACCGGAGCTTCAAATGGACGACGAGCTAGACCCGGATCAACCCTTCCAGTTCGGGTACATTGAGCACCTCGTCATGTTCCTCACCCCGATCACGTACGTCGGAACAGGCACGGAGGGGCCGGCCTTCTAGCCGAGCAACGCCCTCCCGAACAAGCTGGTTCTCGCGGGGCCGCATGGGCCGCGACCGCTGCGCGGTCAGCGAGGGGCGTTGGGAGGAACGGCATGTTGCCCGGGCCGAGGCGCCCGGATTTGGCTACGACCGCCTTCGGCGGCCCGCCTAATCCGGGGGGCGGCTGGGAAGGCCAAGCAAACTTAACAGTCCACCCAGCCAAAATGCCCAAGCGGACCTAGTGTCATGTCACACATCAAACGTCGGATAGAGGCGCTTGAGCTTGACACGTGCGTCGTCCGTGGTGAATTGCCAGTTGACCTTGGCTTGGATTCGGTCTCTGGCCGCCTGCCAGGCGGCGACTTCGGCGCGTAGGGTGTCGATGGAGTCGATGCGGCGATTGAGGCATTGGCGGATCATGACGTTGAGTTCGACCTCGGCGACATTCAGCCAACTGCCGTGCTTGGGGGTATGGACGAACTCGAAGCGATCCCAAAGCGCCTTGGCCTCGGCGGGTTCGAAGGTTTCGTAGAGCGCGCCGGGGCGGTGCGTGTTGAGGTTGTCCATCACCAGCGTGATTCGGGTGGCGTCGGGGTACTGCGCGGCGATGTCGCGCGGGAAGCGGGCCCAGTCGGTTTTGGTCCTGCGCTCGGTCACCTTGGTCTGGCGCCGGCCGGCCAGTGGTTCGGTGGCCATGAACACGTTGCAGGTGCCGAGGCGCCGGTACTCGTAGTCTTCGCGGGCCGCCCGTCCCGGTGCCGGCGGGACGGGCGTGCGCGTCTCGCCGATCAGCTGGCGCGGCGTCTCGTCCATGCACACCACCGGTAAGTTCGCATCGTACGGACGCCGGTAGACGTCGAGCACCCGCTCCATCCCCGCTGCGAAGTCGGCATTGCGCCGCGGCGGGATCACCCAGCCGACGCGCCGCCACGGTTTGATGGCGTTTTTTTTAGCACCCGCCGCACCGTCTCGTGCGAGACGCTGTCGATATAGCCAAGTTCCACCGCGCGGTCCGCCAACAGGCGCAGCGACCACTGCGCGCGCCCCTCGGGCGGATCGCCGCAACTGAGCGCGACCAGCCGCGCCTCGAATTCGCCGTCCGCCTTGCGAAGGTATTTCGCGCGACGACCCTGCCGGCCCCCAAGCGCCGCATCCAGACCGTCCTCCACAAACCGCTTCTTGACCCGGTCCACCCTGCGCGCGCTGATCCGCAACACCCCGGCGATCGCCCCGCCGGTCGTGCGCCGCTCGTTGAACTCGCCCTCGTCGCAATTGAGCAGAACCAGCGCGTTGATCACCTTCCGCGAACGATGTGAACCCTTGCGTGTCATCGCCGCCAACGCCTCGCGCTCCCCCGCTTCCAACTCCACCAAATACCGTTTCATGCCAGCCTCCTCGCCATTGTGGACCGGCAAGAAGTCTATCACGATCCTTACGACATATCACGTGTGACATGACACTAGTTGCGACGGG
Organism: Candidatus Palauibacter sp.; assembly: GCF_965216145.1. Taxonomy (GTDB): domain Bacteria; phylum Gemmatimonadota; class Gemmatimonadetes; order Palauibacterales; family Palauibacteraceae; genus Palauibacter. The sequence continues at coordinate 781,827 of NZ_OZ244149.1, forward strand.
CTACAAGGCGTGCGACCTCAATCGCTGTCGCGCACGAGGGACGCGTCCGAAGTGATGACGAACCGGAAGGACGGCCGCGGCTCACGCGGTATTTCGTCCCTGGTGTCGGGATCGATACACACCGGGCCGCCGATGGTCGTGCGGAGTTCAAGTAGTGCTTCGATTCTTGGGACATCGTCGGCCGCTGCTTCGACTCGGAATACGTACGCCTCGCCCTCTGGAAGTAACCTTCCTCGTGCTCCCCGGCGGTCTCGAGCGTACTGGAATATTCCCTCTCGGTGCACGATAGCCATCGCGAGGTCAAAACGCGCACTACCATCGAGCGTTACGGAGTCTCGCTGCGGCGGGCTATCAAAGTGTACTGGGCCTTCCTGAGGCAACACGCCTACATCCCCGACGGGTTCTTTATCGGCAGGCTCTCGCGCTGGTCGATACACGTCGACCACGGCGACGCGGAGGTTATGGATGCGCGTCGGCGACTCGTTCACCACCTCGACAACAGCTCGCACTTTGTCCTCAGACTCCGCAACAGCCGGGACGATGCGAAAGCGCGGCCGGAGGGTCTCGTAGGCTCGCTTGGCCTTCAGCACCTCCGTTCGCCAGAGGAGGAATCCTGCAGTCGCAACCATCACGAGCAGGAAGAAGGCGATCGCCGCCGTCAGTGGCCAGCGAATCGTCGGCGCGAGGAAGACGGCCAACCCCCCACCCAATGAAACGACGACCGACATGGCCCTCATGGGCCAGACAACCCAGCTTTGCCCACTCGACCAGAGTGCACGGGCGAAGGACCAGAGGGTTGGTTTGGCTGGGGGCCGATGGGCCGGCGGCGCGTTGAGCTCTCTCATGCGGTACGTTACCGCCTCCGCCGCAGCCACGGCGAGGTCCGCGGATCTTGGACTGCCAGCGCCCGCCCGAGGGCCCTCGACCGCGCGCCCGGTTGCGGCTTACTCCGACGAAACACCTAGCGCTCTTTGTGGATCCAAAACACTGGGGACGAAGAAGCTCGGCTGAGCATATGCTTACCGCCAGCTGTATAGGCTGATACGATGCTCCTCCATGAGCGAGAAACGCATGCGTCGTCGCTGGTGGTGGCTGTTGTGGCTGCCGGGGATCGCACTGGACGTGATAGGGCTGGCCGGCGTTCCCGGCGACCTCCGTACTTTGCGAGAGATCTTTAGCACCGTCGATGCCGATACGCTGCGTTGGTCGATCTTCACCGCCGGGATGGTTCTCACGCTAACGCCTCCCGCACTCTGGCTTAGGGACCGCTGGAAGGAGCGCCGCGCCCGGACGCTACCGCCTCGGCCATCGGTGGCGCCCGTTGTGCGAAGGAGCCCCCAACCAGCCGCCCCCCTCCGTGCCTCAGATTCACGCGCCGAACCGCAGGCGTCACCCAGGGAGATCCCCGCGTCGGCGGTCGAGGCCGCGCGAATCGTTCTCGAGTCGTCCGTGGTCGAGCTGATCGCGAAACTCTCCGAGCCCGACGAGCCTCCTGGAACGATCCGATCCTCACTGCCGAACCCTCAAGAGCAGGAACAGCTTGCCGCGCGCAAGGTCGCCATCGCCGAGAGACTGATCTGCGATTTTGAGGGAGAACACCCAGATGGCGACAGCAAGACGCTCAAGAAGTGGCTGGCCGCCAAGCACTACGAGGTCGCGACAAAGGGAGTCCCAAAGTGAGGACGGCATGATGAGACCGGTGTTCCACTGCACGTGCGGGGCGATAAGGGTAGAAACACGAAGAAGCGGAGGGACGGGTCGCTCCCGTATCCGCTTCTTGCGTGGAGGTCAGATCGTTCGCGGTCCTGGCCAGGCGCTGGTGGTGCGTTAGCCACCGCTCTTCACTGCGGTCTCCGTTCGCTGTCATCTGCCTGCGTCGAGCAGCGTAGCATCCGGGTTGGGGTCGATGCAACAGCGTGGGACCCGGAGGTAAGCGCGTCCGCCGAACCGCAGGCGCGAAGCTAAGGAAAGGCGGGCGTACGGTCGGGGGCACGATCGACTCCGCCTTGCGCAGCGGTAAGTCGGGAGAAGAGATCCTCCAAGCCAAAGCCGGCCTCCCACACCGTGCTGTCGATGCGGATTCGCGGCGAGCCCGAATCCAACTCCAGACGGAGTCCGGCCGCGCCTTTGACGGTCACACTTTCGCGGACGCTCTCAAAGTTGTCCAGATCAGCGCAGATGTCTTCGAGACGCACGCCGATTCCGTCGACGAAGCGCATACATCGGCGAACAGTCTCGGTGTCCGGATCCTCGGGTCCGACGCTGATCGGCACCACGCAGAGGAGGTAGTCGGATTTGTGTTCGACGGAGGTTCGCGCCTGGACGGACGTCATCCTCACGCTGTCGTCGCGGGCGGACTTGATCTCGACAAGCCAGGTCCGGTCGCGGCGGGTCAATTTGAGCTGGATCTGTTCGTCGTCCGCAGTCGAGCCGGGCTGTATGGCGAAGTCCGAGCCCTTGCCGGTACGGCAGACGTCGAAGTCCTCGTCCTCCAAACTCTCCTTGACCAACTCCTCGACGAGCGCACCCAATCTCTGATTCTCGCGTACCATGCGACGGCGCTCTCGGCGTTCTTCGAGGTGGTCGAAGAGTTTCCCGTCCTCCTGGATGTCCTCGGCGAGCACCTGCAAACGGTCCCAGTTGCTCCCGACGGACGTTAGTAGCTGCGCGAGGGTCTCGTCCAAGGCCTCCCGCTGCTCGCTGTCAGTCGCGAAGAGCTCCATGATGAGTTCAGGCACGCTGACCCGGAGCGCCTTCAGGAGGGCGACGACCGGCGGACTCCCCTGGAGGAGGTCCGTTGGCCATCCGCTGTTGCGGACGAGCTTCGCGAGGGAGTGCGCGCTCGCTCGGTCACTACGTCGGCCTTCCAACGGAACCCATTTATTGCGGACAAGGGGGACCAGCCACGCTGCGGGGTACAAGCGGTGAGGCGACCCGCATACACACATCGACTCCTCGGCCTCTAGTCCCTGGACGTCCTCGACGGCAAGCCATCCAGTGAGGAAGTCCCAAAAGAGCAATGCCTGCTTCCGGCTCTGGCGGACCCTATCCAGAATCCCGATGTCCTTCGTCGACAGGAAGGCGACGTTCGTGACCTCGACGGCGTCGGCTACCTTGTGTTCGATCTCACCCTCTTCGCCTTCGGGCAGTGGCTCATCTGGAAGAAACTCACCGAACGATACCGATCGGGCGTAGAGGACACTCGCGCGGAGGAAACCGCGCTGGTCGAGTGCAGACCACACCGAGGGCCTCTCAAGCTCGGCAGCGAAGTCGTCAGCGAGTATGCGGCGCCGGGGAAAAAGGTCCGCGTATCGCTGGAGTGGTCCCGGCCATGTCCGCACGGGCGCGAGGGGTCGCTCGAGGGCGTCGTCTTCGTGTCGGAGCAGCTTTACGGAAGTGCCTGAGTCACCGTCGTCCGAGAACGCCGGGAACCCTTCTAGGTGACGCCAGTGATTGTGCGCGGCGAGCCAGCCGAAGAGTCGGACGCTCGCGACCTTGGAGTCTTCGTCGAGAGACTTCTCCATGCGGTCGCGTAGGCAGTCGATCAGCTTCGGGATGACATAGTCGCTGTCGAAATCACCCGCTCCGGGTCGGTCGGAGAGCGTGACGAAACTCGCATCACGTAGCTTCGCACGGAGGTTCCAGCCGACGAGTTGCGCGATCTCCTTCAACTCATCGGCGATGTCCCGGTCACGATGCAGATTCTGAAGTGTGTTGAACCGACCGTTCTGGTCCGGGACGATCTCTAGATTTCGTAGCGCGTCGTCAAAGCCGTTAGCAGCCAGGAACCTGTGCAGCTCGTCCAGCCACGTCGCCGCGTTGGCATCCCCCAGCCGGTCTTGTAATGCACTCAGCGATCCGGCGTCACGGGCGTGGCCAGCGAGGTCACGGCCATCCATCGTCTCTTCGAGTTCGCCGAGGTCGCACTTGTACAGGGCCGCCCAGCTTCGGGCCGCACCACACCAGCCCCAAGCCTCCTCTTGCTTGGGAAGTGCGTCCTTGAGATCCGTCAGGGCACGGGCGAGCGACCACAGCCGATCCGCCGCCTGCCGGGAGTTGGCCGTCGGCAGCGAGGAGGCATTTGGTACGAGAGCGCTACCGGACTCTGTCAGAATCGACGGCGTGGCGCGGATTGGATCGATCAGATGCTTCCTGAGGCAATCGCGCAGCCAGCCCTCGTCCAGCCACCTTTGTGCCCGGACGGGCGGCACTTCGGCGAGTACGTACGTGCGCCCCCAGCCTGACGTCGCCGCGAATTCCGCGATCAAGAGAAGCAGTTCGCAGGCCTTCTTGATGACTGCCTGATTCTCGCGGTTGACCTGATCGTCGCTTTGTCCGAGATAGACGCCGTCCCGCTCCTCGGTGGGCGAGAACCGCAGGCTGTGAACAACGGCGGGGAAGCAAAAATCCTCCGTCCCGATCAAGGGGAACCCCAACAGCAGCTTCGTAGCACCTGCCGGCGACACCAGGGCCATGTCTTCGCCCCGGCGCTCGAAGGGGACCGCCACGGTTACCCCATCGATTTCCGCGACGACGTGCCTAAGGCGCTGCGGCGGTGCGCTGTCGGGCGCTCCGACGTTGACTTCCACTTCCTTGATGTGCTCGGCGAGGACGCACCGTTTCCTCAGTTCGAGAACGATTCCGGAATCCGCCATCAGGACCTGAATGCGCTTGAACTCCTGGTTGACAGCGGTCACGTAGGGCCCGGATAGCTTCAAGGCCCGCACACCCCTCTCCACAGCCTCCAAAGCGCGCTCGTCGATCCGATACCGAAACGTGGTGCGCGCTCCCGGAATGTTGCTGTCGCCCGCAGGCGCCAGAGAGGATTTGAATGCCTCGAATGAGGCGTCCATGCGGCTCTGCAGATCAGCCACGGACTCGCCCCCCCGGTCGAGCTGGAAATCGAAGGTTTGGCCGTTCGTCAGTTGTCCGGACACCTCGATGGTGGGGGACAGCAGGTGCGTCGTCAGGAATCCGCTGCCGAATTGGCCGATCGGGTCGTCGCACTCGAGTTTCGTCGAGCCGTAATAGATGAGGTGTGTGATCTCCTCGGGCTCGAATCCGCGCCCGTTGTGGCTGAAGGTCAGTTCGACGTCGCGCACCTCCACCGAGACGACGAGGCTGCCGTTTCCTACCGAGACATCTCGGGCGTTCTGGAGAAGCTCCCAAATCCAGCGTGGGAGGACGCGCGATCGGTTGGACTCCAAGGTTCGGAGGTGCCTGTGTACACCCTGAGCCGTGTTGAGGGCGAGGATCTGCGTCTTCGCCCGGTCCCAGTCGTGTGGCTCCGGCCGGCGGTTGGCGGACGCTCCGGCATCAGTTGGCACGGTCAGCAGCCGTAGCGGCGCGCCGGTTGCCCGCCCGGAGTGGCGTTAGATCGACGTGTTTCGGACATAATCGACTCCCTTTTCTCAAAGGCGTACGGATTCATTTCACTTCACCAAATGCGATACATTTGTCAAGGCATTGCCGCGCAGACGTCGGCGGGTTTCGGGCTTCGATCTGACAGGAGAGCGCGGCCATTGCGAAGAGCCGAGACCGGAGCATGGATGCCGTACCCGCTCTCGGCGTAGCCTCAATCCAGCTTCAGCCCCGCAATCCATCCGTCCGGCGAACCATGTGTCGCTTCAGCAGCCACGAGACGGTTTGGGCTGCGGCAGACGCCACGTCGCAGGGGGTGTCATCCAGCGTATCCGGAGTGTTTTCGAACCGCCCCGGCTCGATCTTGATTGCGTCACCGATACGTAGTTTGGGGTGGGCGTGCACGGACAGGCCATAATACGCCGCGTCCCAACCCGCCGCGAGTTGAGGATCGTCGAGCTTGTCTCGGATGCTCTTGGTCATTTGTCGCCGCGGCAGGCCAGACCAATGATGGTCGCCACCCTTGAGTCTCTCCTCGAGCGCTCGCATGATCGGCTGCTCGGCCCCCGGATCGATCTCCGCGATCCTCGTGGCCTCGGCCCGCACGAAACCGCGTAAGCTCGGCGCTTCGTTTTCGGCGTTCCGCTGCTCGATCACCGGTATCCCCTGCAGCCTGCCCTCAGCCCGCTTCCTCGCAAACACTGCCCCCACGTAGATCTTCGCACCTGCCGCTTGGCGGTCGGGACAGAGCTCGAGGAGATAGAACAGATCGTGCATTGCTTCGAATGCAAGCCGAGCCGTCGTCCAATTCGTTCGCGGAACGTCGGACAGTTGGAGCAGAAGGGTAGCTCGTGCCGCTTCAAGCACCTGCGATGCAAGGTCGAGCTTCGCGACTTGGCAGAGGATACCATCGCCCGTGACTCTCTCGCCTCGCAGAAGTGCATCCAACTCTCGGATGGAACCCGTGAGATTTGAAAGCGAACGGGAGGGGTCGGCTTCAGAGGAATCGTTCATAGCTACTCCAGTCGACCGATGTCTTTCTTCGCTCTTCTGGAGTTCGAGTTTCAGCTTGGTAATCCGCCTCTGCTGGATGAGTAGAATGACTCCACCGATAATCGCCGCCAGCGCGGCGCCACCCGCGATCACGTCAATCAAGTTGGCCACACAGCCGCCCGGGGCTCGGGTGTTGTGCGGGCAAGTGGAGAACGACTCTCCCGGTTGCCGGTCTCAATGCTTGCGAGTTCGGATATCCTCACGCCGGGCCTCTCCTTCGCCACTTATCGTGGGGAGCCGACTATGCGGTTTCGGGCGAGCAGCTCGCGCAGCGCCGCATCGTCCGTGATGTCGGGGTGCCAGCCATAGGCGGCGGCGACTGCGGCGTCGAGTCGGGTGTGGGCATCGGCGAGCCATTGCGGTCGCGTGTTGTAGAGGTTGGTCAGGGTGCGCTTCTTGAGCGCGCTTGCAGCCTTATCGTCCCGGGCGACCGGGCGGGGGGGGATAGCCGACGACGGGTTCCTCGACCCACTCCACCCACTCGGGCGGGTTGAGCCAGCGGTCGCGGAGTTCGACGAGCCGCCGTGCCGCCGAGGCGATCGCCTGCGCGCGTGGATCCGTGAGGTAGTCGGTGGCGGGCACGTCGGGTGAGAGTCCTTCCGGGAAGGGGAAGGTCTCGAAGGTCGTGGTGGGAGTGTAGCGGGGACGGTCCTCCAGGCTGGTCCCCTTGCGGAGTGCCCAGGCCTCGTGGAAGCGGCTGTGCAGGATCCCGAACGTGGTGTCGTCGTCGCGGGCGATGGCGATCAGGGCACTGTCCGGCAGGATGCGGACATCGAGCCAATCGAACAGACGGTGCTTGGCGACTCGCGGGGTAACGATGTACCGAGACAGCCCGTCGACAGCTTCACGGAGGTTCTGTCGCGGCCGAAGATGTCTCCACCAGTGGAGGCGGTGGATTTCGTCACGGTTTCGCTGCCGCATCGGGAAGACGTGTTCCTGCGCGTGCTGGAAGGGGGCTTCGTACAGGGCGGCTTCCTCCTTCACCATGGTCCAGCCGAAATCGACGATCCACTTGTCGGCGGGGCGTCGGGTGATGGCCATGCCGTTCATCCACGGCGCGAGTACGTCCGAGTTGGGCCGACCGTGGGGATTAGCGGGTTCCCGAAGCCACTCCCGGGCGAGGTCGCCCGGCACGTCGAACGGGCCGCCCTTGGTGTCGCCCATGAAGGCCACGCCAGCGTTCCGGGCGAGGCGCCGCGCCTTCGTCAGATCGACGCCGGCCCCGCCGCGTCGCGCTGTCAAATCCGTGTAGATCTCGTCCACCGTCTCGCCGTCGAGCCGGCGCTCCGGCGTCAGTTCATCGTCCGCCTGCGAGAAGCACACCAGCGAGACGCGCACGGCCGCGCCATCGACCACCCACGGCTCGTCGCTCCAGGCGTCGAAGATCGGCCTGCCGCCCGTCGCTCCCTCCAGCGCTCGGCGGTTCGCTCCGCCGCGTATGGAGTTGGTCGCGACCAGGCCGACCCGCTTCGAGGCCCCTCCGCTCAGGTGTTCTCCGGCCTTCACGAACCAGTAGCAGACCAGGTCGGCCTCGCGGGGCACCCGGCCCTCGTACACCTGGAACAGGGTCGAGACGTATTCCTCGCCGAGGTTCGTGATGAGCAGCTTGCCGCCAAGAAACGGCGGGTTCCCGATGATGACGTCCGCCTCGGGCCACTCCGGCTCGCCGCCCTCGGAGGTCAGGATCGCGTCGCGGCACTCGATCGTCTCCAGCGGGTCGAGAACGGGCTCGCGAGAGCCCGGAAAGCCATTGCGCCGCATCCACTGGATCTCGCCGACCCACACGGAGACGCGGGCGAGTTCCGCCGCGTAGGCGTTCAGTTCGATCCCCTTCACGTTGGCGGGACCGATCGAGGGGAAGGCGCGCTGGAGTCCCAGCGCCTCGGCTTCCAGCTGCACCCGGTGCTCCAAGTCGTGGAGCGCGAGGTAGAGGAAGTTGCCGGAGCCGCAGGCGGGATCGAGCACGGTGAACTTCCGTAGCCGCTCGAGGAACGCGCCGAGCGAGTTCTCCGCCTGTTTGCGGTGCCGCGTCGCCGAAGCCCTTGATTTCGCTGCATTCGCGCGCTCGAGGCTGCTGGCGATCCCGGACTTCGCGGTCTCCCACTCGGCCAGCCACGGGCGGACGATCACCGGATCGATGAGCCGCATGATCTTGTCACGGTCCGTGTAGTGGGCCCCGAGCTGCGAGCGCTTGTCCGGGTCGAGGCCGCGCTCGAACAGCGTGCCCAGGATCGAGGGGTCGATGTTGGACCAGTCGAGTTCGGACGCCTCCAGCGTCGTCTCGATCTGGGCCTTGTCCATGGGGAGGGTCGCATCATCCTCGAACAGCCCGCCGTTGAACCACTCGACGGTCTCGAAGCCGACCCGGCCCCCTACGGACATCGCCCCGAACAGGTCGCGTGCCAGCGTCGCGAACTCCTCGGGCTGGCCGCGCGCGTGTTCGAGCATGCGGGTGAACATCGCGTCGGGGAGCAGTCCCACGTCCTCGGCGAACATGCAGAACACGAGGCGGTTCACGAAGTGCGCCACCTCCTGCGGCGCGTGGCCCTCGTCTCGGAGCGACTGCGCGAGCTCGGCGAAGGTCTTCGCGGCGCGTTCCGTCAGCGTCTGCCGGGTCTCGCCCGGCCGCAGCCGCTCCGGGTCGGACATCGCCCACTTGAGCTTGTCCCGGACATCAGCGTCGGCGAGATCGTCCAGCCCGAACTCCAGCATCTTGCTCACGGAGTTCGTCCAGTTCGTCCGGATCCGGAACCGTCGCATGTCCGAGACGATGAGGAGCGGCGGGTTCTCCAGCGCGAGCGCGTACTGCCTGAGCTGGTCGAACGCGGCGTCGAGATCGGCGTGCTTCCCCTTGTACTCCCAGGCGAAGCAGTGCCGCTTCCACACGTCCGCCCACCCCGCCCCGCCGGAGTCCTTGTGCGCTCCGCGCTCGAAGCAGTAGTGGTCGCCCTTGGGGTCGGCCTCGGCCGGCGTTGGTTCCCCGAGCAGCCGGCACAGATCGATGAAGTGCTCCTGCGCCGCGGAGCGCTCCTTCAGCTCCGAGGCCTGCCACTTCGCGATGAACTCGTTTGGCGTCATCGTTCTCCGGGTCTCGATGGATCACTGAAATCGTCCGTGCGACGCTCGCAGATGAGACGCTCAAGGCCGCGTTCAGCGGTGTCGTTAGTCATCCGGGTCTTCTGGCGTCGCGCTTTCGCTGACCATCGAGGAACCGGACAAGGCGCGAGGCCAGCGCTTCCAAGTCCGCGGTCTCGCATTCCCAGACTACGATTGCCTCCCAGCCGATTTCAGCAAGACCGCTCATGTTCCGGCGATCCCGAACCATGTTGGCGGTGAATTTGTTCTCCCAGAACGAGGTGCGAGTCTTCGGCGTGGTCGTCCGGCGACACCCCTCATGCCGATGCCAGAAACAGCCGTGGACGAAGATCACCTTCTTCCGACCGGGGAAGCAAATGTCGGGGGTTCCAGGCAGGTCTCGGCGATGGAGCCGATAACGGTAGCCGAGCGAGTGCAGAAGCCGCCTGACGGTGATTTCGGGCCTGGTGTTCTTGGCGCGAATGCTCGCCATGTTGGCGCTGCGTTCCGGTGAGGGTCCGGGTTCGTCCGCGGGCTTTGAGCGGGATTCACTCGGCAATCGTCAGCGCAGCATCTTCAGAAATCGTCGGATGAAGTTGAGCTCCAGAGCCCACGGCCTCCCGTCTTAAGCATAACGGCTTCGACGCTCCTGGGCGCCTCGACGGGACCCTAGGAGCGCGGCTCCCGGTCCCCGCTGCACCGTAGTTGAGGCCGAGATGAACCGAAGGGGCTACATTGGCGCTGTCCACCAGCGATCGACTCCTGTGAGAGATACTCCATGGCCAGCTCCCCTTCCGAGCGGGTTCACGAGGCACCGTTTCGCCCGAGGGCGAGGGTGCTCCAATTGCTCGGAGATGAACTGATCGGCACCCCGCGCTTGGCGGTGTTCGAGCTGGTGAAGAATGCATATGATGCGGACGCCACGGAGGTCTCTGTTCGGATCGACTTGGCTTCCGGCGGTCCTCCGACGATTACCGTGACGGACGACGGGGATGGCATGTCCCTCGATCTGCTTCGCTCGGTCTGGCTCGTACCAGGCGACGATCATCGGCGCAGGCAGCGAGAGGAAGGGACGCGCTCCGCCAAGCATCATCGGCTACCGCTTGGTGAGAAGGGGCTCGGGCGGTTCGCCGTCCACAAGCTTGGGAACCGGATCGACGTCACGACCCGGGCCGCAGAGTCCGATGAATGCGTGATCGATATCGACTGGAACGAGTTGATCGAGAAGCCTTTCCTCGATGAGGCCCCGGTTACTGTGCGCGAGCGCCCTGCCAAGCTGTTCACGGGTGGGAGGACGGGGACCCGGATCAGGATTTCTGAGCTACGGGGACCTGAGTGGCAGCGAGGAGAGATTCGGCGCCTGTCCAACCAAATCACATCGATCTGCTCTCCTTTCGAGGAGCCGGGCGGGTTCCGGGCCAAGCTGGAAGTTCCAGGTAGGGAAGATTGGATCAAGGATCTGCCCGACTTCAAGGAAATTCTGAACCGTGCGACCTGGAAATTCTCGTTTCGGCTTGATGAGACGGGCCGCTTCGATTTTGATTATCAGTTCCGTCGCGTTCCCGGTCTCAACCTCGACGGGCGTGAGGTCAGCAAGAGCGGCGATAAGCTGAAGCTGCCGCCAGCGACCAAGAGGGGCCGAGCAAGCGAGAGCGTGGTTGCCAACGCCGACACAACCCGCGGAATCGGACCCGTAACCGGTGAGTTCCATGTCTTCGACCGTGACCGCGAGGTGCTTCGCCGACTGGGAGATACTCGCCTTCTGACCAGCTATCTTGACGAGAATGGCGGGGTCCGGGTCTATCGGGATGGGATCCGCGTGTACAACTACGGAGAGCAGGGCGATGACTGGCTCGGTCTTGACCTCCGTCGTGTCAACATCCCCACGCGCCGGGTCAGCAGGAACATCATTCTGGGGGCGGTGCATCTGTCCATCGAATCCTCCGTCGACCTAGTCGAGAAAACCAACCGGGAAGGCTTCGTCGAGAACGACGCCTGCTCGCGACTGCGCGACATCGTATTGGGCGCCCTCGGGGCAATCGAGGAAGAGAGGCAGATCGACAAGGGGCGGATCCGGCAGCTCACTCAGAAGCCGACGGACGTCGCCTCTCGAATCGACAAGCCCATCGCGGAACTGAGAAGGGCGCTTGACGATCGGGGAGCTCGCGAGACGTTTGAGCCTTACGTTACGAAGATCGAGCGCGACTATGTCGACATGCAGGAGACGCTTCTGGCCGCGGGCATGTCGGGCCTCAACCTCGCGGTCGTCTTTCACGAAGTCGATAGGGGCGTTCGTGTCCTGCATCGGGTCATCGCCGAAGGAAAGGACGTGGAGGGCGCAGTCCGCCAAGCCGAGGAACTCATGCGGGTTCTGGGCGGCTTCTCGACGCTTCTGCGGCGAGACAGCAAGCGGCGGCATCGTGCGAGCAGACTCGTAAGTGCGGCGCGGCAGTTCAACCTCTTGCGCCTACGCCACCATCGCCTCCGCTTCCAGTGTCCCGTACTCGACGGCGTCGGTGACTTCGATTCCAGCTTCACCTTCGGTTTGGTGTTGGGAGCCCTGAACAACTTGATAGATAACGCGCTGTACTGGATGCGAGTGAGATGGCCGGAACGCCCGGACGATCACGCCACTTCCAGACGCTGCTTGTTCGTGGGCACGTCTCACGACTTCGACCACGGCCCCGCCATCCTGGTGGCGGACAGCGGTACGGGATTCCGCGATTCTCCAGAGCATATCACACGACCGTTCTTCACCCGGAAACCCAGCGGCATGGGGCTTGGCCTTTACTATGCGAACTTGGCCATGGAACTCAACGGTGGCCAACTGGCGTTCCCCGAAAGGGGCGAGGTGGAAGTTCCCAAGGAATACGATGGCGCCATCGTCGCGATGATCTTCAAAGAGTAGAGGCATGCTCGGGTCTCCGCGAATCATCGCGATCGACGATCAGCGCGATCATCTGGCCGCTCTCGCCAATTGTCTCAACCGGAACGGGGTCGCGTGTCTCCAGATTCGTTTCACCGGGGATTCGACGGGAATCAAGGCCTGTCCTGATGTACGCATCATCTTTGCGGATCTCGAACTCGTACCAGGAGCACGGTTTGACCCCACGGCCGATTTTGCGGCGCTCGGCTCGCTTCTCGAGAACACCATCAAACCGGAGGGCCCGTACTACATCGTGCTCTGGACTCAGTATCCCCGGCAGGCTCCAGCGCTTCGCGAATTCCTCGACGAGCGGCTAAGCGATGGCGTGACGAAGCCGTTCGACGTCTGTCCGCTGCCCAAGTCCGAACACATCGACCAAGACGGCAACACCTCCGATGAGAGGCTGATGGAGGCGATCTACGACATCGTGCGCGGGCTGCCACAGGTCGGAGCACTGTTCGAGTGGGAGGGACAGGTGCTCGGCGCCGCGGGGCGCACAGTGTCTTCGGTCCTCGCGCTGGTGTCGACGGGGGACGCGAACGGGCGTGCCGACCGGTTGGGCAGGATTCTTGGATGGCTCGCGGTAGAGGCGGTCGGGAAAGAACATGTAGAACGTGATCGTTTCCGCGCGATCAACGAGGCGCTGCTACCGATCCTAGCCGACCGAGTTGCCGAGATGGGCGTGGATGGGCTTGACGAGCAGCTATGGAGCGAGGCGTTCACGATTCCTGAGACCGATGTGAGGTCTTCGGTCGACAAGGCGGCCAGACTCAACCGTTTGGTTCACATTGCGGATCCCGGAAACATCTCTTCCACCGAGCGAGGGGCTGTAGTCCTGCTGCCCGAGTCACATCGCTCCGGCTTTCAGGATCGATTCGGGATCTCCGAGGCGGACGCGGCGGCCAGATTGTTCCGCTGCAAAGACTTCGATCCGACAAACTCTCGATTCCGTTGGATCTTGGTTCAGTGCCAAGCGGCTTGCGACCACGCGCAGGGCAATCCTGGTACCGTGCCCTTCTATCTCGGTCTTGATTTCCCCGAAGAGAATCGATCGAGCAACAAGCCGTCTGAATCGACGTGGCGTGGACCAGTCTTCGAATTGGGAGGTGAGACCCGTCGGCTGAGGGTCCACGCAGGTTCTTCGTTGTCGGTCGCGCCCGACGCGATGCAGGATGTCACACCGCTCTACCGTCTCCGCGAGCAGATTCTAAACGACCTCATTTACCATCTCCACAGCCACGGTGCCCGGCCCGGCATCATCTCGTTCGGTAAGACGTGATGGCCGGGATCGTGAAGTCGTCGAGCAGGTGTCCTTAGCGAACCACAAGATCATTCTCTGGACGCCAACGACCGGACCACGGCTTCCATTACGGGCGGGCAGACTCCGTTTCCGAGCAGCTTGATCCGGTCTCGACGGGTCCCGACGGGAAGCTTGAAATCGTCACTGTGTCCCATCGCCCGACGGAGCTCGGGAACCTGCAACATCCGCATTCTCCACATGTCTCCGTCATGCTCGACCAAAGCAAACCGATCCACCGTGGTAATCGTGCGCAGCGGCCGGTCGAGCTGTTGCCAGCCACCGCTTCCATCGTTGCCGTAGTAGACCAGTAGGAAGCTGGCCCGGCCGCCCAGGCCCTCGAACGCACGCTTCGCCTTGGCGAGCGTTGCCTTCGCTCTCCGCGGACTGAACAGCGGCGACATCCTCCAAGTTCCGGTCTCATCAAGGACGTGACGGGCGGGGACGGGCGGTTCACCCTGGCCCGAGAGTTCGAATCCGAGGTCTTGCTCACGGTCTCCCGTTAGGAATAGCCGTCGCCGCGACTGCGGGACCCCGAAGTCCGCTGAGTTCAGCACACGTTCTTCAAGCTTGTAGCCGACTTGGCGGAGGCCATTCTTCAACTCGTCATACCGCGACCACGGACGCATATGGATCACGTTCTCTAACACCAACCACCTGGGTTCAAATGCCCGAGCGTACTCGATGGTGAGGAGCGCCGTTTCCCGACTAGCCTCGTCACGCGGAGCGGCGCCGCGAGCGCAGGTATGGTTCCGGCACTCCGGTGATGCCAGCAAGAGATCGATGCGGCCTAGGCGGTGCTTTAGGTCGGCGAGATCGATGTCTTCAAGTCGGCTCTGGATGACCTCGGCGCGCGGAAAATTGGCCGTGTAGGTCTCAGTGGCGATCGGACATGCGTCGATCCCCGCTACGATCTCGGCACCGGCGGCGGCCGCGCCGACGCTGCTGCCGCCCGCGCCGCAGAACATGTCGAGAGTGCGAACCATGCCCGTCAAGAAGGCCACCCCCAGCTGAAGTTCGTGATGACGGTGAGTTGGCTCGCCTGCACGCGTATCGGACGCCCTCCTCGGGCGGGGAAACCAACCCCGATGACAGGTGTGACTCGTGTGGACAACCCGCAGATCAGTTCCGTAAGAGTCATCCTGGATTCAGTTAAAGGCAGGTCGACACGTGCGCGCGATGCCAACCGGGACACCTTGCCGGTGAAGAGGATATTGCCTGAGCAGGGCCGAAGGAACAGCGACCGGCGCAATCTTGGCTGGGCGAGTGGGTCCGCGACCGCTGGCGCGGTCAGCGGGGGGCGACAAGAGGAAGGGCACGTTGACCGGGCCGAGGCGCCCGGATTTGGCTACGACCGCCTGCGGCGGCCCGCCTAATCCGGGGGGCGGCTGGGAAGACCAAGCAAACTTAACAGTCCGCCCAGCCAAAATGCCCAAGCGGACCTAGTCGGGGCGCCCGGATTTGAACCGGGGACCTCTGCGTCCCGAACGCAGCGCTCTACCGGACTGAGCCACGCCCCGAGGGTAATGCGGATCGCGCGCATGGCGCGGGGCCGGGCTCGCCGAGGGGGTCGGCGAGTCGGCTTTCGAGAGCGGGTGACCGGATTCGAACCGGCGACCTCAACCTTGGCAAGGTTGCGCTCTACCGACTGAGCTACACCCGCGTGTGCTGCTCCCTCCAGCCTGCGGCCTGCCGGGCCGGAGGGGTGCTGCCAGAGCCACCGGTCGGATTTGAACCGACGACCGCCGCATTACGAATGCGGTGCTCTACCCCTGAGCTACGGTGGCGAGCCGTCGCCCGCTACCGCTTGGAGTCGGGTACGACGGCAGTGGAGCCGGCGGGACTCGAACCCGCGACCTCTTGAGTGCGATTCAAGCGCTCTCCCAGACTGAGCTACGGCCCCTCGTTCGACACGGTTTGGGGGAACGGGGCTGACGGGATTCGAACCCGCGACCTCCGGTGTGACAGACCGGCACTCTAACCAGGCTGAGCTACAGCCCCCTGTAGCGGCGTTCCCGATGGGGCCTACTGGACTCGAACCAGTGACCTCTACGATGTCAACGTAGCGCTCTAGCCATCTGAGCTAAGGCCCCGCCGAAGACAAGACGAGCGGGACCCCGGGGGGGAGCCCGCTCGGCCGACACATGCTAAACGAAGGGGCCGAATCGGTCAACCCGAACGGGGGTTGGATCGGCGGTCCGGAGCGACGGTTGCATCCACCGGAGCGCGGTATACCTTGTCCGCGATCCGTGCCTCCGACGCTGGAGGCCGCCGGGTTGATTCACGTCGTCGATTCCCCCTCAGAGAGGCGGATGAAGATAAGCTCTCGCGCGGCCGCGGTCCTCGTTGCCGTGGCCATGGGCGCCGCCGCCACGGCGCTGTACCGGCCTTCCACCGGCGACATCGAGATCGTTTCCGCGAGCCTCGATCCGTCCGCGTTCCTGCATGCGCGGGAGAGCACGGACGCGCAGGCGGCCGGCCAGGGTGAGACCGCCGCGGAGGCCGCCCAGTACACGGGAGACCAGGACCTCGCGACGATGCCCGCGCAGTGGCGCGCGATCTACGACCACGAGAATGCCACCCGCGGGCCCGAGCAGCCGATCCCGTTCAACCATCGCTTCCACGTGACGGACCTGCGGATCGACTGCATGTACTGCCATGTGGGGACGGAACGGTCGGGCTCCGGGGTCGTGCCGTCGCTCGCGGTCTGCATGGGCTGCCACCGCATCGCGGGGACGGGCCTCCCTCCGATCGAGGAACTGCGCGCGCACGAGACGCGCGGCGAGCCGGTCGAGTGGGAGTGGGTGTACAAGCTGCCGGAGTTCGTGCAGTTCAGCCACAAGGCTCACCTGCGCAACCTCGAGTGTCAGGACTGCCATGGTCTGGTCGAGGAGATGGACCGCATCTACCAGTGGGCGCCGCTCACGATGGGCTGGTGTCTCGAGTGCCACCGGCAGCCGCCCTCGGAGAGTGACGTCGCCACGGACCACACTCTTGCCCGGGACAACCCGCCGCCGCGGGCGCCGGCGCCTCGGCAGCCCGAGGGATTCTACCCGCGGGACATCGACACGGACTACGGGAAGACCCGGGCCCCCACGGATTGCGCGGCATGTCACTACTGAACGGCGACGGCGGTTGCGGTTGCGGCGGGGCCTGCCCGGGCGGCGCCCGGCCCGAGTCGGAACCGTCGGGGGTGAACGGCACGTCGCGCCGCCGCTTCCTGCAGGTGCTCGGGACCTCGGGGGCCGGGGCCGCGACCATGGCGGCGTGCGGTCCGCCGCGCTTCGCGGACAAACTCATCCCCCACCTCGTCGAGGAAGAGGGGATCACGCCGGGCGTTTCCGACACGTACGCGACGGTGCTTCCCGACGCGGGGCCGGAGCCCGTGCCGGTCCACGCGCAGGTGCGCGATGGCCGCGTCCTCGGGCTCAGCCCCAACGACCGCTTCGGGGGCGGGACGAGCGGGCTCTCGTCGCTCACGCACTCCACGCTGCAGGATCTCTACGACCCGGATCGGGTGAGCCAGCCCGTGCGGCGCAATCCGTCGACCGAGGCGGGGGCGCCCCCCTTCCAGTACGCGAACTGGGAGGATGCGACGGCCGCCCTCACGGACGCGGTTCGGGTCGGTGGCGCGGTGCTGCTGACGGGCCGGGTGACGGGCACGACGGCCCGCTTTATCGCGGAGTGGGCGCGGGTCATGGGCGTCGAACACATCGCCTGGGAGCCGTTCGGGAACGGGGCGCTGGCGGCCGGCACGGCGGAGGTTAGCGGCGGGACGGGCATGCCTCGCTTCGACCTCTCCGCGGCCGACCGGATCGCCTGCTTCGGGGCCGATTTCCTCGGTACGTGGCTCGCCCCCACGGAGCTCTCGGCGGGATTCGCGGCGGCGCGGGACGTCGAGGCGCACCGGCACGCGAAGTTCACCTTCGTCGGCCCGCGCCTGTCGCTCACGGGCGCCAACGCGGACGAGTGGATCGAGGCGCGGGCGGGCACGGAGGGCGCGGTGGCGCTGGCGGTGGCCGGCGTGGTCGCCGCAGCTCGGGGCGTGGCGCTCCCGGCCGGGTTGCCGAGCGTGTCGCCGGAGTCGGTCGCGGACGCGGCGGGGGTTTCGGCCGACGCGATCCGCGCGCTCGGAGAGGAACTCGCGGCCGCGGAAAGCCCGGTCGCGATCCCGCCCGGGCTCGAGTCGCAGGGCGCGGACGCCCGGCAGGCGCACGCGGCGGTCGCGGCGCTGAACGAGATGCTGGGCGCCGTGGGCCGTTCGGTCTTCCCCGGCGCCGGCGCGCCGGCCGGCACGACGGCTGGGTTCGCGGACATGCAGGCGCTGATCGGGCGCATGCGGGCCGGCCAGGTTCGCACGCTCATCGTGGCCGGGTGCAACCCCGCCTACGCGCTCCCCGCTTCGGCCGGGTTCGCGGAGGCGATGGCCAACGTGGCGAACACGGTCGCGATCACGCCGCACCTCGACGAGACGGCCGCGGCCTGCGGCTGGACTCTCCCTTCCCATCACGCGCTCGAGTCGTGGTGCGACGCCGAACTCGCGGGCGGCGCGATGGCGCTCGGGCAGCCCCTCATGCACCCGGTGTTCGACACCCGGCAGCGTGAGGATCTGCTCCTCCAGGTCGCGAGCGCCGTGGGCCAGGTGGCCGCGTTCGGCGCGGCCGATTACGCGACCGTGCTCAGGAACGCGTGGACCGCACGCCTCGGAAGCGACGCCGCATGGCTGGACGCGCTCCGGCTCGGCGGCGCCACGGCGGCGGCATGGACCGGCGCCAACGGCTCGGAGACGGCGGCGGTGCCGGGGAACGGCGACGCGGCCGCCGGGGCTGGCGCCATGGGCGGCTTCGCCTCCCCGCAGACGCCCTCGGGCACGCAACTCGTCGTTTACCCGACGGCCCAGTTCTACGACGGGCGGGGCGCGAACCGCTCCTGGATGCAGGAGCAGCCCGACGCCATCACCAAGGCCGTGTGGAACTCGTGGGTGGAGATGCACCCCGACATGGCCGAGTCGCTCGGCGTGGAGCGAGGCGACCTCGTCCGCGTCGAGTCCGACCGGGGCGCGATCGAGGCGCCGGCCTACGTGTACCGCGGCATCCGCCCCGATACGGTGGCGATTCCGCTCGGGCAGGGGCACACGGAATACGGCCGCCACGCCCGGGGCCGCGGGGTGAACCCGCTCGACCTGCTGGCGCCGACCGCGGACCCCGGCTCGGGCGCCCTCGCCTACGCGGGCACGGCCGTCACGGTTACCGCGACGGGCGAGCGGGGCCGGCTCGTCATCACCCAGGGGTCCCACGACGACCAGGACCGCGAGATCGTCCACGCGATGAACGTCGAGGACGCCTTCCACGAGATCGAGGCGCACGAGATCGATCTCGTCGAACTGGTCGAGGCCGCGTGGGATTCCGATCCGAACAGCCCGTACCGCTGGGGCATGGCCATCGACCTCAACGCCTGCACCGGCTGCGGCGCCTGCGTCACCGCCTGCTACTCCGAGAACAACATCCCGACCGTGGGCGAGGATCAGGCGGCCCTCAGGCGGGAGATGTCGTGGATGCGGATCCACCGTTTCGAGGAGGAGACGGAGGACGGCGGGTTCCAGACGGTCCAGCAGCCCATGCTCTGCCAGCACTGCGGCGACGCGCCGTGCGAACCGGTGTGCCCCGTGTACGCGACGTACCACAGCCCGGAGGGGCTCAACGTCCAGGTCTACAACCGCTGCGTCGGCACGCGGTACTGCGCCAACAACTGTCCCTACAAGGTCCGGCGTTTCAACTGGTTCGACTACGATGCGCCCGGCCGTGGTGACGACCAGGCCTTCCCCTGGCCCCTGAACCTCCAGCTCAACCCGGACATCACCGTCCGCGAGGTCGGGGTCATGGAGAAGTGCACGATGTGCGTGCACCGGATCAACAAGGGGAAGATCGACGCCAAGGAGGAGGGGCGGACGCTGAGGGACGGCGAGGTGGTCACCGCCTGTCAAGCCAGTTGTCCAAGCAACGCGATCACCTTCGGCAACCTCAAGGACCCGGAGAGCGAGGTCTCGCGCAAGGCGAAGAGCGCCCGGGGCTACCATGCGCTCGGTGAACTCGGCGTGCGACCCGCGATCACCTACCTCGAGGACGTGACGCACCGGCACATGGCCGGCGGTGAGCACGCCGAGCCGGCCGCGGAAGGCGAAGCGGCGCACTGATGGCCACGCTGGAGGCGAAGGCGCCCGCCCACCCGACGCTGGCCGACGCGAACCGCGACATCACGCGGCCCATCTCGCGACCCGACAAACGCTTCTTCCTCGTGCTCGGCATCGCCGGCGCGGGGCTGGCACTCATGTTCGGCGCCTGGTTCTACCAGATCGGCGCGGGCATCGGGGTCGCCGGGATCACGCACCCCGTCTTCTGGGGCGTGTACATCACGACCTTCGTGTTCTGGGTCGGGATCGCCCACTCCGGGACGCTGATTTCGGCCATCCTCTACCTCTTCCGCTCCGGCTGGCGCACGACGATCAACCGGACCGCGGAGGCGATGACGATCTTCGCGGTGATGACGGCGGGGCTCTTCCCCCTCATCCATCTGGGCCGCGTCTGGTACTTCTACTACCTCATGCCGTACCCGTCGCAGCGGCAGATCTGGCCGGACTTCCGGTCGCCGCTCGTGATGGACGTGTTCGCGGTGTCGACGTACCTCATAATCTCGGCCCTGTTTTGGTACACGGGCCTCATCCCCGATTTCGCGGTCCTGAGGGACCGGGCGAAGGGGTGGGCGTACAAGATCTACGGGGCGCTCTCGCTCGGCTGGCAGGGGACGGTGGGCGAGTGGCGCCACTACCGCCGCATCTACCTCTACATGGCCGGGATCGCGACGCCGCTGGTGCTGTCGGTGCACTCCGTGGTCTCGTGGGACTTCGCGCTTTCGATCGTGCCGGGCTGGCACTCGACGATCTTCGCGCCGTACTTCGTGGCGGGAGCGATCTTCAGCGGGGTCGCGCTCGTCATCACGCTCATGATCCCGCTGCGGTGGGCGTTCGGGCTCGAGGCGTACATCACCGAGAAGCACTTCGAGAACATGGCGAAGCTGGTGCTCCTTACGTCGCTCATCGTCGGCTTTGCGTACGGCACCGAGTTCTTCCTCGCTTACTACTCGGCCGATCCGATCGAGCTCGAGAGCTTCCGCTGGCGGGCGTTCGGAGACTACGCGCTTCCCTTCTGGGTCATGGTGTTCTGCAACGTGGTCGTGCCGCAGGCGCTGTGGTTCAAGAAGGTGCGAACGACGCTGCCGGCACTCTTCGCGCTCACGATCTTCGTGAACATCGGGATGTGGTACGAGCGCTTCGTCATCATCGTGACCTCGCTCGCCCACGAGTACGAACCGGGGGGTTGGGGACTCTACGTACCGAGCTGGGTGGAGCTGTCGATCCTCGTCGGCAGCTTCTGCTGGTTCTTCTTCTGGTTCCTCCTCTTCTCGCGCAGCCTGCCGGTGATCTCCATCGCCGAGGTGAAGGAACATCTCGCGCACCAGCACGGGAACGGGCACGGAAATGGCCATGGGGACGGCCATGAGTAGCGGCGTCCTCGGGCAGTACGACACGCTTCCCGGCACGATCGACGCGATCGAGCGGCTGCGGAACGCGGGGCACCGCGACATCGAGGTGTTCTCGCCGATCCCCTCGCCCGAGATCGAGGAGGCGATGGACATCCACTCCTCGCCGGTGCGCGTGTGGGCGCTGACGGGCGCGATCACCGGGTGTACGCTCGGGCTGCTTCTCACGGCGGGCACGTCGCTGGCCTATCCGCTCGTCACGCAGGGCAAGCCGCTCGTGTCGCTGCCTCCGTTCGTCATTTTCATGTTCGAACTCACGGTACTGCTGACCGGGATCTTCGGGCTGGTGGCGCTGCTCGTGCACACGAGGCGGCCGGTGATCAAGCTCGACCCGGCGTATCGCACGTCCTTCTCGGTGGATCGGTGGGGCATCTTCGTCCCGTCCGAGGGCCAGGGCCGCACCGCCGCCGAGGCTCTCGTGCGGGACACCTCCGCGGTCGAAGTGGAGGTGCAGGGATGACCGGCCGCGGGGCCGTGGTCGTGCTGCTGGCCGCCTTCGCGGCCGGCGCCTGCGACGACCAGATCAAGCACATCGAGAAGCGCACGCCGTTGTTCAGCACGATGTCCTGGCAGCGCTCCGTCGAGGCGTTCGAGGAGCAGGCGCGGCTGCCCGTGCCCGGTACGATGCCGATCGACGGCCAGCGCACCTACGACCTGCTGGCGGCCGACACGATGATGTCGAGCCCGATCGCGGGGACGGAGGCCGATCTGGCCCGGGGCGAGGAGCTGTTCGGCCAGTTCTGCACCCCCTGCCACGGCGTGACGGGGGTGGGAGACGGCCCGGTGGTGGGACAGAACCGGATTCCCGCCATCCCTCTCCTCAACATTCGCGGCGAACTCACGCGTGGTTACACGGACGGGTACATCTGGGGGCTGATCACGAACGGGCGCGGGTTGATGCCCGCCTACCCGCGCATCCCGGCCATGGACCGGTGGTACCTCGTCGCGCACGTGCGGCGCCTGCAGGCGGAGGCGGTGGCCGAGGAAGCGGCGGCGGCAGCGGCCGAAGCGGCGGAGGAGACGCCGGGAGAGACCGGCGGCACCGGAAGCACGGGAGGCGGCCCGTGAGCGGCGGTCGCCCGAGCGTCGCCACGAGCGAGGCGCTGAAGACGATCAGCGGCCGGATTCCGATGCCATGGCTCATCGTGTGGGGGGCCGCGGTCGCCATCGGCGCGGTGGGGTTCGTGACGACGGTGGGGGGCGATGCCCAGCGCGCCTGGATGAGCGTGTGGTCGAACTTCCTCTTCTGGACCGCGATCTCGATGGCGGGGATCGTGTTCGGCGCCGTGCTCCAGGTCGCGAAAGGGCACTGGGGGAAGAGCTTCCGGAGGCTGGCCGAGGCGGCGGGGGCGTTTCTTCCCGTTTCGTTCGCGCTCTTCTTCACTCTGCGCCTCGGCGCCGAGCACATCTTCCCCTGGCTCGGGCCCGTGGAGACGGAACATCTGAACCGCGACTGGCTCACGCTCGACGGCGTCTTCCTGCGGAACGGGGTCCTGATCGCGCTGCTCTACGCCTTCGGCTTCCTGTGGCTCTTCTATTCGATCCGGGCCGATGCCCCGCTGGTCGCCGGCGAGCACCGCGGCTGGCGCAGGACGCTCGTCTCTCTCCTGGCCCGCCGCTGGCGAGGGGACGAGGAGGAGGTCACGCGCTGCCGAAACCGGATCGGACGTCTGTCGGCTGCGCTGATCCTGAGTTGGGCGATCATCTTCTCGCTCCTCTCGTTCGACTTCGGCATGTCGCTCACGCCGGGGTTCGTGAGCATGATTTGGGGGCCGTACTACTTCATCGGCGGCTGGCTCGGCATGCTCGCGCTGGTCGCGATCATGGCACACCACTACAACGGGCGCTTCGACGGGCTCCAGCTGTGGGGGAAGTGGGATTTCCACGATCTCGGGAAGCTGACCTTCGCCTTCGTCGCCTTCTGGACCTACCTCTGGTTCTCCCAGTACCTCGTGATCTGGTACGGCAACATCCCGCGCGAGACGAACTTCTTCATGCCGCGCTCGACGGGCGGCTTCGGCTTCATGTTCTGGCTCCAGATGGTGCTCATCTTCGCACTCCCCTTCCCCTTCCTGCTGGGTCGAAGCCCGAAGATGAGTTCCCGCTGGCTCGCGTTCGTCGGGTCGCTGATCCTGATCGGCTTCTGGGTGGAGCGCTGGAACATGGTGGCGCCGTCGATCTGGCACGGAGAAGGCCTGCCGCTCGGCCCGCCGGAAGCGATGATCTCGGTCGGCTTCCTGGGGCTGTTCGCACTCGCGTACGGCGCCTATTCGACGACGTTCCCGAAGGTACCGTTGCGCGAGACGATCGCCGTGGGGAGTCCCGGGCGCGGACCGTAGCCGCGGTCGGATCCCGTTCCCGTGACCGGAGGGGTGCCCCGACGGACCTCCAGCCTCTATTGTAAAGGTCTTCGTATGACGTGACGGCGCGAATTCATGCCGTTTTGCGGTGTGATTTCGCGCCGCCGAGTTTCTGACCGGGGCGAGTTGGATGGAGCTTTCCGAAAACTACGAGCAGTTGCTGCAGCGTACGAACGCAACCGTCGAGAAGTACCGCGAAGGGGCCGAGGAGTTGAGGTCGAAGCTCCGCGAGGCCCGGGCCGGCCGGAAGGTCCAGATCATGGCCATGATCGACCGGCTGGAGCGGAAGTACGACGGGGCGAAGACCCGGCTGGACGAACTCTCCGGTTCCGAGAACGAGGGCAGCAGCCGCGCGCTCGGCGCTCTTCATCAGAAGGTCGTCTCCGAACTGTCCGACATGAAGCGAACGATCCAGACCCGGATCCGCTGACCCCGCCGACTCGCTACTCCGATGGCCCGCCAACGAACCGGCAGCGGCCCATCCGACACCGCATGCCGGTCAACTCCTGGCTCAGCCGCTTGAGTTCGGCACGCGCCTCCGGGTCGTAAGCCTGGGCGTTGCCGTTGGCGGGGCTAAGGCCGCTGAAGTACTGCCCGCTCTCGAAGTCGTCGGAGTCGACCACCTGCATCACCGCGTCAGCGCCTTCGGCGATGGTCGAGCGCGGTGTCGCGCCCGCCCTTCGCACCATCTCGGTCGGCATGTAGGTAGCCGGATGGAGAGAGCCGACCACAATGCCGGTTCCGTCCAGCTCCTCGGCGAGGTCGAGGGTGAACATGACCTGCGCGAGCTTGCTCTGGGCGTAGGCACGGCGCCCGCTGAAGTTCTTCTCGATCATCACGTCGTCGAAGTCGATCGGCGTCTGCGCACCGGACGACACGTTCACGATGCGGGACGGCGCGCTGGCGAGGAGGCGCGGCATGAGCATGTGCGTGAGCAGAAAGGTGGAGAGGTAGTTCACCTGGAAGCGGTACTCGTGCCCGTCCTCGGTGAGCCACCGCTCGTCCGGGGCCGAGCCGAAACCCGCATTGTTGATGAGGATATCCAGCCGGTCGTAGTCGGCCAGCAGCGTCTCGGCGAACTGCCGGACCTCCTCCATCGACGCGAAATCGGCGCGGTAGAAGCGGGCGCTCCCGGGCCCCTCGGCATTGATGGCATCCACCACCTCCGCCCCGCGCTCTTCGCTGCGCCCGTGGACGATGACGTGACCGCCGCGCGCGCCCAGCCGCAGGGCAAGCTCCCGGCCGAGCCCGGAGGTCGCCCCGGTGACGAGGACGACCTGCTGTCCGGGTTCGGGGACAGGGGTCGCCTGAGCCGGTAGCTCGGTGGCGAAGCCGGCCCAGGCTGCCGTGAAGGCGGCGAGGGCCATTGCGACCGCCGGGACGGGGTTCCTGGGCGTGGTGTTCATGCTGGGCGGGCTCCTTTTGTTGGATAGGTCATAAGGATTCCTGTGCGGACCGCGGCAGCGTGTCAATGTCGACGTCGGCCGCAGCGGCGGCGCGGGGCAGCGCGGCGCGCGCCTCGAGCGCCTTGATCGCACTCGAGATCGCCTGGCCCGTGGGGTTTCCCGCCCCCGTGCTCCTGAGGACTTCGCGGAGCCGGGGCAGCGCTTCAACGGCGTTGATCTCCGCGAGCGCGTTCGCCGCGTGCGTGCCGGAGAATCCCCCGAGCGCGTCGCCAAGCGCCTCGATGATCTGCGGCCTGTATTCGCCGTCGTAGGCCTTGAGACGTCCGAATTCGCCGCCGAACGCCGCAAGCACGGTGCCAACGAGCTCGTCTTCGCCCAGCTGCCTCAACGCATCCGCAACCCTGTCGCGCACGCGCGCGCCGTCGGCCGTTCGCGTATCGCCGAGAAGACGGACGAGGGGGGCGACCGCCGTCCGGTCCTGAATCCGGGCGAGGGCTTCGATGACCCCGGCCCTTAGCGACGTGTCCTCGTCCTCGAGAACGGACGCGAGGGCCGGCACGGCTGCGGGGTCCCCCAGCCGTCCGAGCGCGGCGGCGGCGTCGCGGCGAGGTCCGTCGCCTTCCCAGAGGACGTACTTGTCCTTGATCCGGCCTCCGGGCGCACGCAGGCGCCGGATGTGGATCCGGACATCGTCCTCATACGCCTTTCCCTCGTGACAGACCTGCTGCAGAACCTCGGCGAAGAGGTCGAACAGGGTCCGGAGCTGCGCGAGATCCTTGATGGTGCCGGTCGATCGGAAGTGGAGTTCGTCCACCCCGGCGGGGAACTTGCCGAACAACCCGTCGTGCCCCTTGACGGACAGGTGAATCTTCGGCTGGGCATCGATGAGATGACGGATCTTCCTGTTGTCGAAGAGCCGCCGCACGCGCCGCGGCGCATTGCTCTTGATGACGAAGTCCCGATCGAAGCGAGCGTGGCCGACCTCGATATCCTCCATGCCCAGCGCCTTCCCCAGCCCGCTGAACATGCCCGCCCGGTAGATTTCGAACCTGAAGCTTTCCGGATTGAAATAGGGAGCGCGAAGCCTCGTGTAGGTCTGGTGCGAGTTGCCGGCGTGCTGCGTGAACGTGTCGAGGGTGATGATCCAGTCGTCGGCGCGGGCCTGGACGGCAGACTGGGTCAACAGGCCTCCTTCGTGGAACTGCCCGCCCACCTCCGAGGAGAGCTGCCGCCAGATCTTCTCCCGGCTCGGCCCGAAGAGGGCCTTGAACGAGCTCATGCGGCGGATTCCCCGGCGCCTCATCGCATCCCCTGCGTTCATCGTAATCGTACCACCGGGTGCTCGACCCTCAGGTCGGTCTTCCGGTGCAGGTCGTGTACGGTAACACACAGCCAGCGGTTTTCGTCCACCGAGTAGGTTACGCGCAGCCGGGGTGACGCTCCCTTCCCGGCCGGGTTGAGCGGCAACCCGGCGTCCGCCTCGTTGAGGCACAGGCAGAAGGCCCGTTCGCCCGCGGTCCCGGGCACGAAATAGCGGGACCCATTGGCTCGCTCGGTCCAGTCGATCGGACGCCCGGCGACGCGCCCGATCTCGCAGATGAAGAGGTTGATGTGTTGCTGGCCATCGAAACCCGGGGCGTAGTAGCGCGTCACGAAGTTGTCGACCGTCGGGAAGCTCGTTCCCCCGGGGATGAGCAGCTCGTACTCGGCCTCGGCCTCGTCGTCGGGCAGAACGCGAAGCCCGTAGTCGTGGTAGATGAAGTCCTCTACGTGCGCGCCACCCGCGAAGATGCACGCGCCCCGCGCTACGCTCGCGAAGGGGAGCCACTCCCGCACCTTCTCCCGGCCGAGCACGTCGCCCACGACGTTGCGCACTTCCGGAAGGAGGGTGGACCCACCCTCGAGGATCACGTCGTCGATGCCGGCGGCGGGCACGCCATGACGGGTTCGCAGCTCGGTGAGCAATGCGTCGAGGAGTTCCCGCATCCGCGAGTACAGGCCCTTCTCGGCGAGAAGCTCGCTCAGGACGTTGTAGTCCAGCTTTCCATACGTCTCGTTGCGGAAGGTGAAGTCCCCCTCCCTCCCCGCGCTCGCGAGCAGCTTCACACGCTCGGCCTCCCATCGGAGCGCGACCTCCCATTCGGGCCAATCATGCATGGCCGTCGGGACGAAGCGCTCCAGAATCCAGCGGTCCACATCGTCTCCGCCGAGTTCCACGGCCTGTTTCGCCAACACCTCCGCCCGGCCGGTCTCCACCGTCCGCGCACCGTGGGTCCTCACGACGGCGGCTTCCATCGATCCACCGCCAAAATCGAACGCTACGAGGGTGGTGGGGCGTCCGACATCCACGCCGTAGCCGAGCGCGGCCGCCACGGGCTCATCGAGCGTGCGGAACACGATCCGGGTCGGCTTCCGCCGGAGGCGCCCCCACAGGTGCTCCCACCAGCCACGGTGCTTCACACCGCGGAGGATCCCCTGCAGCTCGGCCCGGTACGTTTCGTAGAAACCGCTCGGCGTGGCGATGGTGATGTCGGTGATGTCTTCGCCGAATTGCGCCTCGAGCTTGCCGATGACCTCCCGGAGGAAGAACGTAGCGGCGTCCTGAGCGGTGAAGGTCCTCCC
Source organism: Candidatus Palauibacter sp. (assembly GCF_965216145.1). Classification (GTDB taxonomy): domain Bacteria; phylum Gemmatimonadota; class Gemmatimonadetes; order Palauibacterales; family Palauibacteraceae; genus Palauibacter. The sequence goes on from NZ_OZ244149.1 coordinate 809,523, forward strand.
GCCCACGCGCGCCATGGCCCGGCCGCTCTCCATGCCGAGGTAGCGCTTGAACCCGCGCGCGAAGCCCGTGGCCTGTCCGTCCCAGTTGTAGGTAACGGCCTGCTGGCCGATCAGGACTTCCTCACCGTCCCGGTCCATGACGCATACGCATGACGGCAGGACCGGGGTCTGGGTGAGGGGCTCGAGCTTCGCGAGGTCCGGCAGGTTCACGATGTGCGGCCGGCCGGACCGATCTTCACAGATGGTCGTGTTGGACGTGCCGAGATCGATGGCCCAGTGGGTCGTCATGCCATTGCGTCCCCGGTAAGACGGCCCGGCGGCGCGCCGACATCGACGACGAGAACCGTGATGGTGCGACGCTGTTCCCGTGGAATGCGGTCGATCAACCTGTCTCGAAGTTCCTCCGATGACTCCGGACGGTCGGTAGGTCGGTCATGGGGCTAACGATAGGCCATTGAGCAAAACTGCTCAACAGCTTATCCGTTGGCACGGTCCAGAGGATGGTCTACGCGGCGTTCGTCCTGTTCACTTCGCCCCCTTCCTCCAGGGAGTTCGCAGAGGTCAGTCCAGACGAAGGGCGGCGCGGAGGAGGCGCTGCTGGCGGCGGGCGTGTTTTCCGAAGTAGCCCTCGGCGGGGCTGGCGCGCTCGGGGCGGCCGATGTAGACCGGCTCGCGGCCGATGAGTTGGCGCAGGTGCGGCCGCACGGACGTCCAGGCGCCCATGTTCTGCGGCTCCTCCTGCACCCAGCAGATCTCCGCCTCGGCGGGATAGGGAGCCAGCGCGGCCGCCAGTTCCTCCGTCGGGAACGGGTACGGCTGTTCCACGCGGAGGATCGGGATGTCGCGTTCGGCAGGGGCCTCGGCGAGCAGGTCGAAGTAGACCTTCCCGCTGCAGATGAGGACCCGGTCCACGCGGTGGGGCTCGACGGCCACCCCCTCGTCCGGGAGCACTGCCCGGAACTCGGCGTCCGTGAGATCGGCGAGCGTCGAGCGGGCCCGGGGGTGCCGCAGCAGGCTCTTCGGCGTCATCACGATGAGTGGGCGGCAGGTGGCGCGGAGCGCCTGCCAGCGGAGGACGTGGAAGTACTGTGCGGGCGTCGTGCAGTTGACGACGCGGATGTTCCCCTCGGCGGCGAGTTGCAGGAAGCGTTCGAGCCGGGCGCTGGAATGTTCCGGCCCCTGTCCCTCGGACCCGTGGGGAAGGAGCAGGACGAGCCGCGACTCCAGGCCCCACTTCGAGCGGCCCGACACGACGAACTGGTCGATGATCGCCTGGCCGACGTTCGCGAAGTCTCCGAACTGGGCCTCCCACATGACGAGCGCGTTGGCCGCGATCGTCGAGAAGCCGTACTCGAAGCCGAGGGTGGCGATCTCGGACAGGGGGCTGTTGGCGATCTTGAGCGGCGCCTGCCCCTCCTCGATGTGGGCGATGGGCGTGTATCTACGCCCGTTTTCCGCGTCGTGGAGGACCAGGTGCCGGTGCGAGAACGTTCCGCGCTCGCTGTCCTCGCCGGTGAGCCGGACGGGAACGCCTTCGGTCAGCAGGCCCGCGAGGGCGAGAGCTTCCGCGTGCCCCCAGTCGATCCCCCGGTCCAGCGCGGCGCGGCGCCGTTCCAGTTGCCGCCCGAGCTTGTGGAAGGGGGTGAAGTCCGACGGCCAGCGATGGATCGCGTCGTTCAGTTCCCGGAGCCGGGCCTCGCCGAGGCCCGTCGGCCGCGGCTGCTCGGCCGGGTCCGTGAGCCACGCGACATCCGGTGACGCACCCGTGCGCGCCTCCGCCTCCTTGTGCGCCGCGATCGTCCCCCGCGCCGCCTCCAGTTCGGCGTACACCCCCTCGACCATCGCATCGACCTCACCCTCGGTGAGGAGGCCCCGCTGGACCACGACCTCCGCGAACTGCTCCCGAACGCGAGGGTGCCCGGCGATCCGGTCGTACATCACGGGCTGCGTGTAGGACGGTTCGTCCCCCTCGTTGTGGCCGTAGCGACGGTAGCCCACGAGGTCGATGACGATGTCCTCCCCGAACTCGAACCGGTAGTCGATGGCGAGCCGCACGGCCGCCATGCACGCCTCGGGGTCGTCGGCGTTGACATGCACGACCGGGAGCCGGAAGCCCAGTGCAAGGTCGCTCGCGTACCGGGTCGAGCGGCTCTCCCCGGGAAACGTCGTGAAGCCGAGCTGGTTGTTCGTGATGATGTGGAGCGTGCCGCCGGTCTCGTAGGCGGAGAGCCGACACAGGTTCAGCGTCTCGGCGACCACGCCCTGGCCCGCGAAGGAGGCGTCGCCGTGGATGAGGATGGGGAGGATCGCCGAGGCGTCGGCGGACTCGCCGGTGAAGCGCGCCGCGCGCGCCATGCCGAGCACGACCGGATTCACGTGTTCGAGATGGCTCGGGTTGGGGGCCAGCCGCACGTCGAGTTCGACTTCGTCCTCGGCGACCTGCGACCTGCCTCCGATGTGATACTTCACGTCCCCGGATCCGTGCTCCGGGAGGGCGGTCATGATCCCGCGTTCGGCCTGCTCCTCGAACTCGGCCACGATCGACTCGTAGGAGAGGCCCATGACGTGGGCCAGCACGTTGAGGCGGCCGCGGTGCGCCATCCCCAGGAACACCTGCCGGGCACCGCGCCGGCCGGCCCCGCCGATGAGCCCCCGCAGCATGGGGACCAGCATGTCGAGCCCCTCGACCGAGAAGCGTTTCTTCCCCAGGTAGGTGCGGTGCAGGAAGCGCTCGAGTCCTTCGACGCGGGTCAGCCACTCGAGACAGTTGCGCGCCCGCGTCCGGCTCATGAGGAGGCGGTGACGGTGCGACTCGATGTAGTCCACCAGCCAGTCACGCTGGGCTGGGTCCTCCATCTGGTCCAGCTCATAGCCGATCGGGCCGCAGTAGATCTCCTGCATGCGATCCAGCACCTCGGCCGCATTGTCCCCCAGGTGCTTGAGCCAGACGGCAGTGGCGGGCACCCGCGCGAGTTCCTCGCGCTGGATGCCGTGGTATTCCGGTTCCAGCAGGGGATGCCTCGGGGGCTCGGAGCCCAGCGGATCGATCCGCGCGCCCAGGTGGCCGTACGCCCGGTAGGCCTCGACCAGGGCCCCCGCGATCGCGGCGAGTCGCAGATCCTCGGTCGCGACGACCTCGGCCACCGCCAGCGGAGGCGGCGGGGGCGGCGGCGCAATCCGCGGGAGCGCTTCGAGCGGCGGCGCGGCCGATGGGTCCCAGCCGGCCAGCGCGGGCGGGATCACGCCCCGGTCGCGAAGCTCCCGTTCGTAGAGCCGCTCGGCGTATCCGGCGTTGTAACCGTCCGCGGTCATCAGCGGTGTGACGCGCCCGGCCCGTGTCCGTGTTCGGTGTTCTCGGCGCCCGCCCCGCCGGAAAGGCTGCGATGCACGGTGTCGAGCCAGCGCTCCGTGGAGATGAACCCGGCGCCCCAGTCCGCCCACTCCTCGGAGACGCCCTCGCCCTGGATCTGCTCGCTGCTCATCCCCCCGTCGATCTTGCCCCGCACCATCGCGATCGTTTCCGTGATCATCCGGTGGTACGTCCGCAGGTCGTCCACCGAAGAGAGGGGTCCGTGCCCGGGGATGATCCGGATGTCGGCGGGTACATTGTCCAGCACGCCCTGGATGCCGCGCGCGAGTCCTTCCACGCTCCCGCCGCTGTCGATGTCGACGAAGGGGAAGCGGCCGGCGAAGAAATCGTCTCCCATGTGGAGGACGTTGGAATCCATGAAGTAGATAAGGGCATCCCCGTCCGTGTGTCCGTTCGGGATGTGGAACGCCCTGATCTCCTCGCCGTTGAAGTGGATCGAGAGCGCATCGTCGAAGGTGACGATCGGGAGGGCCACATCGGGCGAGCCGCCCGCCGCCAGCCTCGAGCGGACGTTCGTGTGCGCCACGATCGTCGACGCGTCGCCGAACTCGGCGTTGCCGCCGGTGTGGTCGCCGTGGAAGTGCGTGTTGAGGAGGAACCTCGGCTCCGCCGCCTCCGCCGACTGCCCGACTTCCCTCAGGGCGGCACGGATCTTTTCCGCCAGCGGGGCGAACTGGTCGTCGACCATCAGCACGCCGTCGGGCCCCGACGACACGCCGATGTTCCCGCCCTGCCCGACCAGCATCCAGACGGTACCCGCCACGTGCGTGGCTTCGATCTGGACGGCCGAGAAGTCCTGCTGCGCGAGGGCCGGACTCGTCGCGAGACCGGTCGACAGCGCCGCCAGGAAAAGGGGTCGAACTCTCGATCGAACTCTCATGGGTGTACTCCTCGCTCCAGCCCGCCGGGCGTCATCGGGGTTCGGGCGTCGAAGATGCGGCGGCGGCGGTCCGAATGCCACCTGGGAGTCCGCCGAATCCGCGACCTCGAAGCTAGTTCGAGCGGATGTGTCGCAGCGTCCCGCCGAAAGGATTAACGCCGACGGGATATCGGGCCTCGACGGTTCCCGCACCATCGTCTCCCACCTCGATGACGGCGACATCCCCGACCCGCGAGCTCATCACGTAGAGCCGGCGTCCGTCGGGCGAGAAGAGCGGGAACCCGGGGCCGGGCCCGAGCGTGACGTGTCCCGCCACCTGCCGCGTCTCGACGTTGATGATGGCCACGTTCTCGGTGTCGTTCCGGGTGGACGCGGCGAACCGTCCGTCGGGCGAGACCGAGATGCGGCCCGCCCCCCAGCCGCCCGTATCGATCGTCTCGACCACCTCGTCGGTCGACGTGTCGATAACGGTGACCGTTCCATCGTAGTCCGAATGCACCCACGCTTCCCCGCCCGGTGTGAAGTCGACCCCGACCGGTCCGCCGGGCACGTCGATGATCTTCACGATCTCGTCGGTGCGCGTGTCGATCACGACGACGCGGTCATCGTCCCGATGCGGGTAGTAGAGCTTGTCGCTCCGGGGGTCGACCGCGAGGAAGTGCCCACCCTCCAGGAGGAGATCGATCTTCCCGCTCACTTCACCGCGCGACACGTCGTACACCACGATCCCCGGCACCTCCGCCCACTCCACGCCGATGTACAGCTTCGTCCCCTCCCGGTTGAGCGCGACGCCGTGCGGGAGCGCCGACCGGTTCGTGATCATTTCGGACCCGAGCTGGCGCTGCTCCGGAGCACGCTGGAAGTACTCCGACTCGATCCTCCCCCTCTCCTCGAAGGTCTCGCCGTCGAGGATCACGACGTACGGGGGGTTCTGCGGGATGGCCACGAAGATGGTGCGTCCGTCGGGCGCTGCGACCGCTTCGTGCGGCTGGTTCCTGGCCGTGAACTGATTCACGATGCGGCCGCTCGCCGGGTCGAGTTCGTAAGCCGTGAAGTCGGAATGGCTGAGCGCGATGATCGTGTGATCCTGGGCGGCGGCCGATACGAACCCTCCGGACGGAACCCCCACGATCACCGCGAGGATCAGCGATCTCAGCGACACAACGAGCGGTTTCGGCAAGATTCGGGACATCCGGTCCTCCCCCCGTGCGGGCGATGTCGGCCCCCGGCCGGCCGGCGGTGCCCTTGACCATCCGGCGATTCCGAAAGCACACTGCGCGAAATGCGCAGCTATATCGTCTTTCTTCTTCTCCTCACGATCAAGGCCGGGAGCCGCATCTTTTCCAGGGTGCGACTGGAGTGGGTCCGCGAGGTGGACGCACCCTGGTCCGGCCTGCGCGTGCTCGCGCTCCTCAACCACACGAGCCTGTTCGAGCCCGTACTGCTGTCGATCGTACCCAATCGCCTGCTCTGGCGGATCGCCGCGCACGGGGTCGTCCCGGTCGCCGACAAGACGGTCGCGCGCCCCGTCGCCGGCCGGCTGTTTCGACTCATCGCTCGCGAAGTCGTGCCGGTGACGCGCGAGCGGGACGACACGTGGACCGAGGTGCTCGACCAGATCCGGGATCCCGAGGCGCTGATCATCATCTGCCCGGAAGGGCGCATGAAGCGCCGGACCGGGCTCGACATCTCCGGGAATCCGATGACGATCCGCGGCGGAATCGCCGACATCCTCGCTTCGAGGGAGGGCGGACGACTGCTCATTGCATACAGCGGCGGGCTTCACAACATCCAGGCCCCCGGCGAGCGCTTCCCGAGGCCGTTTCAGCATGTGTGGCTGGGCGCGGAAGTCCTCGACATCGCGACGTACCGCGAGCGGCTGGCCGCCTGGTATGGCGCGGACTCGTTCAAGGCCGGGGTCATCGAGGACCTGACCCGCCGTCGCGATGCCTATTGCCAGAGCCTCGCGCAGCGCCGGACGCCGCGCCGGCCGGGCGCTCGTCCCGCCGGATCGCCTTCAGCCACGGGGATCAGTTGAAGCGGACGCGCTCCCAGCGGCCGTCCGACCCCAGGCTCCACGCCCGCCCCCCGATCACGACCAGCGAGATCCGGCTCGCATTCCGGATGTCGGCGAGAGGATTCGCTTCGAGCACCAGGAAATCCGCCCGCTTGCCGAGTTCGATGGTCCCCCGTTCGTGCAGCTGACCTAGAGCGATCGCCGCGTTGCGCGTCGCCATCCCTATGACCTCCAGTTCGGGAATCCCGGCTTCCACGAGCAGTTGCATCTCCCGGTGGAAGCCGCTCCCCCAATCCGTGGCCCGGGGGGCGTCGGAGCCGATGAGCATGCGGACGCCGTGGCCGTGCAGGGTTCGGACCAGGGCCTGAACCTTCGGCCACGCGGCACGAAGCTCGGCCCGCTCGACCTCGGAGACCGACGCGCATGCGGCCGTATCGGGGACGCAGTCGAGAGGCGCCGCCGCGCTCGCGAGGAGCGGGGCCAGCGTCGCGTCGTTGGACAGCAGAGCGGTGACGGCGCGGTCCACCTCCGGGCCGTGCGACTCGAGACGCGCGAGCCAGTCCGCATTTGTACGCGTCCCGCCTCCGGCCGCCAGCGCCTCGAAACCGTCCCGCTCCGCTACCGGGAGAAGATCGGGATCGCCGGACACCAGCGGGCTCGCCACGGCGGCTCCGGCGCGGAGGGCGAGCAGCCAGCCCTCTCCGCGACGATCGGCCCACACGGGCAGGTCCGCCTGCCGCGCGGCGCGGGTGATCCCGACCAGCCATTCCGCGGGAACATTGGGGGAGACGGAGATGAAGTCCGCCCCATCCCGCGCCTGGCGCTCCACCTCCTGGATGACCGCGGCCTCCGACTGAAGCCGCACGCCGGACGCCTCGTCCCCGGCGTCCAGCACCGGCCCGCCGATGTAGACGGATGGAGCGGGATCCTCCCCGAACCCTCCGCGCCCCCGCGCCTGGAAGAGATCCAGCGGGACTGCCCCGTCACGTACGCCCGTGATCCCGAACGCGACGAGGGCGTGCAGCTCCTCCGGCGTGCGCGGCGAGGCCTGGACGTCGATGAACCCCGGGAGGAGGTAGCTCCCCGACAGGTCCACGACCATCGAGCCCTCCGGGACGACCATGGAGCCCTGAGTTCCGACGCCGCGGATAAGCGCGCCCGTGACGAGGACCGCGGAGGAGGGTCGCGGGGGTCCCCCACGGCCATCGATGAGCGTCACGTTGACGAACAACTCGGACCGGAGACCCGGGAACGGGTCCTGGACGACCCCCTCGGCTTCGGCCGGGAGGGTCGGGACGCCCAGCAGCGCCGCGGCCGCCACGATCCGCCATCCGGCCGCCGGGCCTGCTCCGCGCATCTCAAGCACCGCCGGAGTCAGCGCTGCCACCGGGCTGCGAGGCGACGCCGGATCGGATGTACAACTCCCGCCGCGGATAGGGGATTTCCACGCCGGCCTCCGCGAAGGCCCGGAGCGCCCGCTCGCTCATCTCGTCCGCGATGCGTCGCCGCGTCCGCGCCTCCAGGATCCACACTCGCAGCTCGAGCTTCACCTCTGATGGCCCGAACCCGCGCGCGATGACGATCGGGGCGGGATCTCGCTTCACCCCGTCGACCGCGTTGGCGATGTCGACGAGCAGTTCCTTCGCCCGGTCGATGTCCGAATCGTAGGCGACGGAGAACGGGATCCTCAACCGGATGTGCTGGCCCGACATGGTGTAGTTGGTGATGTCGCGCTGCATGATCTGGTTGTTCGGGACGACGATGACGAGGTTGTCCGGATTGCGGATCTTCGTCGCGCGCAGGCCGATCTCGATCACGTCGCCCCAGGAGCCGGTCTCGTTCGGCGCCGTCCACAATTCGATCCGGTCTCCCACCTGGAACGGGCGGTCTACGATGAGCAGCACGCCCGCGATCAGGTTCGAGAGCGTGTCCTTGGCGGCGAGCGACAGCGCGAGCCCCATGACGCCGGCCCCGGCGAGCAGCGGCGTGACGTTGATGCCCAGTTCGGAGAGCGCGAGCACGACGCCGAGGGTGATGATGACGAAGCGGACGGCCTTGTTGATCATCGGGAGCGCCGTCTTGTCGAGCGACGTCTCGGTGCGGGAGACGACCTCGCTCTCGATCGCCGTCAGGAGGTCCCCCACGAAGCGGCTGAGCGGGAAGAACAGGACGCCGATCCAGATCGCATGCACCCACTGGGCTAACGTGGGCAGCCCCCAGATGTCCAGCAGGCGCCAGATCGCCCACGCCCCGCTCGAGAGCAGCAGGAACTGCCGGAGCAACCGGACCGCCAGGTCGTCGAGTTTGGTCGCCGTGCGCGTCACCCAGTTTCTCTGCGCGCGGCCCAGAATGGCGTGCGCCACCGCGTAGACGACGCCGGCGATCAGCAGCACAACCAGACTGGGCAGCCAGCGGGGAGCCGCATACGCGACGACCTGGCTCCACCACTGGGCCAGGTCAATCGAACTCAGGTCGAATCCAAGTGTCTCCATCACGCCTCGCTGTTCTCACGGGTCGCTCACCGGTCCCCCCGGTTCACGATCCGGCCTCCCAATGGTACCGCCGTTCACGCGCCGCGGGTAACTTGTGGTAGCGAGCGGCAGGAATCGAACCAGGAGCGAAGATGTTCCAGAAGATTTTCCGAGGGATGTGCGCGGCGGCGGTGCCCTGTGTGGTGCTGGGCATGGTGCTGATCGTCACCGGTTGCGCGCCGGAAGCCGCGGCGGAGTACGCGGAGAAAGCGGAGAACACGGTCGTGGCGGATGGCGGTGCCGGCGACGCGACGCTGGCTGCGGCCATCGCGGCTGCTCCGACCATCAAGGTCTACAAGTCCCCCACCTGCGGGTGCTGCGCCCTCTGGGTCGACCACATGCGGGAGGCCGGCTTCGAACTCGACGTCGAGGACACTCTCGATATGGTCGGCGTGAAGATGGACGCGGATGTGCCGCTGCAACTCCAGACGTGCCATACGGCGCTGGTGGGCGATTACGTGTTCGAGGGGCATATCCCGGCGGAGGTCATCGCGCGTTTCCTCGCGGAAGCGCCGGCCGCACGCGGGCTGGCCGTCCCGGACATGCCGATTGGCTCCCCCGGCATGGAGTTCGGCGACCGCGTCGATCCATACGACGTGATCCAGTTCGACGCCGAGGGCAAGACGTCGGTCTACGAGCGTCGCTAGGGTCCCGTGATCCGTCGAAGGGCGCCGAACCGGCGCCTCCGGGTCGGGCTTCCGGTGTCCTCCGTTCTCGCGCTGGCGACCTTCGCCCCGGCAACGGCGTGGGCTCAGGACGAGGAGCAGGAGATCATCGACACCCTCGTCGCGATGTGGGCCGCGATCGAAGCGGGCGACCTCGACGCCTATGCGCAGTACGTGCACCCGGACTTCACCGCCTTCGGGGAGAACGACGTCTATCTCTCCGTGGGCAAGGGTCTCGAGTTGAGGAGTTACGGGGACTATCTGAACCGAGCCCGGGACGTCCACACCGAGATGCATCAGCCGCAGGTCACGATCCGGGGCGATGTCGCATGGATCACCTACTACTGGACCGACTCCGGCCGGATCGGCGAGGAGCGATTCACGAGCCGGGGGAAGTCCACCCGGATCTTCGTGCGCGAAGGGGGTCGCTGGCTCTGCATTCACGGCCACTACACCGCGGTCCCTTGACCCCGGCTGACATCCCTCCCCTACGGGGGGGCAGGGTTTGTCAAACGCCGGTTCGGGACGGTAGTTTCCTTCTCCCAACAGATCCGGCGTTTACCCCTGGATGGTCATGGTCTCTATGAACTCCAGCGACGGGCGTGACGATCCCGGGCATGATCACGATCCCGGGCATGATCACGATCACGACCATGACCACGATCACGGGCATGACCACGGCCATGATCACGACCACAGCCACGGGATCTTCAGCGCCCACGACCACTCGGAGGAGCTGAGGAACGCCAGCAAGCGGGACTTGACGACAGCGCTGGTGATCATCGCCAGCTTCATGTTCGTCGAGGTGGTCGGAGGCATCCTGTCGGGAAGCCTCGCGCTCATTGCCGATGCGGGGCACATGCTCACCGATGCGGCTTCCATCGGTCTCGCGCTGTTCGCCGTGCACTTTGCGACCCGCGCCGCCTCGGTGGAGCGCACCTTCGGTTACCACCGGCTGGAGATCCTCGCCGCCCTCATCAACGCCCTCACACTCTGGCTGATCTCCGCGTGGGTGATCTTCGAGGCCTACCACCGCTTCCAGGAGATACCGGAGGTCGAGGGAGGTCTGATGCTGATCGTCGGGACCCTCGGACTCCTCGCGAATCTCGCCGCCGCCTGGGTACTTCACCGGTCGGCGAAGCACAGCGTGAACGTCGAAGGCGCCCTGGCCCACGTAATCGCCGACCTGCTCGGGTCGGTGGCGGTCATCATCTCCGGCGTGCTCGTGTGGGCCTTCGAGTGGCACATCTCCGACCCGATCCTCAGCGTCCTCATCGGTGTGCTGATCCTGCTCAGCACGTGGCGCCTGCTGGCGAAGGTCGTACACGTGCTGCTCGAAGGGACGCCGAAACACGTCGATGTGTACCGCCTATGCCACGAGATCGAGGATCTCGAGGGCGTCACGGTCATCCACGACGTCCATGTGTGGACGCTCGCACCGGGCTACGACGCGCTCACCGCGCACGTTCTGGTGGATCCCGAGCACGAGCGGGATACTTCCAATCTCCTGCACGAGATTCAGGAGATTGCGTACAACAAGTTCAACGTTCAGCACATCACGGTCCAGTTGGAGGGCACGGCCTCTTCCTGCCGGGAGGACCACCACGTCGACCACCTTGTGGCGACCGCGCGCCCACACTAAACGGAGGCTGCCTCATGGGCGGACACGATCACGCCTGCGAAAGTCACGACCACGAGCACGTACACGGAGAGGGCTGCGGCCACGAGGCCGTGCAGCACGACGGGCACACCGACTACGTCGTCGACGGGCACCTGCACCATGCGCATGGCGACCACTGCGATCACCACGGACCGGCGCCCGGTCACGATCACAGCTGCGAGGGCCATGACGACGGTCACGTACACGGAGAGGACTGCGGCCACGAGGCCATGGAACACGACGGTCACACCGACTATGTCGTCGACGGGCACTTGCACCATCAGCACGGCGATCACTGCGATCACCACGGACCCGTCGGGCAGGACTGAGCCCGGAATCTGAGTGTTTCAGCTGATAGCAGCGCTCGTCGCGCCGGCCTTCGGCGTCGTTCTCTATGTTGTGCTGCACCGAAGGCCGGGCACGATACGGCTCATCGACACGATCGTCTTCGTCGCGCTGCCCCTCCTGATCGGCTGGCAGGTGTTCCCCCATGTGTGGATCGAGCGCCAGATCGCGCCCCTCTTCGCGGTCGGCGCCGGTATCGGCCTCCTGTACCTCCTTGAGAGACTCTCCAAGACCCTGGCTCGGCACACGGACAACGCGACGATCGTGCTCGGGGTGCTGTCGCTGGTGCTTCACGCCCTCCTGGAAGGAGGCGCCCTCCTGGTCGGGACATCGAGCGCTCCCTTCACGTCCGCCGTGGTCCTCCACCGCGTCGCCGTCGGATTGCTGATCTGGTGGCTGCTCGAACCCCGGCACGGAGTTCGGGGGGCCCTGATCGGGGTCGCGGCGATCATGGTGGCGACGGTCATCGGGGCTCTCGCGGGGACGGAAGTGCTGCCGGACGACCACTCGGCCCTCGAGATGTATCAGGCGTTCGTGAGCGGCTCGCTGCTGCACGTGGTCCTGCATCAGGGCCGTCGCGACCATCAGCACGGACCCGGACACGCCCACGTCTGAAGGATCCGGGGTCGTCGCTGGTGGCCGGCGACTCGGGAGACAGCGTGCGCCGGCGCCACGGTTGGGGGCGGTAGCCGCAGTAGGCTTCGGGCGTCGTGCCGGCGAGGAACAGTTCAGGCTCGCCTCGACACCCCCACCCGGCGCGCCGTCCGGTCGCAGGCTCGACATCGACCCATTCCACCCCTGCGGGGAAGCGGAAATCGCGACCGCCGCGCGGTCCCAGAACGCGGATCATGAAGTCGGTAAAAATCGGGAGCGCGGCCCTGGAGCCAGGGAGACCAATGGGCGTCCCGTCGTCGAATCCCACCCACACCCCTACGGCCAGTTCCGGTGTGTAGCCGACGAACCAGGCATCACGAGAGTCGTTCGTCGTCCCGGACTTCGCCGCCAGCGGACCCCGATATCCCGCGGCGCGGACGCCGCTCCCGGTCCCGTGCTCGACGACGCCCCGGAGCGCGGATGTGACCAGGTACGCCTCCGCCGGACTGACGACCGACTCGCTACGGGCCATGGTCTCACGGCGCGCGGTACCGTCGCGGCCGAGCACCGTTAGCGCCGAGCGCGGCGGAGTGCGCCGGCCCGCCGCCGCCAGCACCGCATAGGCCGCCGTCAATTCGAGCAGCGTGACCTCGGAGGCGCCCAGCGCCAGGCTCGGATATGGCGCGAGGGGGCTCTCGATGCCCAGCCGCCGCGCTGTCTCGATGATCCTGTCGGGACCGACCGCCAGACCCAGGCGCGCGAACGGCACGTTGCGTGACCCCTCCAGCGCCTCGCGCAGCCTGATGGGTCCGAGGAACTCACGGTCGGCGTTCGCCGGCTTCCACACGCCGGCTGGCGTATCGAGCGCGAGCGGCTCGTCCTTCAGCACGGAAGCCAGGGTGAAGGAAGGATCTGCTCCCGGTGTCAGGGCGGCCAGCGCCACGACGGGCTTGAAGGCGCTTCCCGGTTGGCGCCGGGCGTCCACCGCGCGATTGAACTGCGACTCGCCGTACGAGCGACCGCCGACCATCGCCAGGATGTCGCCGGTCCGCGGGTCCAGGGCCACCAGCGCCGCCTGCAGCGGCCCGGCCTGTTCCCTCAGGTGGGGACGCAGACGCTCCATGCTGCGGATCCCCTTTGACACCGCGGTCTCGGCGGCGCGTTGAAGCTCCGGTGCAAGCGAAGAAACCACCGTTGGACCGCCACCCTCCAGTTCCAACGAAGCATCGCCGGCCGCCAGCTCCCGCCGCAGGAAATCCAGGTACCAGCGGGCATCGAAGTTCCGTTCCGGAGGACGTCGAATCTCCGGATCGGCTTCGAGCTCGGCGTCGCGCCGATCGTCGTCCAGGTGCCCGACGGTGTGCAGCTGCCGCAGCACCATGTCGCGCCGGGCCCGGGCACGCTCCGGGTGGCGATGGGGCGAGTACACGCTCGGCCCCCTGACAATCCCGACCAGCATCGCCGACTGGCCCAACGTCAATTCCGAGATGTCGCGGCCGAAGTAGAACTGCGCGGCGCGCCCGAAGCCGTGGATGGCGGTCCCTCGGTACTGCCCGAGATAGATATGGTTCACGTAGGCCTCGAGCAGGCGCTGCTTGGAGAAACGTCTTTCCAGCGCCACCGCGATCGCCGCCTCACGCAGCTTTCGGAGTACGGTGCGGTCCGTCGACAGGAAGAGCGTGCGGGCGAGCTGCTGAGTGATCGTGCTTCCCCCCTCCGCGGCCCGCCGCTGCCGGAGGTTCGAGAGCGCGGCGCCGGCGATGCGGCGAGGATCCAGCGCGCCGTGCTCGTAGAAGCGGCGATCCTCCACTGTCAACAACGCGTCGACCAGGCGTTCCGGCACCTCGTCGAGCCGGACGGGCACCCGGTCCCGGCCGTGCTCTCCGAGGGACGTCCCGATCACCTCGGGATCGAGCAGAAGGCTGGCGAGGTCGTTTCCCTCGGCGTTCCGAATCGCGGAGATGCGTCCGTTGCTCCGGAAGCGCACCCGCGCGTGAACGCCGGGGTCGACGAAGCCACCGAGACGAAGCGTGCGGCGGCCCACAAGAAGATCGCGGCCGCGTGCGCTGAACTCTCCGGCTTGCGGCGTTCTGCCGGAGACCGATCGGTAGCCGACTCTCTTCAGGTGGTCGATGAGGCGCCGCGGGTCGACCCGACCGCCAGCGCGGAGGGTCCACGGTCGCGCCAGGATGCGCGCCGGGGAAGAGGAATCGAGCGCGTCGAACTCGCGTGCCACTCGAGCTTCGAAGACCAGATAGCCGAGGCCGGCGGCGAGGATCGCCGGGGCCAGGAGCGTGAGCCACCGACCCCTGTGCATCTTCTCTCTCGACGGGAGCCACCGCCGAGCCCTTCCGCTGTCTCTCACATCGTCTTTGACGCCCCGGGGGCACCAAAGGGTTTTCATAGGGCTTCCATCACTGCACGAGGTTGCCCGAAACTGTAACGCCAGCCTATCGTCCCGTGCCCGCGATTCAGCTTGTGGCCCTTGACACGCCCTGGCACGCCCTGACACGCAGGAGTGGCAGGATTGGGAGGAACCATGCCTTCAGCGTACCCCGTCGCGAGTCCCGTCGGTGCATAGAGTCCCTTCCATGGCGGTTCGTGCGTGTGTCGGCGGAATCCGTCGGCATTCGCTGGCGCTCGTCTTGTGTTTTGCGGTCGCTCCCGCGCTCGTCATTCCCCAGGTCTCCGCGCAGGAGCCGGAGCAAGCGCATGTGTTCGAGGGCAATGTGCGCGACGCGGGTACCGGTGAACCCCTGGCGGGAGCGCACGTATCGGTGATCGGGAAGGGAACCAGGGCGGTGACCCGCGGGGACGGGACCTTCCACCTGACCGGGATGGCCGCGGGCGTGTACACCCTTCGAGCCGAACGCTTGGGGTACCGGGGCGCCACCGTGGTAGTAACCGTGGGGAACGTGCGCGCGCGCCGAGCGGTGGCGGAGTCGGCAGAGATCGTGATCGAGTTGGCAGCGTCTCCCATTGCGATGGCGGACCTGGTGGTGACGGCGACGATCAGCGAGCGCGCCGCGGCCGAGGCGCTCCGGCCGGTCAGCGTCATGACGGGCGATGACTTGCAGCGCCAGATGACGGCGACCGTAGCGGGGACGTTGGCGTCAATGCCGGGGCTGGCCGCCGCCAGGACGGGTCCATCGGTTGCGCAACCGGTGATCCGGGGACTGAGCGGGGATCGGGTACTGATGCTCGAGGACGGGACTGCGGTTGGGGATGCCTCCAACTCGGGCGCGGACCACGCCACCGCACTCGATCCGTCGTCGGCACGGCGGATCGAGGTTGTGCGGGGTCCCGGCGCGCTGCTCTACGGGGGCAACGCGCTGGGCGGGGTCATCAACGTCATCCGCGACGAGATTCCGACTGCCGTGCCGCACCGCCTGACGGGCGCGGCGACACTGCAGACGCAGACCGCGACCGGCTCGCTGGCTGGCAGCGCGTCGGCCGTGTTCCCCATCGCGGAGCGCGTGCCGCTGCGTGTGGAGGTAGCCGCACGGACGTCGGGAGATTTGAAGACCCCCGCCGGCACGCTTCTCAACACCGACGGCGAACTGTGGAGCGGGGGTGCGGGGACGGCCTACGTGGCCGATTGGGGTCGCCTGGGAGCGTCCTTCCGCGGCTACCGCAACCACTACGGCATCCCGGGTGGTTTCGTGGGTGGGCACGAGGAGGGGGTGCGCATCGAAATGGAGCGAGTCTCGTCGAAGTTCCGGACCGTGGTCGATGAGCCGGTCGGGCCCTTCCACAACCTCCGCTTCGACGCGACTCACACCCGGTACACGCACCGCGAGATCGAAGCATCGGACATTTTGGGCACGCTCTTCGAGCAACAGAGCGCGAGCGCGGATGTCCTGGGTCGGCATGGGAGGTGGGGACCGTTTACGGCGGGTGCGATGGGCGGCCGTGCGTCCTGGGAGGATTTCGGATACGGGGGATCCCTGCACACGCCGGACACGCGTCGGCTCAAGGCGGCCCTGTACTTGCTCGAGGAGGTCGACCTGGGCTCCATCCAGATCGAGTCGGGGCTACGCTACGACTGGACCTTGGCCGATCCAAAGGAAGATCGGGTTTCGGACATCGGTGAGATTCGTGACCGCAGATTCCACTCCTTGTCGGGGTCGTTGGGTGTCCTTTACAAGTCCGCCTCGGGGCTGGTGCTCGGTGCCAGCGTTGCCCGGGCGTTTCGCACACCCGACGTCACCGAACTCTATTCGGAAGGGCCGCATCTGGCGGCCTACGTCTTTGAAGTCGGAAACCCGTCTCTGGAGGGCGAGGTCGGGACGGGGCTCGATGTCTTTCTCCGCTTCGAGTCCGACCGGCTGAGGGCCGAGGTCACCGGCTTCCACAACGACATCAAGAACCACATCTACGGGGAGGACACGGGCCGCCTGAGCCGCGTGCGCCTCCCCATTTATCAGTTCCGGGGCAGCGACGCCGTGTTCAGCGGCTTCGAAGCCGGCGTGGACGTCGACGCCGGGCGGGGGCTGGCGCTGGAGGGAGTGGCCTCATCGGTGAAAGGCAGTCTCAAGGGGACCGGTCAGCCTTTGCCTCTCGTTCCTCCGCTCAAGGGACATGTGGCCCTGAAGTACGAGAGGCCGTCGTGGTATGTCCGGGCGGAGGCCGAGATGGCGGACCGGCAAGACCGGGTTGGCGAATTCGAGACGCCGACGCGTGGGTACACCGTCTTCAACGCCACAGCAGGGGTGCGGCTTACGCTCGGCGGGCATCTGAACGTCCTGACTGTGAGCCTCGTCAACGGCGCGAATACCGAGTACCGCAACCACCTCTCCCGGGTGAAGGAGATCATGCCGGAGGCCGCGCGGAGTCTGAACGTCAGCTATCGGGTGGTGTTCTGACGCGCGCGTACACAAGCCTTGGTGCTCCCGCCGTCTCCCCTACGCCACCGCCACCCCTTCTCCGCGACAGAGCCATCGCCTTCTA
This sequence comes from Candidatus Palauibacter sp., assembly GCF_965216145.1. GTDB lineage: Bacteria > Gemmatimonadota > Gemmatimonadetes > Palauibacterales > Palauibacteraceae > Palauibacter. The sequence continues at coordinate 826,535 of NZ_OZ244149.1, forward strand.
GCGCGCCAGCCAGGCGATGAAGCGCTCGTTCAGTTCGTCCTGGTAGTCGACCCAGAACGCCCAGTCGTAACGAAGCGCACGATCCACGTTGCCCGCGCCGGCCGGCATGTGGGGCGCCATGTCGACCCCTGCGACTGCATGGGTCGTCACCAGTAGCATGCCTGATCTGCGCGCCGGGGAATAGGAGATGCGGCGGCCGATCCGCGCCAGAGACTCGGCGCTGGTGCTGAAGGCCACGTATCTCAGTGCCTCTTCCAGCCTCGGTGTACCCGCGACGATCCCGACCTGACCCACGTCCAACAACTGCCCGTCCCACACGATCACGAACGGTTGGTTTTCCAGGATCTGGGCATTGAAGATGCGGCCGTTGTACGCCGTGCTCATGACCACTTCCCTGTCGGCCAACATCTGCGGCGGCTGGGCGCCGGCCTCCCACCAGACCACCTCGTCCTCGATCGTTTCGAGCTTGGCAAAGGCCCGGTCCAAGCCTTCCGGAGTCTCCAGCGTGGCGTACACCTCGTCGAGCGGCACGCCATCGGCGACCAGGGCGAACTCCAGGTTCACCTGCGGTACCCGCCGCATCCCGCGGCGGCCCGGGAACTTCTCCAGGTCGAAGAAATCGGCCATGGTGGTGGGCTTTTCGCCCGGGAAGTTCACGTCGTTGTACGCGTACACGGTCGACCAGTACAGATTGCCCACCCCGCACTCGGTCTGGCTCTCGGCCACGAAGTCGTCGGCCGCGGGAGTGCCGTCGGGTCCGGGAGGCAGATCGTCGATGTCTATCAGCTCGAGCAGCCCCTCGTCGCAACCGCGCACGGCATCGGCGATCTCCAGGTCGACCACATCCCAATGGATGTTGCCGACGTCCACCTGGGCCCGTATCTGGGCCAGGCCGCCGTTGTAGGCGTCCAGGCTGACACGGATGCCGGTCGCCTCGGTGAAGGGAATGTTGGCGCCCTCGTTGACGGCGCGGCCGTAGGAGCCGCCCCAGGACACGACGGTGATCGACTGCCCGGCGACGGGGAGGAGCGGGACGCTGGAAAGGAGCGCAACGAGCCCCAGGGTGGTCACCGCCGGAAAACGTATCACGACTCCTTCTCTCATTCCGTTTCTCCTTCATGGTGAAGTGCCCCCCAACAGTTGGACACGCAGGGGCGGCCGGTCTCCGAGGGAGGAGTGCCGGCGCACCTGATTGTAGTAGTTGATCCGGTCCCGGACGACGGCCGCGAGCTCTTCGAGCGAGCCGACGCCGAGGCGGGGCGTCACCCGGCCGCCCGGATGTGCGCGGCGAAGGTTTCGAGGTCGATGTTCGAGCCCGACAGGACGAGGCCTGTGCGCAGCCCGGCCAGCCGTTCGCTGAGCGGACCACATGCCGCGGCCAGCGGGGCGGCGGAGGCGGGTTCGGTGACCAGCTTCGCGTCGAGGAAGAGGGCCCGCATCGCGGAGCGGATCGCGTCATCGTCGACGAGCACGACATCGTCCACGTACCGCTGGACGAGGCCGAACGTGTAGGGTGCGGCGTGGGGGGCGCCGAGGCTGTCGGCGATCGTGTCGATGCGGTCGAGCGCCACCGGTTCGCCGGCGTCGAGACTGCGGCGCATGGAGTCGGCCCCGACCGGTTCCACCCCGTACACACGACACGTCGGCGCAAGCTGCTTCACGATGCTCGCGGTGCCTGAGATCAGCCCGCCCCCTCCGATCGGAACCACGAGGGCCTCGAGCGAGGGCAGTTGTTCGACGATCTCGAGGCCGACCGTGGACGTTCCGAGGACCGTCGCTTCGCCCTCGAACGGATGGACGCTGAGCCGGCCTTCCTCCCTCTCGATCTCCTCCATGCGCGCGAACCCGCTCGCGCCGTCCTCCGCGAACTCGATCTCCGCGCCGAAGTTCCGGCACCGCTCGACGCGGGCCGGGTTCGCCGAGGAGAGCATCACGACCCTGGCGGTGGTGCCCACGGCCCGCGCCGCGTAGGCCACGGAGATCGCATGGTTCCCGGCGCTGACCGCCGTGACCCCTCGGGCCAGCGCCGCCGCGTCCGCGCGGAGCACGTTGTTCAGGGCGCCCCGGACCTTGTAGGAACCTGTCCGCTGAAACAGTTCCAGCTTGAGGAAGATTTCGGATCCGGCGGGCAGCGGAGCGACTCCCGAGTCCGGGACCCAGCGTCTCACCGGAGTTCGTTCGATCCAGGGCGACACGCGCGCCCGCGTCTCTCGACTCTGTTCGGGCGTAGGCGCCTGCGGGTCCACCGCCATGGGGTCGGTCATCGCGCATCCGGGAGCTGGCGTGGCACGGTGTCCGGCTCAGGCCGGAGGAACGCGACAAGCATACGCGCTTGACACGCGTGGGACAGAGTGCGATCCTCCGCGGCCATGACGAACACCCATCTGTTTTTTGGTTATTTTTATTACCACCGCGAGGGCGGAGGCCGGTGATCGTCTAGCTGTATCCTGAACCCAGGTTGCGAACGATCGATGCCGGCCCGAGGTGGCCGGCTTTTTTTGTCGCTACCTCCCCGCCGGTGTCGGCCCCCAGAGCCGACGACATGACACACGAGACAACGAAGCTGCTCAAAGCCGCAGACCGTGGTGGAGATGCTCCACGCCGGACCCCGATGAGCGCCGCGCGCGTGGCGACGGGAGGGTACGAGGTCGGCGTCGTCCCCACCGGGCTGGCGAACCTCGAGACGGTCGTGGCCGCGTTCCGGCGGCTGGGGAGGACGCCCCGCGTCCTGGACTCGGCGACCGACATCATGGACGCCGCGTACGTCGTCCTTCCGGGCGTGGGGTCGTTCGCGGACGGCATGGCCGATCTGCGGCGGGAGGGATGGGACGAGGCGCTGCGCCGGCGGATCCGGGAGCTTCGGCCCACACTCGGCATCTGTCTCGGGCTGCAGTTGCTGTGCGAATGGAGCGACGAAGCTCCCGGCATCCCCGGGCTCGGCTGCGTCCCCGGCCGGACGATACGGCTGGCGGGAGGGTGCCGGATTCCGCAACTGGGCTGGAACCGGATCACGGCCCCGGCCGACGCGGTCTTCCTGCGCTCCGGCATCTTCTACTTCGCCAACTCCTATCGACTGGAAGGCGGGCCGAGCGGCTGGGTTACGTCGATGGGCCGGCACGGAAGCCCTTTCGTGGCCGGGTTCGAACGCGGCGGCGTGCTGGCGTGCCAGTTCCACCCGGAACTCTCGGGCAGGGTCGGCGCCGGGCTCTTGAACCGCTGGCTCGAGCAAGCTCCGGGCGCATCCGGCGCCGTCGGGAGGCGTTCGAACAATGTGAGGCTCGCCGCGGCATGTTGAACGTCCGCGTCATCCCCTGCCTCGAAGTGAAGGACGGTCGGGTCGTGAAGGGGATCGGCTTCGCCAACCTCGCGGATCAGGGGGACCCGGCCCGACTGGCCCGACGCTACGAGCACGAAGGGGCGGATGAGATCGTCATCCTCGATGTCTCGGCCACCGCCGACGGGCGCCTGGCCCGAGCCGAGACGATCGGCCGGGTGCGGGACGAGATCTCGATCCCTCTCACGGTCGGCGGAGGCGTGCGAACCGCGGAGGACGCGCGGGACCTCCTCCAGGCCGGGGCCGACCGGGTCGCGGTGAATACGGCGGCCGTCGAGCGGCCCGCTCTCCTGTCGGAGATCTCGGCGCGCTTCGGGGCCCAGTGCGCGGTCCTCGCGCTGGACGCTTCCGGCTCGGCACCGGACGCCTGTTCGAGCGGCTTCGAGGTGCTGACACACTCCGGCCGCAACCGTACGGGGCTTGACGCGGCGAAATGGGCGCGGCGGGCGGCGGAACTGGGCGCGGGCGAGATCCTCCTCACGAGCTTCGACCGCGACGGGACGCGGAGCGGCTACGACCTGGCGTTGATCGGGGCGATCCGCCGGGTGATCCCGCTTCCGATCGTGGCCTCCGGCGGTGGAGCGAACCCGGGCCACATGCGCGCGGCGGTCGACGCCGGCGCGGACGCGGTGCTCGCGGCGTCGATCTTCCACCAGGGCGACTGGTCGATCGGCCGGCTCAAGGACCGGCTGCAACAGCTCGGCGTCGCGGTGCGGCGATGATCATCCCTTCGATCGACCTCGTGGGAGGCTATCCGGTCACCTTCGTCGAGGTCGAAGGCGCGCTCGGCGGAACTCCGGCTCACGTCGATCCCTCGGGAGGATTTCGGTCAGCAGGTCCACGCTTCGTGAGACCATCCAGGGCGCGGTCCACCGCGTCCTTCGTCGACGCCGTCATCCCCCCGCGCTCGTACTCCTGCACGACGAGCCGCTCCAGGCGGTCGACCAGCACATCCACTCCCGGACGCGGGGGTGACGCCAGAGCCTCCGCGTGCCTGGCGGCGCCGAACAGGTTGATCCAGTACTCCGTCCGCTGGCCGAACTCCAGCAACAGATAGAACTGTTGGCCGGCTCGGGGCCCCAACCCCAACAGGTCCAGCAGGGCTATGGCCAGCGACGCCGGAATGAGCGCCGCGTCCCGGAGTCCATCCAGGAAGAGCTTGAGCTGAAACACGGCCACGTCCCGCATGAGGGTCCAGCGCGACGGGACCACTTCGGGCCTCAGGGTTGCTCCGACGGGAAACTCGTTCATCCTGTGTCTCGATCCTGTGTTTCGGTTCCGTGCTCGCTTCCCGGATCTGCGGGCGCGGCGCCCGCCACCGGCGGCACATGCCGCGAATAAAGCTCGCGGCTTCGTGTATCCCTCGCGACGCAAACAGGTCAACGAGGGATGCCCGCGGCAATGGGAGCCATATTTGAACAGCTCGGAGGTGACCGACCGGACGCTCGTTCTTCGCGCACAGAGCGGCGAGCGAGCGGCCTTCGGCGAACTCGTCACACGATACATGCAGCGGTCCTACTATACGGCGCTCGGTCTTGTGGGGAATCACGACGACGCGCTCGATCTCTCTCAGGAGGCTTTCGCCAGGGCCTTCCGCGCCCGAGCCACGATCGACGCCGAGCGCCCCTTCTTCCCGTGGCTCTATCAGATCATCCGACGGCTCTGTTTCAACCATACGCGCGACCAGCGCTCCCGCCGCCAGAAGCTGGAGAAGGCGGGCAGCTGGCTCGCCGATACGACGATGGGAGTGCAGCCGCTCAGTCCGGAAAAGGCGCTCGAGCGCGCCGAACTGCGCGACCGGGTGGCGGCCGCCATCGAGCGCCTCGGGGAGCGGGAGCGCGAGGCGCTCGTGTTGCGCGAGTTCGAGGGGCTGCGCTACCGGGAGATCGCTGAACTGCTGGGGATTCCGATCGGAACCGTGATGTCGCGTCTCTACCGGGCGCGGCGGTCCCTGGCGCGGGAGATCGAGACCGCGTGGGCCCGGCCCGACCGGCGGGAGGCACGCGACGATGGATGACACGATGGAGGAAGGGAACGGGATGCCGCCCGAAGAGCGAGTGCGCCATCTCATGATGGCCGAAGTGGACCGGGAGATCTCGGGGAAGGCGCGCCTCGAACTCGAGTCGGCGCTCGAGGCCGACCCGGATCTTCGCGACGAACTGGAGACGTTTCAGCGCCTGAAGGAGGTCACCGACACCATGACTCCGTTGAAACCCCCGGGAGAGACCTGGGACAGCTACTGGGAGCACGTCTACCGGCGGCTCGAACGCGGCATCGGCTGGGTCCTGGTCTCGCTGGGAACCATCACGGTGGGGACGTGGGCGCTGTGGACCGCCGTCAGCGAGTTGATCCGGGACACGACGATGCCCGCCTACATTCGCTGGGGCATGCTCGCGCTTATCGCCGGCTTCGTGATCCTCTTCGTCTCCGTCGTTCGCGAACGCCTGTTCATGCAGAAGAAAGACCCATACAAGGATGTGATCCGATGATCAGCACCTCCCGAAACGACCTCGCCGGGCACCGGATTGTGACGGAATTCGGCCTCGTGCGCGGCAGCACGATCCGGGCCCGCCACCTGGGCCGCGACATTCTTGCCGGACTGAAGACCATCGTGGGAGGCGAGATCCAGGAGTACACGAAGATGATGGCCGAAGCGCGCGAACAGGCGATCGATCGCATGGAAGGAGAGGCAGCGGCGTTCGGCGCCAACGCGATTCTCTGCGTCCGCTTTTCGACCTCCTACATCCTGGGGGGCACGGCGGAGATCGTCGTCTACGGCTCCGCTGTCAAAGTCGAGAAGGACCAGCCATGACCGTCGGAAGAACGGCCCGCCGCCGTTTCGAGGGCCTCGCCTTCCCCGGGACGCTGGGCCTGTGGACGGCCGCCGGGTGCGCGCTCTCCGCGCCGGCGATGGCACAGGAACCCGGATCCGGCGTCGAGGGCAGGTGGGCCGGGTCCGTCGTCCTGCCGACGGGCGAGCTGCCGTTCTCGGTCACGTTCGAGACGGCGGACGGAGCGGTGGCGGCGACGATGGACATCCCCGTCCAGGGTGCCCTCCGTCTGCCGCTCGCCGCCGTGTCCTATGACGACGGCCGCGTGCACTTCGAACTTCGGGCCTCGATCGGACTCGCCGTCTGGGATGGAGCGCTCGACGGAGACAGAATCGAGGGCGATTTCACGCAGGGAGTCGCCGTCGGGACGTTCGCCATCGAACGCGCGGAGGCGGCGGAGCCCGAACCCGAGGAGCCCGTTCCCTACCGCGCGGAGGAGATATCCTTCGAGAACGGCGAGATCCACCTGGAGGGCACGCTGACCCTGCCCGAGGGCGCAGGCCCCTTCCCTGGTGTGGTCATGCTTACGGGGTCGGGACCGCAGAACCGTGACGAGGAACTGGTCGGCTTCCCCCTCTTCCGGGTCATCGCCGACCATCTCACGCGCCGCGGGATCGCGGTCCTGCGCTACGACGACCGGGGGGTCGGCGGCTCCACGGGGAACGTCGCGCAGTCCACGACCTCCGACTTCGCAGGGGACGCCCTGGCCGGAATCGCCCGTCTGTCCGAACACGTGGACATCGATCCCGGGCGGATCGGCCTCGCGGGCCACAGCGAGGGCGCTTCGGTGGCCTCGATCGCCGCCTCGCACTCGGACGCGGTCCGCTTCGTCGTGCTGCTCGCAGGCACGAGCGTGCCCGGGGCCGAAATCATCTACGAGCAGGCCGCCGCTCTCTCCCGGGCCGCCGGCGCGCGCGAAGAGGACATCGTGTGGGCGACCGGGTTCCAGCGACGGCTGTTCGCGGCGATGGAGGCGGGCGAGGATCTCGACGCGCACCGCGAGGAGTTCGCGGTGCAGATCCGGGCAGCGATCGACCGGCTCTCCGAGGCGCAGCGCGCGCCGATCTCCGACGTCGACGGCTACGTGCAGGCGCAGATCGACCAGCAGATCAACGCCCTCCAGTCCGCCTGGTTCCGGTACTTCCTCACCTACGATCCGGCCGAGGCTCTCCGTCAGACGCGGGTTCCGGTTCTGGCCCTGTTCGGCGAACTGGACCTCCAGGTGCTCCCCGACCAGAACCGGGGACCGATGGCCGAGGCGCTGTCCGGCAACCCGGATGTGACGATCGAAGTTCTCCCCCGCACCAATCATCTCTTCCAGGCCGCCACGACCGGATCGCCCGCGGAGTACGGGATGCTTGAGAAGGCCTTCGTGGACGGCTTCCTCGACACGATCTCGGACTGGATCCTGGCCCGCTTCGAGAACTGAATCCCCGACGGTAGGGCGAGCAGCACCGAGCGTCCCGGCCAGCGGCTCCCGACGCGCTCCCGACGCGGACCCGCTCTGGCGTAGGGCGCGACGCCGGATAGCTTCGCGGCAGCCGACATCTTGCGCCTTTAGCGGCGGACCGCAGCCGCCGCGAAGGTCCGAATCCGGGAGACTCGCACGTCATGCACGCACCGATCGCCCCAATCGTCCGCGCAACCATCGCCTCGGCACTCGCCGGCGGCACCCTCATCGCCGCCGCCCCGTCCGGGCTGACCGCCCAGACGCCCGCCGAGGAGGTCCGGAGCCTCGCCGAACATCCCGCGGTGCGGCGGGCCTTCGGTTTCGTCGAGGGCGTCGATCCGAGAACGATCCGCGAACTGATCGAACTCACCCAGATACCGGCGCCCCCGTTCATGGAGGAAGCGCGTGCGCGGGTCTACGCGGAGTGGCTTCGCGAGGCCGGGGCCGATTCGGTGTTCATCGACGAGGAGGGCAATGCCGTGGCGATCCGCTTCGGCCGGGGCGGCAAGCGCGGGTCGACGGGGGACGGGGGGCGGAGGACCGTCGCCCTCTCCGGACACCTGGATACGGTGTTCCCGGAGGACGTCGACGTCACGGTCACACAGCGCGGGGACACGCTCTTCGCGCCGGGGATCGGCGACGATACGCGCGGTCTGATGGCGGTGCTCACCGTCCTCCGGGCGCTCGAGGCGAGCGGGATCGAGACCGAGGCGGACGTCCGCTTCATCGGGACGGTCGGGGAGGAGGGACTCGGCGACCTGCGCGGGATGAAGTACCTGTTCCGGGAGGGGGCGGACCCGATCCACGCCTGGATCGATGTTGACGGGAGCGGGCTGGGGAGAATCGTGAACAAGGGACTCGGTTCCCATCGCTTCCGCGTCACCTTCCGGGGACCCGGCGGTCACTCGTGGGGGGCGTTCGGGCTCGCGAACCCGGCCCACGCGCTCGGGCGGGCGATCCGCCACTTCCAGGATGTGGCGGACACGCTGACCCGGTCGGGGCCGCGCACGAGCTACAACGTGGGGCGAATCGGCGGTGGGACGTCGGTCAACGCGATCCCGTTCGAAACGTGGATGGAGGTGGACATGCGTTCGGTGAGCGAGGAGAGCCTCGCGCGCATCGACGCCGTCTTCCGGGACGCGATGCGGCGGGCGCTGGCCGAGGAGAACGCGCTGCGCCGCGACGGGCCCGAGATCGAACTCGAACTGGACCAGATCGGGGACCGGCCTTCGGGTGAGATCGCGGACGACCACCCGCTGGTCCAACGGGCCAGCGAAGTCGTGCGCCTGTTCGGTGGAGAGCCGCAACTCGCCCGTTCCTCGACCGACTCCAACATTCCGATCGCACTCGGGATTCCGGCGGTGACGATCGGGAGCGGCGGCATCGGGAGCGGCGCCCACTCGCCCGGCGAATGGTGGATCAACCGCGACGGCCACCTCGCCATCCAGGCGGGCCTCCTCCTCCTCGTGAGCGAGGCGGGGCTGGCCGAGCCCGTCCCCTGAAGGAGCCCAGGGCCGGCTTCGGTCTCCACACGGCGATCGCGGTCGTCGTCGCGAACATGGTGGGGACTGGCGTCTTCACCAGCCTCGGGTTCCAGCTCGAGAGCCTGCGGTCGGGCTTCGCGCTCATCATGCTGTGGGTCGTGGGCGGGGTGACGGCCGTGTGCGGGGCGCTCACCTACGCCGAACTCGGCTCCACGATCCGGCGGTCGGGCGGTGAGTACGCCTTCCTGTCCCACATCTATCACCCGGCGGCCGGCTTCGTCTCCGGGTGGATCTCGGCCACCGTTGGTTTCGCGGGCCCGACCGCGCTCGCCGCGATCACGTTCGGCACCTACCTGTCGTCGGTCTTCCCGGCGCTGCCGGCGCGCTGGCTGGCCGTGGGGCTGGTCGTGGTGCTGTCGCTCGTACACGGGAGCACGCACCGGACATCGGGCGGCTTCCAGCGCTGGACGACCACGCTCAAGGTCGCGCTCATCCTGGCTTTCTGCGCGGCAGGGGTATCGCTGGTCACCGAGTCGCAGCCTCTCGACATCCTGCCCTCGGCGGCCGGGGCGTCCAGCATCCTGTCGAGCGGGTTCGCGGTGTCGCTGATCTTCGTCTCCTACTCCTACTCGGGTTGGAACGCCGCGACCTACGTGACCCGTGAACTCCGTGACCCGCGCCGAATTCTGCCGCGCGCGCTCGGGGCCGGGACGCTGCTCGTCATGGTCTTGTACGTCGGCCTCAACTACGTCTTCCTGCGCGCCGCGCCCGCGGAGGAACTCGTGGGGCGGCTCGAGGTCGGCTACATCGCGGCGACGCACATCTTCGGGCCGCGAGGCGCCGACATCATGGGGATCACGCTCGCCCTGCTGCTGGTCTCCACCGTGAGCGCCATGGTGCTGGCGGGCCCACGGGTTCTGTACGCAATCGGAGGAGACCACCCGACGTTCCGAATCCTCAGGAAGCTCAATGCCCGGGGGATTCCGGCCGTGGCGATCTACACGCAGGGCGCGATTAGCCTCGCCTTCATCCTGACGGAGTCGTTCGAGACGATCCTCGTCTTCTCGGGATTCACGATGGGCCTGAACACGCTGCTCGCCACGGCAGGCGTGTTCGTGCTGCGGCGGCGAGGAGCGCCGGTGCCCGAAGGGGAAGCGGACGCCGGGCCAGACGCGGGACCCGGGCCCGAAGCCGACCCGCCCTACCGGACGTGGGGGTATCCGATCACGCCGCTGGTCTTCCTGTCGGTCACCGGCTGGACGCTGACGTACATCCTCATCGAGCGCCCCCTGGAGGCGGGGCTGGGACTCGGCCTGATCGCCGTCGGCCTCGCCATCTACGCGTTCACGCGCGGTCGCGACCGGGCGCTATCCCGGCTCCGCTGAGAGTAGCGCGCGCTTGACCGCTTCGGGCTCCTTTTGGATCAGGCGCAGAAGAGTCGCACCCGGACCGCTGACGCGCCGCGTTCCTTGCTCCCATTTTCGGTAACCGGAAAGACTCATTCCCATCAGTGGCGCCATCTGTGCCTGGGTCAGGTTGGCAGCCCTTCGAACCTCTCGCGGCACGACGGAGGTGTGCAGGGTACCGGGCCCCTCCCCCCTCGCGTGAGCGACAGCCTCGTTGAGCGACTGGATCAGTTCGTCGCCAAAGGTGGTCACTTGGTCTCCCTCCATGTGGCCTTGATCGCAGCGGCCAGAGCCGCGACCTGCCGCCGTTGGTCCGGTGTCAGATCGGTCTTCCCCGCCTTCGGATAGGCGAGCAGTGCGTAGATTGGCGCCGTGTCATCCAGAAAGTAGTAGATGACCCGGGCGCCGCCGCTCTTGCCCCTCCCTGAAGCCGCAAAGCGCAACTTCCTGACACCGCCCGTCCCGGGAATTACATCGCCCGCGAGCGGATTCTCCGCAAGGAAGAGGATCAGTTTGCGCTTCTCATCCTCCCGAAAGAGCTTATCGGCCTGACGGGAGAAGGTTGGGGTCTCGACGACCGTTATCATCGGTTCAACCATAACCCATTGGGGTACCTCTGGCAATCTTCGGCGTTCCTGGGAGGCACAGTTCGCGCGGGCCTTACGTTGAACGCCCGTAACGCTTCGACCCGGGATCTGCTGCTCGCGTTCGCGGCGGTGTACCTGGTCTGGGGATCGACCTATCTGGCGATCCGCTTCGGGGTGGAGACGATCCCGCCGTTCATCCTGGGCGGCGTCCGGTTTCTCACGGCGGGCCTCATCCTCACGATCGTGTCGCGCGTGCGGGGCGCGCCCGCCCCGAAGCCGGCGGAGTGGAAGGCCGCGACGATCTCGGGCGTGTTCATGGTGGTCGGCGGCAACGGGCTCGTGTGCTGGGCCGAGTTGTACGTGCCCTCGGGGCTGACCGCGCTGCTCGTGGCGACGGTGCCGCTGTGGCTCGTGGCGATCGCGCGGCTGGGGCCGGACCGCGAGGTGCCGCGTCCCCTCGAGATCCTGGGACTACTGCTCGGTCTCGCGGGCGTCGTCGTCCTCGTCACCGGTTCGAACGCGGAGATAGGGGTCGGCGGCGCGTCCTCGGAACAGGTGCTGCTGGGCGCCCTCGTCATCATCGTCGCCTCGTTGAGCTGGGCCGTCGGCTCGATGTACAACCGGCGGGCGGCCCTTCCATCGCCCCCGCTCTACGGAACCGGGCTCACGATGGTCGCGGGTGGCGCGGCGCTCCTGCTGATCGCACTCGGCGCCGGGGAGTTCGGCCGACTATCTCTCGCCGACATCTCGGCCAGATCGTGGTGGTCGTTGCTCTACCTGACGATGTTCGGGTCGATCGTGGCGTTCTCGGCCTACATGTGGCTCCTGCGCAACGTCCGGCCCGCGGCGGCCGGGACGTACGCCTACGTCAATCCGGTCGTGGCGCTGTTCCTGGGGTGGTGGCTGGCGGACGAGGCGTTCACGCTGCCGATGCTAGTGGGGACGGTGATCATCGTCGCGGCGGTCGTGCTGGTGCAGCGGGGGCGGGCGCCGAAGGGCGGCCCCAGGCCGGCGACCGTGCGGGCGCCGGCCTCGAGGTAGCCGCCCGGACGCGGATCAGAACGGCGGAGGGCCGCGCTGCTGCTGCTCGGCCACATACTCCCGGTACTTCTCCATCTGCTCGTCGGTCAGCACCTCGGCGAGCCGGGTTTCCGTCTCCTCCCGCATCTCCTGTATCATCGCCATCATGGCGTCCCGGTCCATCGAACCCCGCACCCCCTGGAAGCGCTCGCGGCGGCTCTCCACCTGCGCCTGGAGGATCTCACGGACCTTCACGACCTGCTCCTCGTCGAGTTCGAGCCGCTCCGTGAGCGCCGTCATCTGGTCGTCGAGGCTCATGGCGAAGCCACGGCCTCCCCGCTGAGCCTGAGCCTCCAGTGGCGCCGCGGCGGCGGCAGCGATCAACACGACAGCGAACGTCCCAAGCATCTTTCTCATCGAACTTCTCCCTTCGGACCTTTGGTTCGTGCATGCGTTCCCGAGTTCATGCGCTCGCGCATCGTGACGCGCCGCGCGTGGCCTCTTCCCACACGACACTCGCGGCCCCGCGAACGTTACCCACCCTTGCGCCGGGGGCTTGCGAGGCGCTCAGCTACGGATGGCCGGCACGCAGTGTCGGGCCGAAGCGCCGGACCGGACCGGCCTGATCAACCGGAGCAGCTGAATGGGGGTTCGTATGCGCGCTCGTCATCCATCCCGGGTTCTGTCCGTCTTCGCGACCGTTCTCCTTTCGTCCGCCTGTGGGCCGGAGGAGGGGGTCGAGCCAGCGGGGTCCGACGCGGGCGAAGTCGGGGAGTCCGGCGCCTCGGATGAGGCCCATGTGCGGGGGCACATCGCCGGGATGGCCGCCCATCACATCTGTGCCGGCGTGTTCGTCGTCGGCCGGGACTACGAACGCTCGGTCGAGGAGGTCGTGGCACAGGATATTCGGCGCTTCGACATCTTCAAATGGCAGGACGACTTCGAGTATGCGGTGAACTTCGAGACACGCACGGCCTCGGTGTCGGGTGATGGATTCGGGACCCGATCCGCCGAGTACAATGGGGACCAGGGCTGCACGGTCCTGCCGGCCGGACTCGACGATGTCGCGTACGAGCCGCGGGTCGTCGAGCGACGCAGCCCGGATCCCGAGGTAACAGCCTGGCCCACCGGCGATGTGGGCGCGTACCACGACCCGCCGCCCGCGGAAGTCGACATGGACGCGCTGGAGGTGGCGCTCGACTGGACGATGGCCCAGAGCGAGCACAACACCCGCGCGCTGGTCGTCATCTACGCCGGGAAGATCCTCGGCGAGCGCTACGCGCCCGGCTTCACGCGCAATACGCCGCAGATTTCATGGTCCCAGGGCAAGAGCGTCGCGGCTGCCCTCCTCGGCGCGGCGATAGAGGCGAGCCACCTGGAGGTTGGGCTCGACGACCCGGCCCCCGTCCCCGAGTGGCACGCCGAGGGAGATCCACGGCGGGAGATCCGCATCCGCGACGTGCTCAACATGAGTTCGGGGCTGGATTTCCTGAACCTCGGCCTTGGGAATGAGGATTCCTGGACGCACGCTAACGAACACTTCCGGATCTATTTCGAGGGCATCGACGTGTTCGAGCACGCCATCGATCAACCGATGGACCGCGCTCCGGGGGAGATCTTCCGCTACCGGAATTCCGACCCTCTCACGGCCAACCGCATCGTCCGACACGCTGTCGAGGCGCGCGGGGAGGAATGGCTCAGTTACCCCCAGCGCATCCTGTTCGACCGTATCGGGGCGCGGAACTACGTCCTCGAGACGGACGCCTGGGGCAACTTCATCATCACCGGCTACGATTACGGGAGCGCCTGGGACTGGGCCCGGTTCGGCCTCCTCCACCTGTGGGACGGGGTGTGGCCGACGCCGGACGGCGGCAGCGACCGCATCCTCCCCGAGGGCTGGGTCGACTTCGTCAGCGCGCCCGCCCCGGGGGCCGACCTCCTCAACTACGGCGGACTCTTCTGGCTCAATCGCGGCGGCTCGCTCCCGCGCGCGCCGGAGGACGCCTTCTGGTCCGCCGGGTTCATGGGACAGTACACGGTGATCATCCCGTCCCGGGACCTCGTGATCGTGCGGCTCGGGCCGAGTCCCGGCGACATCAGCGCGTATCTGTCCGACATCATCGGAGAGGTGACGGCGGCGATCGACCGCTAGCGCTAGCCGTGCGTAACAAGGACGTTGGTGATCCGTAACTCCACGAGGCGCTGGAAGGGAGTACGGCGTCCGATGGCCGCGTGCGCGCGTCTCGGCGGCATCGCGAGGGGCCACCCGAGGGAGCGCGACTTGAGGTTTCTGCCTGGGGGTTGTTGGCTGGAAGTCCCTGTGAAGCCCTATGCCAATTCAACATCACATTTTTGATTGGCCTAAGCCGACACAGGGGCACCGCTTCGAGCGGTACGCCGATCCGTTGTCGGTCAGGAGCTGGCCGATCTTCACCCCCTGCCGCTCGAAGTGTAGGTCTGCCGGATCCTCCGACGAGCAGAGTGTGAGGTCTTTGCCGGAAAGTCTCAGCCTACTCGTCGATCCGGTGAACAACCATCCTGAGATCCAGAGCTAGCGGCTGCCAGCCCGCTTTCTCGTCGCGAAATGGGAGTTCGCATGAGCGTTCGCATGGGAGTTCGTCCCCGGCATGTCACCATGGTCGCAGCGGCGACTGCCCTCCTGGCGCCGGGCTGTGCGCCGGAGCCGGCTCAGACGGAAGAAGACGAGGCCCACATACGCGGACACGTCGCCGGGATGGCCGCGCACCACCTCTGCGCCGGCGTCTTCGTGGTGGGCCGGGACTACGAGCGGTCTGTCGAGGAGGTCGTGGCGCAGGACATCCAGCCCTTCGACCGGTTCGACTGGCAGAACGATTTCGAGTACGCGGTAGACTTCGGGACGCGCACCGCCTCGGTCTCGGGAGACGGACTCCGCACGCAGTACGCCGAATACAACGGGGACCAGGGCTGCACGCTCCTGCCGACCGGGTTCGAGGATGTCGCCTTCGAGCCGCAGGCCGTCGAGCGACTCAGCCCGGATCCCGAGGTGACCGCGTGGCCCACGGGTGATTCAGGCGCAACCTACGACGCGCCGCCCGCGGAGGTCGACATGGCCGCGTTGGGAGCGGCTCTCGACTGGGCGATGGCCCAGAGCGAACACAACACCCGCGCGCTGGTGGTCGTCTATGCCGGGAAGATCCTCGGCGAGCGCTACGCGCCCGGCTTCACGCGCAACACACCGCAGATCTCGTGGTCCCAGGGGAAGAGCATCGCGAGCGCGCTCGTCGGGGCGGCGATCCAGGCCGGCCACCTCGATGTCGGACTGGACGATCCCGCGCCCGTGCCCGAATGGCAGGGAGCCGACGACCCGCGCCGGGAGATCCGCATCCGCGACCTCCTGAACATGAGTTCCGGGCTCGATTTCCTGAACCTGGGCTCGGATCTGGAACTCCGCTGGACGCACGCTCACGAACACTCCCGGATCTACTTCGAGGGCATCGATGTGTTCGAGCACGCCATCGACCAGCCAATGGACACCCTTCCGGGTGCGATCTTCCGGTACCGGAACTCCGACCCTCTCACCGCGACCCGCATCGTGCGGCAGGCGGTCGAGGCGCGCGGAGAGGACTGGCTCACCTATCCCCAACGGATCCTGTTCGACCGCATCGGGGCGAGGAACTACGTCCTCGAGACGGACGCCTGGGGAAACTTCATCATCACCGGCTACGACTACGGGAGCGCCTGGGACTGGGCGCGGTTCGGCCTCCTCCACCTGTGGGACGGGGTATGGCCGACGCCCGATGGCGGATCCGACCGCATCCTCCCCGAGGGTTGGGTCGACTTCGTCAGCACGCCCGCTCCCGGGGCCGAGCTCCTCAACTACGGGGGATTGTTCTGGGTGAATCGCGGCGGCGCGTTTCCGAGAGCCCCGGAGGACGCGTACTGGGCGGCTGGGGCCATGGGACAGTACACGGCCATCATCCCGTCCCGGGATCTTGTGATCGTCCGGCTGGGTCCGAGCCCGGGCGACCACGGCGCGTACATGTCGGACATCATCGGAGAGGTGACCGCGGCAATCGACCGGTAGCCGCCAAAGGAGGGTCGCATGCGCACTCATCATCCATCACGGATCCTGTCGGTACTCGCAACCGTGCTCCTGTGCTTCGCCTGCGGGTCGGGCGAAGAGGGTCAGGCCGCAGTGTCCGACGCTTCCGATGCGGCGCATGTGCGCGGGCACATCGCGGGCATGGCGGCCCACCACATCTGCTCGGGGGTGTTCGTCGTGGGCCGGGACTACGAACGCTCCGCCGAGGAGGTGGTGGCGCAGGACATCCGGCGCTTCGACATCTTCAAATGGCAGGACGACTTCGCGTACGCCGTGAACTTCGAGACCCGCACAGCCTCCGTTTCGGGAGAGGACTTCGGCACGCGATCCGCCGAGTACAATGGCGACCAGGGATGCACGGTCCTGCCGGCCGGGCTCGAGGACGTGACGTTCGAGCCGCAGGTGGTCGAGCGGCTCAGCCCGGATCCGGCGGTAACCGCCTGGCCCACGGGCGATGTCGATGCGTACCACGACCCGCCACCGGCGGAGGTCGACATGGCCACGCTCGACGCCGCCCTCGACTGGACGATGGCCCAGAGCGAGCACAACACCCGCGCGCTCATGGTCGTCTACGCCGGCAAGGTCCTGGGCGAGCGCTACGCCCCCGGCTTCACGCGGAACACGCCGCAGATCTCCTGGTCCCAGGGGAAGAGCATTGCGAGCACGCTGGTCGGGGCGGCGATTCAGGCCGGCCATCTCGACGCGGGACTCGACGATCCCGCGCCCGTCCCCAAATGGCAGGGGGATGGGGACCCGCGTCGGAAGATCCGCATCCGGGACATCCTGAACATGAGTTCGGGGCTCGATTTCGTGAACCTGGGCTGGCGGGACTCGCTGTCGTGGACGCACACCGACGAACACCGGCGCATCTACTTCGAGGGGATCGACGTGTTCGAGCATGCGGTCAACCAGCCGATGGACCGCGCTCCCGGTGAGATCTACCGCTATCGGAATTCCGATCCGCTCACGGCCAACCGCATCGTCCGCCAGGCGGTCGAAGCCCGCGGAGAGAACTGGCTAACCTACCCCCAGCGGATCCTCTTCGACCGTATCGGAGCCCGCAACTACGTCCTCGAAACGGACGCGTGGGGCAACTTCATCATCAGCGGCTACGACTACGGGAGCGCATGGGACTGGGGCCGGTTCGGTCTCCTCCATCTGTGGGACGGGGTGTGGCCGACTCCGGATGGCGGATCCGACCGTATTCTGCCCGAGGGCTGGGTGGAGTTTGTGAGCACGCCCGCTCCCGGCGCCGAACTCCTCAACTACGGCGGACTCTTCTGGCTCAATCGCGGCGGCGCTCTCCCCCGGGCTCCGGAGGACGCCTTCTGGGCGGCGGGGTTCATGGGACAGTACACCGTGATCATCCCATCCCATGACCTCGTGATCGTCCGGCTGGGGCCGAGCCCCGGCGACATCAATGCGTATCTGTCCGACATCGTGGGAGAGGTGACCGCTGCCATCGATCGTTAGCAGGCCGCCAGGGATCTGCCTGCCCGCTCCCTCTTCGCGCGAATCCGGCCTAATGTGTAGCCATTCTCTCCGACTCCTCGGGGGGGAGCCGACCACTCATCGTCCTCAGGAGGCGTCTGTGTACTCCGTGACCCGTTTCCGGAAGCTTCTTCCCGTCTTCCTCTCCGTCCTCATCCCAGTGTCCGCCGTCGCGCAGGACGCCGGGGGCGAGCTCCCGTCTATCGAGGAAAAAACGGCTTCGATGAGGGCCATCGACGGCTTCATCCCCATGTACTGGGAGGCGTCCAGCGGCAAGCTGTGGCTTGAGATATCGCGCTGGGACACGGATCTGCTGCACATGACGGGCCTCGCCTCCGGTCTTGGGTCGAACGACATCGGCCTCGATCGGGGGGCGCTCTCCGGCTCGCGCCTCGTACGCTTCCACCGGGTGGGGCCCAAGGTGCTGATGATCCAGCCCAACCTCGACTTCCGTGCGAGCAGCCCGAACCCGCGCGAGGTACAGGCGGTGACGGACGCGTTCGCCCCCTCCACGCTGTGGGGATTCACGGCGGGGGCGGA
Organism: Candidatus Palauibacter sp.; assembly: GCF_965216145.1. Lineage (GTDB taxonomy): Bacteria > Gemmatimonadota > Gemmatimonadetes > Palauibacterales > Palauibacteraceae > Palauibacter. The sequence goes on from NZ_OZ244149.1 coordinate 844,762, forward strand.
GACGGATGGGCGAGTGCTCGTTGACGCGACGGACTTCGTGGTCCGGGACATGATCAACTGGGCGCAGCGGCTGCGGCCGGGGACGTACCGTTTCGACGCGAGCCGGAGCGCGATCCACCTCCCGATGACGATGGGGTTCCCGGAGAACACCGAGATCGAGGCCTCCCTCACCTTCGTGCGCCAGCCGGGGGCCGGGGGCGGCGGCTTCGGCTTCGGTGGCGGAGGCGGAGCGTTCGAGGGGGTCGGAAGCGTGGCCTCGACCGGCGAGGCCGCGACAATCCGGCTGCATCACTCCTTTGTTCAGCTCCCCGAGTTGGGCGAATACACGCCGCGGGCGTTCGATCCGCGGGCCGGCTACGGAGCCATGAGCTTCGCGGACTACTCCGCGCCGCTGGGCGAGGACATGCGGCAGCGTTTCATTCGGCGGCACCGGCTCGAGAAGCGGGATCCGTCGGCGGCCGTGAGCGAGCCCGTCGAGCCCATCGTCTACTATCTCGACCCGGGGGCGCCGGAGCCGATCCGGACGGCGCTGCTCGAGGGGGCCCGGTGGTGGAACCAGGCCTTCGAGGCGGCCGGGTTCCGCGATGGGTTTCAGGTGGAGATGCTGCCGGAGGGCGTGAGTTCGCACGACGTGCGCTACAACGTGATCAACTGGGTGCACCGCTCCACGCGCGGCTGGAGCACCGGGGGGTCGGTCACGGATCCGCGCACGGGCGAGATCCTCAAGGGCGTCGTGACACTCGGGTCGCTTCGCTGGCGGCAGGACTACCTCATCGCCGAGGGTCTGCTCTCCCCCTACGCGAACGGCGACGAGGTGCCGGAGGACATCGCCGCGTGGGCGCTGGCCCGGATTCGACAGCTGTCGGCGCACGAAGTCGGGCACACGCTGGGTCTCGGCCACAACTACTACGACAGCAGCCGCGGCCGGATCTCGGTCCTGGACTACCCCCATCCGCTGGTGACTCTGGGGAACGATGGACGGCTCGACTATTCCGAGGTCTATGACGTGGACATCGGGGAATGGGACAAGGTCGCGATCACGTACGGTTACTCGGACTTCCCGCCCGGGACCGACGAGGCCGCCGAGCTGCAGCGGATCCTCGACGAGGCGTGGGACGAGGACATCATCTACTTCACGAACCAGGACATCGGGATCCACGCGCGCGCCGACCAGTGGTCGAACGGGGTGGACGCGGCGGCGGAACTCGACCGCATGATGGAGGTGCGGCGGCACGCGCTGGACCGATTCGGGGAGGCGGCGATCCGCGCAGGGCGACCGATCGTCACGGTCGAGGAGGCGCTGGTCCCGCTCTACATGCACCACCGCTACCAGGTGGACGCGGCCGCCTCGCTGCTCGGGGGGCTGGAGTACATCTACGCGTTTCGCGGCGACGGGCGGACGCCCATGCGGCGGGTGTCGGGCGACGCTCAGCGGGCCGCGCTCGATGCATTGGCCGCGACGCTGAGCCCGGCCGAACTCGCGATTCCGGTGGGGGTGCTGGACCTGCTGCCGCCCCGGCCGCCCGGCTTCGGTCGCTCCCGGGAGACGTTCCCGCGCTACACGGGACCGGCCTTCGATGCGGTCACGCCCGCCGTCGTGGCGGCCGACCACACCGTTTCTCGGGTGCTGCAGCCGGCGCGGGCCGCCCGATTGGTGGAACAGCACGCGCTCGACCCGGAGTTGCCGGGGCTCGACGAAGTCCTGATAGCGCTCGTCAACGGAGTTCGGCCCGCAGCGAACGAGACGCCGTACCACACGGAACTGCGGCTCGCGGCCTACCGCGTGCTCGTGGACCGAATCATGGCGTTGGCGGAAGGGGCTTCCATGCCGCATGTGCGGGCCATTGCGACGCGCCGCCTCGTGGAGCTTCGATCCGAGATGGCGGCGAACCCGCCGCCGGAGAGTGACGTGGCCTTCGTACACCTGGTCGACCGGGACATCGAGCGCTTCCTCGACAAGCCATCGTCACCGTACCAGATGCCAGGGACGCCGGGCGCGCCGCCGGGCGCCCCGATCGGGGAACCGGCCATGGAGTGGCTGGCAGGCGCAGCCTGGACCGCCGCCGGTCCTGCGGGCTGGGCAACGCGGTGGCTTGGTATCTCCCCTGACTGCGAGGCTGACCCAGGCGGTTTCTGACGGCGACGTTCCCGCGGGAACGCGGGGGGTGTGTCAGCGCGGGTTCCGGATAGCGCGGATCGCTTCCAGAACCTGCTGCTGATTCGTGCGCATGTCCGCCCGCATGTCGCTGACCGCCGTCGTCATATCCGAGCGGAGCCCCCCGATCTCGGCCGTCATATCCGAGCGGAGCCCCCCGATCTCGGCCGTCATGTCCGAGCGGAGCCCGCGCAGCTCCTCGCGGACCTCGCCGATAGCGGCGGTGAGCCGTTGGTCGACTCGCTCGATTCGGGTCTCCACGTGCTTCAGATCGTTGTTCCGGAGCTGGCCGATCGCCGCCTTCATGTCCGAACGGACCCCACCGATCTCGACCTTCATCTCCGTGCGCACGCCCGCGATCCCCGTCGCCATGTCCGTCCGAAGGGCCCGAATGATCCGCCAGAGTACGATGATTACGGAGGCACCGGTTCCGACAGCGGTTCCGGCGGCGGTAACGACCGCAAGGGCGACGTCGCTCATCGCGGCTCTGGAGTCTTCATCGGAATCAAGCCTTCCTCCTCCCTGATTCAAGCTAGCGCGGTCGGGCCGGTTTCCGGAAACCGACGCGGGCGGCGCCGGGCTGAGGGCGGCGCCTACGATCGCGGGCCAAGGTTGCAGCGCGGTATGAACCGGCCCTCAACGGGCACGCAGCCGAATTTGGAGATGCCGAGGGGAACGTTCCCGCGGGAACGCGGGGACCGTCAGCTGTAGCCGATGGCGATGGCGATAACCAGCGCCACGGCCCCGAGCGCCATCAGCATGAGATAGCGGGGGACGACGAAGCGCAGCCACGCCTCGTAGCGGACGCCGCTCGCCGCCAGGATCGCCATCAGCGCGCCGTTGGTCGGCGTGATCAGGTCGCACAGCCCCGCCCCGTACTGGTAGGCGAGGATCGTGATCTGCCGCGAGAGTCCGAGTAGGTCCGACAGCGGCACGAGCACCGGGAGCGTGAGCACCGCCTGGCCGCTCACGCTGGGCACGGCGAAGTGCAGCACGCCCTGTGCGGCCGACATGCCGATGGCCGACAGCGCGAGAGGCAGTTCTGCAAGCGGGATGAAGAGGCCGCGCACGATCGTATCGATGATCCGCGCGTCATCCATGACGACATAGATCGCGTTGGCGAAGCCGATGAGAAGCGCCGCGTACCCCATCGACTTGAAGCCCTGCGCGTACGCCTCGGCCGTCCCCGTGATGCCGAGCCGCCCGACGATCCCGACGACCACGCCCATGACGAAGAAGAGCGCCGACATGTGGTCGAAGTCCCACCCCAGCGACAGCAGTCCCCACACGAGGACGCCGAAAGTCGCGGCGACGATGCCGAAGATGGTCAAGTCCCTCCATCCCGGCGCGGCCTCCGATTCCGCCGCCTCTACCGTCTCGGCCTCAACCCGGGTCCGGGCCGCGTAACGCATCGTCCACCAGATCCAGAGACCAAGGGCGACGGCCAGGAAGACCAGCCGGAACCCGCTGCCCGAGAGCGGCGCTACGTCCGCCACCTCCTGCGCGGTCAGCACCTGGAACGGGTTGATGGGACTGAACGCCGACCCCACGAACGCGGAACCCGCGCTCACTGCGACCCCCACCATGGGCGAGTAGCCGAGCCGCTTCGTCAGGAGCATGAGGGCCGGAACGAGCGGGATGATTTCTTCCTGGAGATTCTCCGTTACGCCACCCGCCGCGAAGGCGAGGGAGACCACGGGGATCGCCAGGATCTCGCGGCCCTCGAGCCGCTCGACGAGCCAAGCGATGCCGCGCCGGAGCGCCCCCGTCGCGTCGAACACCGCGAAGGCCCCACCGATGAGGAAGATCAGGAACACGACATCGGCGCGGCCCGCCATCCCGCGGGGGATGGCCACGATGGCATCGAAAATCCCGATGCGGTTGGCTTCGACCTCTTGGTAGCTCCCAGGCACGACGATGCTGCGCCCGGTCTCCGGATCGTCCCGCCGGTCGTACTCCCCCGCCGGCAAGACGTACGACAGCGCTGCAGCCGCGAGGACTACCGCCGTCAGCAGCGTCAGCGGGTGCGGAAAACGCAACCTCCGCACCCGCTCGCCTACCCGCCTGCGAAATGCCGATGATGTCGCCATGAATCCTGAAGGTGTTCGCTGCCCACCCCGTCTGACAATCCGAGGCGCGGCGTGCTCTCGGTTCGCACGCGGCGGCGCTCTGGCCCGGACGGGATCGATCCGGCATCATCCACGCGAACAAGATCTGCCGCCGCCGCATGGCGGGATGCCGGGACAATCGCATGGAAGAAAGCAGTCTGGACACGCTCACGGTTCGCGAACGCAGCGAACGGATGAGCCGGATCCGGTCCAAGGACACGAAGCCGGAAATGAGAGTGCGACGGCTCGTCCACGGTCTGGGCTACCGTTATCGGCTTCACGCGAAGGACCTTCCAGGCCGCCCCGATCTCGTGTTCCAGCCACGCCGCAAGGTGATCCTCGTGCACGGTTGTTTCTGGCACCGGCATGAGGGGTGTTCGCGGAATCGACTTCCCAAGTCGCCGGAGCGCCGAGATTTCTGGCGGAAAAAACTCGACGGTAACGCGCGGCGCGATCGGTCAAAGGAAGCCGCGCTGAGACGACTCGGTTGGGAGATCCTGGTCATCTGGGAGTGCGAGACCAAGGCTCTCGATCCTCTGGCGGAGAGGGTTAGGGCGTTTCTGGGATAGCCTGTCTCTCGGCGGTGAAAGCTCGAAGCAACTCCTCCGCGTCCGCCTCGTCTCTCGGCTGCAGGTTGGTCGCCCATGGGCGGCCCGGGTGAAGCGTATCCCACCACGAACGCTGACTGGCGTGTCTACCGCTGCCGGGGTCGTGGATCCCAAACCCCTCGATGCAGACATTCCAGCAAGGCTGGTAGTGTTCGATGAGGAAGCGTTCGGCCATCGTGATCCATAGTGGAACAACCACCAAGTGTCGGCACGTGAAGTCCCCCAGCCGGAGATTGTCGGCGGCTTCAAGAGACCGCACATGCTCTCCGATGCGGCGGTAGAGCACGGGCTCGGACTCGTCGGGAGCGCTCCCGCCTTTCCGCCCGCCTGGGGGCACCGCTTTTCCAACGTAGATCGGCTGCGCGGCGTCAGGTGACCGCAATGATGCGTAGGGACCATAGCCGCCGTCGTAGAACAGCGCGTACACGCCAGGGCCCGCAAACCGGTCCGGTATCGGCAGACTCACGGCTAGCCGGGTCATCAGCTCCCGGACCAGATTGACGGTGAGATTGCCGTAGTCGAGGGGGTCGTAGGGCTCGTGTTCAGGCATGGCCGTGGCTCAAGCGAGCCGCGATGCTGCTCGCCAACACAACGGCGAGTCGCATCGGCACGGCATTCCCAAGCTGTCTCATGGTCTCGGTCCAACTGCCCGTGAACCGCCAGGAGTCGGGGAACGTCTGCACCCTGGCCGCTTCACGTACTGTAAGGTAGCGCACACGCCCGCTCGGGAACGCGATCATGTTCTCGCCGCCCGGCACCCCGTGGACGCCAGCTTTCAGGGTCTTCGCCGGCAGATCGAGCGGACTTCCCGTATGTCCCGGATAAGCTCGAGCTCCCGGCTGCAACCGGTGGAACAGCACGCCGGGCGTGTCTCCATGCTCCCTCGGTCGCGGCAGGCCCGCTATGGCTCCACGAAGCGTGGCCCAAGGCTTCTCCTCGGGCGGAAAAAGTGCGGGAAGCCGACCGATGACGCTGCCTAGGCGAGCGGGAGGGTCGGGCGCCTCCATCTCCCGCTCTTCCCAGTATTCGCCCGACACCCACTGGTCGTAGTGAAGCCGCTCGCGAGAGTGCGTCGGTTCGGGAAAGTGCCAGTCCACATCGAGGTCTCGCCGAAAGCCGACGATGAACACGCGTTCTCGAGTCTGCGGTACTCCGTAGTCGGCCGCGTTCAGCAGACGACGAACGACTCGGTAATGAAGCCCTTCACGGGTTCCGCGCGTGTGTACGTCCTCCAGCCGAGCAAGATGATCCTCCCAAGTGTCATGGGGTCGCGCGATATCCTCGGGATGTTGAAGTCGCAACTCAATGTAGGAAAGGTAGTTACGGAAAGCCGCGCGGGTCAGCCCCTTGACGTTCTCAAAGATAAACGCTGCAGGCTGAACCTCGCGGATAGCGCGGATGAACTCCGGGATCATGTCCCGTCGATCGTTCATCCCACGGTGCTTGCCACCGATGCTGAACGGCTGACACGGTGGACCGCCCGCCACTAGCTGGGCGGAACCGAACGAAGCGTAGTCACAGTCGCGGACGTCGCCTTCGACGACGGACCACTCCGACACTCCGGAAACGGTGGCGTTCCGGATGTTCTCACGAAGCGTGGCGCACGCATGACGGTTCCACTCGAGCAGCGCTGCGTGCCGGAAGCCGGCAGCGTGCGTTCCGAGGGCGAGCCCACCCGCCCCCGTGAACAACTCAAGCGATCGAAACGCCGGCTTTACCAATCGCCCCTCCCCCTCCCAGCCCAAGATCCATCCTACTCACCGAGGATAGCGTTTCGGGGCTCCGAAACCAACACTTCGTGACGATCATGAGTAGCTGTCAAGACAAGTACCTCTCACACCGTTCGTCGCGTTCCCTGGAGACACCGGTCGCGAAGGCCCGGGAGACGACGGGGACCGAAAAGATCTCGCCTCCCTCAGCCGCTCGACGGAGCTAAGCGATGCCGCGCCGGAGCAACGCCGTCGCGTCGCACACGTCAGCCGACCCGCGATGGGGAAGATCAGGAATACCCCGTCAAAGCGTGGCAGCGGCCGCGAGGATCGCGGCCGTCAGCAGGGTCAGCGGTGCGGAAAACGCAACCGCCCGAGGCGTTTCGTCACACGCGCTTTCGCCCGTACCGGGGCGACCCACCGCCGGTCAGTGGGGACATTCCTCTGTGACGATTGGAGTGCCGCTCGCGCTCGCCAGTCGGAGACGGAGCACGTAGCTCACATCCAGGGCGTCGCGGGCGATTCCATGGATTACGCCCGCCGCGCCGAGATCCATGGGGTCCGGGTCCCAGTTCCTGCCACGAGGGGTCCCGAGCCGTGCAGACGTGGAGACCTCGCCCCGGTAGCGGCCGCAGTTGTCGAACAGGTCCCAGGCCGGATCCTCCTCCAGATCGTCCTGGTGCCGGCGCACCCAAAGCCAGCCCTCCGGCGACACTTCCAGATCCGCAAGCAGGGGGGTGTACTCGGCCTCATCCGAATCGTCCGGCGGGGGCGGGGGCGGATCGCCGAGTTCGATCGTGCGAACCGTGTCTCCGGCGAACGTGACTTCGTGGAAGCGATAGACCGCCCTGTCAGCCAGCCACGCGGTTCCGCTGCGCCCGAACGCCCACACACGTCTCGGGATGGTCGTCTTCACGAAGCCTCCGACCGAGATAGTTGGGCCGCTCCGACTTGTTGTTTGCGAGATGCTCGTCGTGACGCGGCTGTCGAGCAGGAGCGAATCCTTTGGCGGAACCGGGTTCGGATGCTCGGGATGGACGGGCAGGCGTACGCCGTACGTGTAACTCACGCTCTGGTCGGCGGACAGCTCGCTCCGGCCGGACATCTCCTGATAGACGAAGCCCTCCCCGTCGGCGGCGACGATCCTGCCGCTACGCAGCCCGCCCATCATGGCGGCTCCGCTGATCGGCATCCCGGGGCCGAAGGGCTGGCCGGACCGGCTGAGTTCATTTCCCAGCGAATCGAAACTCAACTGCTGATGGAGGTCACCGATCCAGAGCCGGTTCGGAGGTTGCCAGATGATACGGTACACGGGGGAGAAGCCGGAGTAGCGAAACTCGCCGGGTCCCTCTCCGTCGCGGGCCATGTTTCGCAGATGGCGACCCGCCCGGTCGAAGACGCGGACTTCCTTCGAAGCGACATCCAGCACGTAGATGTGACCCTTCTCGTCCACGGCGACGTCGTGCACATCCCCGAAGACCTCCGGCCCGGTCCCGTCCACCTGGCCGAGGCGGAGTTCCTCGACGAGGCGCCACTCGTCGGATCCCCCGCCTCGCCCGGGGGCGGGGTTGGACACGACGATTCGGCCGCTCTCGAGGGTGTCGACGGTCGCTTCCTGCCCGAGACGGGGCGTCCCCGCGCCACGCGCGGGCGAGGCGTCCGCCAGGACCAGGAGGACCGCCAAGGCATACAAAGCTCGACCCGGATTTCCGTGCGATACAGGCGTCACCTTCCAGAGCCGCCGCGTTCGCCTGAGACGCCGCCTTCCTCGGACACGGGCTTGCCGATGAGTTCGAGGCCGAGTTCGCGGCCCTTCACGACCGCCGGCACGCCCTCCTCCATCCAGCGCGGGGCCGGGGCGTCGACCAGGTAGTAGTCGAAGAACTGCTGCATGCGGATCGCCCAATCCTCCTGGTTCGGCTGGCGTCCCAGGCCGTGGCCCTCGCCGTTGTAGTTGAGCATGAACACGGGCAGCTCCAGCCGCCGCATGGCGACGAACATCTCGATCCCCTGATACCACGGCACGGCGCCGTCCTCGTCGTTGTGGAGCATGAGGAGCGGCGTCTGGATCTTGTCCGCGAAGAAGAGGGGCGAGTTGTGAACGTAGCGGTCGCGCTCGTCCCACAGCGTGCCCCCGATGCGGCTCTGCGTGCGCTCGTACTGGAACATGCGACTCATCCCGGACTGCCAGCGGATGCCCCCGTAGGCGCTCGTCATGTTCGACACGGGAGCGCCGGCTTCCGCCGCCGCGAAGATGTTCGTCTTGGTGATCATGTAGGCGATCTGGTAGCCGCCCCACGAGTGGCCCTGGACGCCGACGCGGTCGGGGTCGATGAAGCCCTGTTCGATCAGCGACAGCACCCCGGGCACGACGGCATCGAGCGCGCTCTCGCCCGGATAGCCGATCTCGTACGGGATGTCCGGGATGAACACGACGTAGCCGCGGCTCGCGTAGAAGGAGAAGCGTACGGAGGCCCGGTTCGGCAGCGGCGGCTGGTAGCTGTGCAGCCCGTCGGACATGCGCTCGTAGAAGTAGACCATCAGGGGATACTGCTGTGACGGGTCGAAGCCGTCCGGCTTGATGAGGATCCCGTCGAGCGGCGTGCGGTCGTTCGACATCCAGTGGACGAGTTCGGCGCTCCCCCAGCGGTATTCCGCCTGCTGCGGGTTCGCGTCGGTCAGTCTGCTGGCGTTCTCGAAGTCGGAGTCGCCGACCCACACATCGGGGAACTCGACGAACGTCTCGCGCGTCCACATGTAGCGGTCCGCGTCTTCCGCCCGGGTCGGCGAGCCGTACCGCATGTCGCCCATCACCAGTTCCTCGAGACCACCCGCTTCGTCCGTCCGGCCGCGGGCATAGCCGGCCGCCTTCGTCCCCATGTCGAACGCGGAGAAGAGAACCTCGCCTTCCTCGATCCCCTCGCCCCCGCCGCCGCCTCCTCCGAAGCCGAAGAAGTTGCCGCCACCGCCCTCGCCCACGCGCTGCACGCGGTAGCGGAGGTCGGCCCCCCTTCCGGCGGTGAGCCGCAGCGCGGGCTCGTCGCCGCTCGGGTCCAGGCGCCACATGTCGTTCCGGTCGGGCACGATCAACGCGGCGTCTCCTTCGACCCAAACCGGTGCGCCGTACGGCGGCGGACCCTGCGGGTGGTCGTCGAGTTCGTTGAAGAACGCGACCGGCAGGTGGCCGGTGAGGCTGCGCGCGGGTGCGCTCCCGTCCATCGGGGCCGCCTTCCAGTCGCGGTCCGCCTCGTCCCACCAGGAGGCGTACGTGCCATCGGGCGAGAGGCTGGCGCCGCCGAAGCCACGGACCCGCCCCACGACCATCCGCCGCTCCCCGGTCACCACGTCGACGGCGTACGCATCCTCGTACCGGCCGTCCCACGAGATCTCCTGGCGGTGCGGCATGTCGGTCGTGGCCAGGACGTAATCGCTCATGCCGGTCTCGGTCCGCTCCACCTCGGGAACGTTCGCCGTACCGAGCTGCACGACCCCGTCGCGGCCTTCGTGCACGACGGCCAGATAGGACCGGTTCCGCTCACGGTTCGCCTGCACGAGCTGCATCGGCTGCAGGTAGTCGTCCTTCCAGTTCCAGATGTCGAGGTTCACGCGGTCGTCATCCAGGATCTCTTCGTCCGGTTCCGGCTCGGGGCGCGGCGCCGTGCCGAAGAACACCCGCTCGCCGTCCTCACTGATCGAGACCGCGCCGTTTTCGCTCACCCACCAGTCATCGGGCACGCCGCTCGTTTCGTGGTCGGCCAGCCGCGCGAGCGACCCTTCCTCGAAGCGATACAGGGCGAAGGAGGGCTGGTCCATCTCCCACTCGTCGCGGTTGCTCAGGAAGGCGAAGCGCTCGCCGGATTCATCGAAGGTGAGCTGCACGTAGTGGCCTTCGCCGGAGAGCACTTCCACGCTCTCTCCGCTCGCGGGATTCACGAGGTGGACGCCGTCTCCACCCTCGTCCTCGGTCGATGCCACATACGCGACTCCGGTACCCGAATCCGCGACTTCGTAGGCCACGACGTCAGCGAAGGTGTGCTCCGACCCCGTCTCGAGATTCATGAGGACGAGGGGCGTCCCGTCTTCCTTCTCATGCCGCTTCTCGTACTCGGCAGAGCGCGCCTCTTCCTCTTCGCCCTCTTCTTCCTCCGCCTCTTCCTCACCCTCTTCGGCTTCGGGCTCGGCGTCCTCTCCCTCTTCTTCTTCAGCCTCGGGGTCCTCGGACAGGAGATAGGCCACGAAGGCGCCCCCATCCTCCGGAATCCGGAAGGACTCGATGGGACCGGCGCGCGTGACGCCGGCGTCGTCGCCCTCGGCTCCGAAGGCCGCGGCCAGCGTCACCACCGCGAGAGAGTCGCCGGGGAGATCGTCGCCCCGCTCCCCCTCCAGGCGGAGCGAATCGACAACCGCCTGCAGCGGCGGGACGCGGAACGCGAGGTGACGGGAGTCAGGCGTGAAGGAGGGGCTACTGCCGCGGAAGCGCCGCTCGGCCGAGCCGTCGGCGCGCGCGATCACGAGCGTGGGATCCCCGTCCCATGGCTGCAGCACGTAGGCCAGCCATTCGCCGTCCGCGGAGATCGTGCGGCCGCCGATCGAGTTCCAGCGGTAGGTGTCTTCATGGTCCAGCGCGGGCTTCGTCTCCTGCGCGGCCAGAGCACCGGGCGCCAGCGCGACGCAGGCCAGGGCGACCGAGGCGAGGGCGGCCGCGAAGTTACGAGAGGTCGAGGACATCCGGCCCTCCTGTGTCGGGGTGTGTTGTTCGGTGCTGGTGGCGCCCGCCGGCATGCCGGTGACGCTATCGCTTGAAGTAGACCGGTTCGGTCGGCAGCGCGTCCGCGTCTATGATCCGGCCGGCGGCCATGACCACCGACTGTTTCCGGATGTTCGTGATGTCGGCCAGTGGGTCGGCGTCGAGCACGAGGAGGTCGGCGAGCTTGCCGGCTTCGATCGTCCCGAACTCGTCGAGCGCGCCGGACGCGATGGCTCCGTTTCGGGTCCCGGCCACGATCGCGTCGCCGGGGGTCATGCCCATCTCCACGAGGCCTTCGATCGCGAGCAGCGTCCCGATGCCGGGCTCCTGCCATATCGGCTTGGGCGCGCGGCCGTATTCCGGCGCGACGCCCGCGTAGTTGTCGGTCCCCAGCGAGGTGATGCAGCCGCCATCGATGAGCTTCTTCGCATTCAGGCGTCTCACCTCGTTGCCGTGGCCCACGGCGCGCTGTTCGCGGCGGATCTGGTAGGTCGTCTTCTCCCGCTCGACGGGGCGCCGCAGCCGCCCCCACTCCCGCGCCCGGGCTCCCTCCGCCTCGCGCGCGAGCCGCTCCTCCGCCGCCTTCCTGTTCGTGAGGTGGTTCTCCCAGGCGGGACCCGTGAAGGTGTTCACGAGCATCGAGCACACGATGCCGCGGTCCACGATCTGCTTCACGAGGGCGTCGGAGATCTCCCGGCTGGCGAGGACCTCGGGGTGCTGGATGAGATCGATCCCGGCCTCGACGGAAAGCCGGAGCCCCTCCGGGTTGGTCGAATGGGTCTCGGCGATGAGCCCGCGCGCGTGCGTCTCCTCCACGATCACGCGCTGTGCTTCGGGCGAGAACCCGATGAGGGTGGGGAAAGACCAATGACTCGTCCCGCCGTACTTGAGAAAGTCCACGCCCTTGTCGAGGTACTCGCGGATCCTCGTCCGCAGTTCCTCCGGGTAGAGGTCCATCAGGTCCTCGCCCGCCCCCTGCGCGATGTGATCGGAGAACTGCTCCTCGTATAGTGAGAGGTCGTCCTCCGGAATCAGCGCGAAAGTGATGGAGTAGGGGCCGCCCCAGCCGACGATGTTCCCGGCCACCTGCAGCCGCGGGCCAATCGCCTCCCCCGAGGCGATCGCGTCGCGCACCTGCTGGAGTTCGGGGAGCGCGCCGTAGCTGTCCCGGAGGTGGGTGACGCCGAACTTGAGGTGCATCTGTGCCGCCTCGAGCGTGAGTTCGGGACCCATGCTCCGGTAGAAGACCGAGCTTTCCTTGCGGTCCTTGTTGCCGCCGCCGTAGAGGGAGATGTGGACGTTGGTATCGACGAAGCCGGGGGTCACGAACTTGCCGGCCCCGTCGATCACCTGCGCGCCCGGGGGCACTTCTACCTCCGCGCGGGGACCGACGGCGGTGATGCGGTCGCCCTCGACGACAACGGTCGCATCGGCCATGGGGGCGCCGCCGTTCCCGTCGATCAGGGTCGCGCCCACGATCGCGGTGGTCTGGGCCCGGACTTCGCCCGGCCCCGCGAGGACTACGGCGAGAACGAACAACGGCAGGGGGAAAACGCGGCGGATGTGGCGGGACATGGCGTACCTCCGGTCTCTTCGGCCTACACCTCCGCTCAGACTAACAGATTGTTCGGGTCGCGAGTAGCCGCGCGCGCGAACCCGCGCTAGGCTATGCGGGCTGTACGCGGTCGGTGCGGGTGCCTTGAAGGCCGCGCCGGGGGCGCGAATCACCAGCTATGAGAGACGATAAATGGCGACGATCACCTCTGCCTTCCCCATCACGCGCGTCGAGCACTCGCGACATCCTTCCGTGGACTTCGACAACCTTCCCTTCGGGTCGATCTGGTCGGACCACATGTTCGTGGCCGAGAACATCGACGGTGAGTGGACGGGTTCGGAGATCCGGCCTTACGGGCCGATGGAGATCTACCCGAGTTCGAAGGCGCTCCAGTACGCCGTCTCGATGTTCGAGGGCTTCAAGGCGCACAAGACGCCGGAGGGCGATCTCGCCGTCTTCCGGCCGGACATGAACCAGAAGCGGTTCAATCGCACTGCGGCCCGGTTCGTGATGCCGGAACTCCCGAAGGAACTGTTCTTCGACGCGCTGCGGGAATTGCTCGAGGTCGATCGCGGGTGGCTGCCGGACGCCGACCAGGGGGCGCTCTACATACGTCCCAGCTATTTCGGCACGGATCCGGCCCTGAGCGTCGTCTCGGGGAGGTCGTTCCGCTTCGTCCTCATGACCGCGCCCGTCGGGCTCTACTTCACGGGTTCGAAGACGGTCAGTCTCGTGACCACGCGCAAATTCGTGCGGGCCTTCCCCGGCGGCACCGGCGGCCACAAGCCCGCCGCCAATTACGGGCCCACCATGCTGGCTTCCCAGCAGGCGCAGCAACAGGGATACGACAACGTGATCTGGCTCGACGGGCACGAGGGCCGGTACGTCGAGGAGTGCGGCGTCATGAACATGTGGTTCGTCATCGACGGGACGGCGATCACGCCGCCACTCGAGGGGACGATCCTCCCCGGCGTCACGCGCCACTCGCTGATCCGACTCTGCGCCGATCTCGGGATCCCGTGCGAGGAGCGACGGATCTCGGTGGATGAACTCCTGGACGCGCACGCCGCCGGCACGCTCGAGGAGGCGTTCGGTTCGGGAACGGCCGCGACGATCCAGCCGATCGACCGCCTCGGTCTCGAAGGGACCGACGTGACGCTCGCGCAGCGCCCCGATTCCATCGCCGCGCGCCTCAAGGCGGAACTGTACGGGATCCAGACCGGGCGGATCGAGGACCGACACGGCTGGCTCTGGCGTCCCATCTAAAAAGGCATGCGTTGGACGTGGTAACTGAGCCGGCCGGCCCTCCGTTCAAGGCCACGCTCTGGATAAAGCCCGCCTTCCGCACGGACTTCATCGATGTCCGTGCGAAGCTGGCCGAGGAGTTCGGGTCGGAGTTCGCCCGCTATCCCAAGGCGCTCTACATCTCCGACCATACGACGGCGGGTTATCTGGACCAGCGGCTCGCACAGCGGCTCGAATACGATCAGGCGAAGCTGCAGGAGTTCATCCGGGTCTTCCACGAGATCTTCCCGCCCAAGGCCGGCTACGTCCACGACGAACTCGACCTCCGCACGGAACTGTCGGACGAGCAGCGGGCCACCGAGCCGGAGAACGCGGACTCCCACCTGACGTTCATCGGCGCGGGACTCCAGAGCGCGGCCTCCTACGACCACGAGAAGGACAAGCCGGTGTGGTTCGTGGACCTGGACGGCGTGCACAGGGGTGGCACGCGGCAGCGACGGACGACGGTCGTGGGCTACGGCGAGGAGGAGGTCGTGGCCCGAGCCCAGCTGACGGTGGAGGTCCCGTCTCACGGCATCGATGCGATCGACCTGAGGGAGCAGGAATTCGGATTCGTGGATCGGCTCCAGGCTCTCGTAGAGGAACACGGCGTCCCGTTCGGGCGCCTCGATGTCTCGCTCGCGCCCCAGGAAAAGGGTGCCAGCCTCACGGTGAACGAGTACGAGCCGCTGCTGATGAACAGCGACCTGCGCGGGGCTCTTCTCAGCCCCCTGCGATTCATGGCCGATCAGGGCAGGGAGGTTCTGAGCAGGCCGCTGTCCCTCCCCGGGAAGGCGCTGCGGCTGCCGGGGAAGGCGCTGCGGCTGTCCGGAAAGGCACTCCACGTCGCCAGGATGGGCACGACCGCGTTCCGAAGCTCTCCGGGACCCGTCATCGACTCCGCCACGGTGGAGGCGGTCCACATACTGAACCGGGTTCTGGGGCGGATCGGGGTGGACGAATCGGTGATCGCGCGCGTCCTGAACCGGACGCTGGCCTTCCCGGTGTCCCGCTTCCAGGGATTGCGGCGGGGGATCAGCCTGCCCGTGATCGACCGGGACGGAGACGGAAAGGGCGAGATCCCGTGGGGCACGTATCAGAGCCCGATCCTCATCCAGTGGAAGGCCCCTAAGGGGCCGACTCGCGAGCTGGACGTGAAACTGGTGCGCTTCGTCTGATTGCGGGCCCACCCCCGACGGCCTACCGCGTCAGACCCTCAGACCAGCGATCGCCCCTGCGAGCCGTCAACGGCGATGCACGCCCCCGTGATCAGACTGGCCCGCTCCGAGGCCAGGAACGTCACTACGTCCGCGACCTCGTCAGCCCGCCCGAACCGCCCCAGGGGCAGGTTCGCCTTGACGAACTCCCGCATCCCCTCGGGGTTCGCCTGCACTCGCCGGTCCCAGCTTCCGCCCGGGAACTGGATGGAGCCGGGGGCGACGCAGTTCACGCGGATGCCGTCCTTCGCGAGTTCCAGGGCCATGATGCCCGCGGCCGAGATCAGCGCCGTCTTGGTCGTGTTGTAGATGGAGAGCCCCGGCCCGCCCTTCTCTCGCCCGAAGACGGAGGAGATGAAGATGATGGACCCGCCTCCCGCCTCACGCATGAGCGGGATGGCGAGGCGGCTGGCCCGGAACCCCGACAGGACGTTGAGCTGGATGATGTCCAGCCAGTCCCCGTCGTTCGTCTCCTCGAAGGTGCCGCGGCGGTTGCCGCCGACGTTGTTCACGAGCACGTCCAGGCGCCCGTAGCGGTCGCGCGTCGCCTCGATCAGCCGCGCGGCTCCATCCTCTGCGGCGATGTCGCAGACCACCGTCAGAACGTCCGCGACACCTTCGGCCCGCAACGACTCGGCCGCCGACTCGAGGCCGTCCGCGTTGCGGGCGCACAGCGCCAGCCGCGCACCCTCGGCCCCCAGCGCCCGCGCGGTGTAGAGGCCGATCCCCCGGCTCCCGCCGGTGACGACCGCGACCTTCCCCTGCAGCCCCAGATCCATGCGCGAGACTCTACCCGGCCTCCCCACCGCCCGCCAGCCCTCTTTCTTCCGGGTGGACCCGCCATCCCGGGACGGACATGTTCACTCGCTGAAATCGGATCCCCCAGCCAAGACCACGCCATGACAGAGAACGAAACCGAAGGCCTCGCTCTCCTCAAGCACTACGCCGACGATGCCGACGGCCGAGTGATTCTCACCAAGATGGCCGAGTCGATTCAGGTGGCGAACCAGTTCGAACGAAGGCACTGGACGCCAACCGTGCGAAAGATGAACGGATGGACCGTGAACCTCAGAACCGGGCAGATTTACGCGATCACGCTCAGGCGTGACGAGGTGGAGGTTCTTGTGGTGCCGGACGACTTGAACGCTGAGGAACGGGGCGCTCTCAACGCTGCCGCTCGCCGCGAGTACTCACCCGAGCACCCCTCCGGTTCCTCCCGCTACACCTTGGATTGGGAGAAGGCCGTCGAGCTTTGGGAGTCAATCGAGAGCGCCCACCACGAGGCGCTTAGAGCCAAGCGAGCGGTTTCTGGCTCAAAGAACCCTGAAGCCAACGCCCTGATCGATTTCCTGGGCCGGGAACTTGATGTGGAATTGCCCTATCCAGACCAGGGTGCGGGTTCAACCGGGAGGACCGCGTTTCGGGCGCTCGCGCGGTCCCTTGAGGAGAGGGGATTGCATTTCCCGGTGGAAACGGTCGCCAACTACCTGCTCGCTTTGCAGACCAAGCGGTTCGCCATTCTCACTGGCATCTCGGGGACGGGAAAAACGCAGATCGCCATGGCCGTGGCCGATAGCTTCCGGGCAACGATCCACGATCAGCGGGCGGAGGAACCGGATGGGTCGGCGGTGGCGGAAGATGCAGTCAAGCTGAAGGCTTGGCCATACCACTTTAGTTACCGGCAGATCGTTCTGCCGGTTGGCTTTGCGACAAGGATCCACCCCTTCCTGATTCCCGAGCCCAGCTCCAACGGCGGCACGATCTCGACAGCCTATCCAGGTGGGCGCACCACGCTCAAATGGTGGCGAGATCCGAACCCCGCCAAGAACGTGACGTGGCTCATGTTTGCCGGCGCACATGACTTTCGGGACTGGTATCTGGAGAGCTTCCAGCCGGGCGACCAGTATTACATCAGTTTTCGGGAAGGGGAACGGTCCGAGGAGCACCAGATTGAGTTTCGGCTGGCCGAAGCTGGAACGGTAGAGCGGGAACTTGATAACAGCGCGGTCGTGCCCGTGCGGCCGGATTGGGTCGACAATCGTGGGCTGCTGGGATTTTTTAATCCGCTCACGAACGAATATTCGACTACTCCGTTTCTCTCTTGCCTCCTTGACGCACAAGCCGAAGTGGAGCGCGCCGAGAAGGACGACAGGAATCCCCACCCGTTCTTCGTCGTGCTGGACGAGATGAACCTCGCACGGGTGGAGCACTACTTCTCGGACTTCCTGTCCGCGCTCGAATCGGGGAAACCGATACCACTCCATGAGAACGAGTCGATTGAGCAGGGACAAACGGAGTCGGATGTTGCGGTCCCGCGGAAGCTAAGAGTTCCGAATAACGTGTTCTTCACGGGCACGGTGAACGTCGACGAGACGACGTACATGTTCAGCCCGAAGGTGCTGGACCGAGCGTTCACGATCGAATTCGACCGGGTTGATCTTGACGGATACACGAGTGGGGCCAGTTCGCACCAGACGTCAGATCTCAGTCTGGATTCGGGCGATGGCGGACTGCGCCTTTCCTACGAGAAGCCGCGCCGGAAACACTGGCTCAGATTCCGCGAACTCGAGGGCGGTCGGTTTCACAACACGCTTCGTGAACTCCACGGCGTCCTAGAGGAAGAACACCGTCACTTCGGCTACCGGGTCGCGAACGAGATCGCCCGCTTCGTCCTCCTCGCACGGGACCAGTCGGCGGACAAGGACGGAGCCGCCAAGGCCGCTTTCGATCTGGCGCTGCTCCAGAAGGTGCTCCCCAAGTTCCATGGCACCCAACAGGAGTTGGAGGATCTACTGAGGCGCCTGTTCAACTTCGCCGTGTACGGACGGGACCGCGGGCGCGGGAGAAACGTCGACGTCACGCTCGACGGCTGGAAGATTGGTAGGGACGGCCATCTGACGCCGAAGCGACGTGACGAACCGACCGGTGAGCCAGTCGTCGGCGACGATCCGAACGTCGAACCAGACCCGCCGGAGTTTCCGCGCACAGGAGCCAAGATCTGGCGCATGCTCCGCCGACTGGAGCAGCGAGGCTTCACTTCGTTCATCGAGTGATTGCGCCAACCGAAGATACGCCCGCCAGAGTGGGCGGGGGGTCCGCCGAGATCGTTGTCCAAGGGTTCCGATCCGGAGCAACGCCGCCCCGGGACGCCGAGGGACGGCTGCAGTTGCAGAGCGAGCGGCGGTGGGTGATCGAAGGATCGCGTGCGAAGCTCGCCCAGATCGAAGCGGTCTTACCCGTGTCGGCTTGGAACAGAGTTGGACGCGGCGCACTCGTTCTGAGCCTCGTCAATTCCGTTGGAACGCTCGAACTCCCGCATGTTGGTCCGGTGGAGCTGTACTCCGGCAAGCTCAACCGACGCGATTTCGAAGCGCTTCTCGCGGATCTGACGGCCCTCGCCACCAGCCTGCCCTTCTCGGCCCGGGACCCGGGGTCGGCGCAGTACGACAGCGGGGCGGCGCCTCCCGATCAGGTCCTCTACCACGCGTTCGTCTACCTGCGCTACATCCTCTCGGAGGATGCGCCGGCGGACACGCGGTTGATCCCCGCTCTGGAACTCATTCAGCGCACGCCGTACCGGCGCTGGCGAACGGAGCGGCGCGAGGTCCGAATCGAAGCACTCACAAGGGTGGATTCGCACACGCTGCTGGACCTTGTGACACGGACCGGGACGCCGGTGCAGGCGGCGTCCCTATCCGTACCGGGGGCGGCACTCGCCTCGCGCCTCGGTGGGCAGCTTCCCGAAACAGTCTCTGAGCGCCGGATCCGAGCCACGATCGACACGCCGGAGAATCGGTTTGTTAAGGCCTTCATCGGCCAGGCCCAAGGGATCATCGGCCGGACCCGGGCGGCGGTCGAAGGCGGGCGCAGCGTGTTCGAGAAGAATCTGATCGACGACTGCGACCGGCTGGACGCGGCGCTGATGCCCATCGTACGCCATTCGATGTGGGACGAAGTCGGGAGGATGGTACGGATCCCGTTTTCCTCCACGGTCCTCCAGCGGCGGCGCGGCTACAGACATGTGCTCCGGCACTTCGCCAGGATCCGGCTCGCGCCCCGGATCCCGCTGGACAGCCGGGAGCTGCGGAATCTGCTCGAACTCAAGGACATCGCCACCCTCTACGAACTGTGGACCTTCTTCCGCCTCGCGGACCTCGTGCGCGCCCTCCTCGGACCGCCGATTCGAAGCGCGCGACCGGCCCGCAGTGACTCGTTTCATGTCTCTCTGGGCTGGAACCAGACCTTCGAGTGGGCCTCCGGCGTTCGCCTGGCCTACAACCGGACTTTCTCTCCGTCGAGAGATTCCTACTCGGTACGGCTGCGCCCGGACATCGCGCTCTATCTGCCCGGCAGATCGAACGCCGATCTTCACCTGTTCGACGCGAAGTTCAGCGTGCGGAGACTCTCCGACGCGGGGCTCGTTACGGGGAAGGGGGAAGAGCGGCGGGCCGACGCCGAGGAGCGGAAGGGCGTGTTCACGCGCGGCGACCTCTACAAGATGCACACCTACCGGGACGCGATTCCGAACGCCCGCTCCGTGTGGATCCTGTACCCCGGCACGGAGTTCCGTTTCTTTGACGCCTCGAACTCTAGACCGGTGATCCGGCCGACGGATTTGCCCCGCCGGTTGGAGGGCGTCGGTGCAGTTCCGTTCGCACCCAAGCCGGACGCTGGACCCGGTCCCTCGCCGCACGGTGAAGTGATGGCGACGCTGCGGAAGCTACTCGGGCCGCACGTTCCTGGCGCGCAATTCAGCGGAAGCGAAGCTCCTTCGACGGTCCCGCTCCCGTAGCAGCGGACTGATCAATCGGCGGGGGCGTCCTCGCCGGCATCCGCCATCAGGTCTCTCAACTCGCGCGTCGGCTCGGGAGGCCGCTGCACCATTTCAACCACGCGGGTAAATCCTTCGGGCGACAGCGGGATCTGCTCGCAGCTCAGCCCCAAACCGTGCTCCAGGAATCGGCTGGCGAACTCCTCAGCGGAATCCCGCCCGAAATCTGCGGGTAGGGGGTATTCGGCGGAGGGATCGCCGTAGCTGAGATCGGGGAGCTGGTACTCTTCTGAGTCCGGTGACGGCGGATCTGAAGGGAGCACGCTTCGGAGTCCGTCTTCGATCACGTTCCGGAGCGACTGGCCGGTGTTCGCGGCGTGGCGCCGAGCACGGGCGAGCAATTCGTCGTCGATGTCGAGCGTCGTCTTCATCCCTGCATACTAGGTGCCGCAGTCCGCCCCCGCGCGCTAAGGAACGAACATGACCGGCCGGGTGGGGAGAGCGTCTACGTCGATCACCTTCCCCTCCTTCATCACCATCGCCTGCCTGCGGATGTTGTGGATGTCTTCCAGCGGGCTCGCGTCCAGGAGGACGAGGTCCGCGAACTTGCCGACCTCGATCGTTCCGAAGTCGTCGAGGGCGCGGGCGGCGAGGGCGCCGTTGCGGGTCCCGGCCACGATCGCCTCGGACGGGGTCATCCCGAGTTCAACGAGACCTTCGATCGCCATAAGCGTCCCGATGCCCGGCTCCTGCCAGATCGGCTTGGGCTCGCGCAGGAACTGGATATCGGCCGCCGGAAAGTTGTCCGTACCGAGCGTGACGATGCAGCCGGCTTCGATCAGGCTCTTCGCGTTCTGCCGGCGCATCTCGTTTCCGTGCCCCAGCGCGTTCCAATCCCGGCGCAGTTCGAACGAAGTCTTCTCCCGGGGGACCGGCCTGCGCAGCCGCCCCCACTCTTCCGCGTTCCCCGCCCCCGCCAAGCGCTTCTCGGCCGCGGCGACATCCGCCAGATGCTGCTCCCACGCTTCGCCGGTGATCTTGTTGACGATCATCGCGCAGATCACGCCGCGGTCGCGGATCTGCCCGAGCAGAGCCTCCGAATAGGGACGGCCAGCCAGCGATTCCGGGTGCTGGATGAGGTCGATGCCCGCTTCCACGGCGAGGCGCAGGCTTTCCGGGTTGGTGGCGTGCGTTTCGGCGACGAGCCCCCGCCGGTGCGTCTCCTCCACGATCACGCGCTGCGCCTCGGGCGAGAACCCGATCATCGTCGGGTAGGACCAGTGGCTGCTCCCACCGTACTTCACGAAGTCGACGCCCTTGTCGAGATAGTCGTTGATCGCGACGCGGAGTTCCTCCGGGTACATGTCCATGAGGTCTTCTCCCGCCCCCTGCGCGAGGTGATCGGAGAACTGTTCCTCCCACAGCGACAGATCCGTATCGGCGATGAGCGAGAACGTGACGGAGAAGGCCCCGCCCCAGCCGACGATGTTGCCGGCGACCTGCATCCGCGGCCCGACCTCGCGCCCCTCCGCGATGGCGTCCCGCACCTCGATGAGCTGGGGCAGCTGGCCGTAGCTGTCCCGGATGTGCGTCACCCCGTGCTTGAGGTGCATCTGCGCGGACTCGAGGGCGATGTCGGCGCCGCGCTCCCAGAAGAAGACCGCGTTCTCCTTCCGGTGCTTCCCGAAGCCGGCGCCGTAGAGACTCGTATGCACGTTGGTGTCGACGAAGCCGGGGGTGAGGAACTTCCCCGCTCCGTCGATGACCCGTGCCCCGTCGGGTACCACCGTGGAGGCGCTCGGTCCCATGGCGGCGATCCGATCGCCTTCGATCACCACGGTGGCGTCCGCCAAAGGTTCGCCCCCGTTCCCGTCGATGACCGTGGCCCCGACGATGGCGATGGTCTCCTGGGCGACAGCCTCCGGAGATGACATCCAGCCGGCGACCAGACCGATGGCGAGTTCGACCGGGAATCGGCGATTCAACATGAGGTCCTCCTTCGTGAAGTGGCCTTCCGCAGCGTAGGGACGCGTCTCGGACCCCGTCAATCGACACGCCGAGCGAGACGGGCGGCGTAGGCGGGGCTCGCTGGGAGGTGCGGCGGGCCGGCTTCCGGGTGCAGGTTGGTCGCGGATCCGGAACCATGCGAACGAGGTGTCGATGAAATACGCCCTGCCGCTGCTGCTGTTCTCAGCGCTGATGCTCGGTTCGTCGGACGCTGGGCCGAGGCTGGTATCCGAGCCGCCCGGGGAGCCGCCCCTGGAGCCGCTATCGGAGCGGCCCGCGGACACCTATCCGAAGAATCCCGCGATCGACGCGCTCAATTACGCGTTCGCGCTCACGCTGAGCGACGAGACGGACGTCATCTCGGGCGAGGCGACGATCGACCTCCGGTTCCTGGAGGCGGGGGTCGAGAGGGTGCGCCTGGATCTCATTGAGGAGAAGCCCGATGGCACCGGGATACGGGTCCGGGCCGTGACCGGTGCGGACGGGCCACTCGAGTTCACGCACGCGGACGACGCGCTGTTCATCTCGCTCGCGCGCCCGACGGAGGCCGACGAGCGGCGCCGGCTCACCGTCGTCTACGAGGGGGTGCCAGCCACCGGCCTCATCATCGGTCCGAACAAGCACGGCGACCGGACCTTCTTCAGCGACAACTGGCCCAACAAGGCCCGCAATTGGCTGCCGACGATCGACCACCCATACGACAAGGCCACGAACGAACTGATCGTCACGGCGCCGGCCCACTACCAGGTGATCTCCAACGGGCTCCTCATCGAGGAGACGGATCTCCCGGCCGGTACCCGGCGCACACACTGGAAACAGTCGGTCCCGATCGCGACCTGGCTTTACGTGCTCGGCGCGGCGCGTTTCGCCGTGCAGACCGTGGACTACTACAACGGGGTGCCGATCCAGACGTGGGTCTACGCCCAGGATCGCGACGCCGGCTTCCATGACTTCGCGGTGCCGACGAAGCAGGCGATGGAGTTCTACGGCGACTGGGTCGGACCGTATTCATACGAGAAACTCGCCAACGTGCAGTCGAACAGCGTGGGCGGCGGGATGGAGGCGGCGACCGCGATCTTCTACGGCGACGACTCGGTCACCGGCGAGCGCTCGGTCCGCTGGCGGAACGTCATCATCCACGAGGTGGCGCATCAGTGGTTCGGGAACGCGGTCACCGAGTATGACTGGGACGACGTCTGGCTGAGCGAGGGCTTCGCCACGTACTTCACCCTCCTCTTCATCGAACACCAGTACGGGCGGGACGAGTTCGTCGAACGGCTGAAGGTGAGTCGGGACGGGATCCGCGCCTTCATGGCCGAGAACCCCGACTATCGGATCGTGCATGACAACCTGGCCGACATGAGCCGGGTCACGAGCGGGCCCGGGACGTACCAGAAGGGGTCGTGGACGCTGCACATGCTGCGCGGCGTGGTCGGCGAGGACGCGTTCTGGGCCGGGATTCAGGACTACTACCGGGAGTTCCGGGACCGGAACGCGACCACGGCGGACTTCCGGCGGGCGATGGAAGAGGCTTCGGGCCTCGATCTGCGCGAGTTCTTCGACCAGTGGCTGTATCGAGGCGGGTGGCTGGAGGTCGAGGGCGGCTGGAGCTACGACGCCGAGGCCGGGGCCATCCACGTCGAGATCGATCAGGTGCAGGACGACGCCTACACGTTCCGGATGCCTTTCCAGATCGGGATCCACCTCCCGGCGAACGGGCCGGCCGAGCGCGGCGTACACGGAGCCGCCGTGCCGCCTCGAATCGAGGTGGTCGAGGTCGACGCGCGCCGCAACGTCTTCACGATCCCGGCCGAGGCGGAGCCGCGTGATGTCGTCCTCGATCCGAACACCTGGCTTCTCATGGATGCGGACTTCGAGCGACGCGGGACAGGACGATAGCGCTTGCACGGGGCGCGTCGCGTGAGTCAGCTTTGACGCCCTGGATTCGCTTCGGGAAGGGACAGCGCACTTGGCGATCGATCGACGCGACTTTCTGAGGGCGGCGACGGCCGGCGCGGCCGGGCTGTCGCTCGGCAACGCCTCGTCGCTGGTGGGCGCGCCCCTGTTCGAGGGCTCGGTCCCGGCGCCCCGCGCCACACCCCTCCGCAGGCGCGCCGGGCAGGCCCCCGATGTCGTCGTGATCGGGGCGGGTAGCTTCGGCATCTGGACCGCACTGAATCTCCAGCGCCTCGGCGCCACCGTCACCGTGCTCGACGCGTACGGCCCCGGCAACTCGCGCTCCACGTCCGGAGGGGAGACGCGCGGCGTTCGCTCGTCGTACGGCGGCCGCCCCGCGGGCTTCGTCTGGAACCGGTGGGCCAACGAGGCCATCCGGCGCTGGATTCAATGGGATGAAGAGGGTCAGGAACTCCTCCTCCCCCGTGTCTTCTACCAGTCGGGCGATCTCATCCTGCGCGAGGAGATGATCCCGTACCTCGAGGACACGATGGCCCAGTGGGACCGGCTCGGGGTCGACTACGAACTGCTGGACGTCGACGAGATCAACTACCGCTGGCCCTGGATCCGGACGGAGGAGGGGGTCTCCCTGGGACTCCACGAACCCAACGCGGGGGTCGTACGGGCGCGGCGCGCGATCGAGTCGGTCGCCAAGCGGTTCGAGATGGAGGGCGGCGAGATCCGCATCGCGCGGGCCGCTCTCGGAGAATCGGACGGTCGCCAGCTGAACGACGTGACGCTGGGCGGCGACGAGTCGCTGGCGGCCTCGACGTTCGTGTTCGCGGTCGGCCCCTGGATCGGGAAGACGTTCCCGGAACTGTTCGGGGACCGCGTCCGCATCCCGATCGGCAACGTCTTCTACTTCGCGGTGCCGGATCAGCGCTTCATGTTCCCCAACATGCCGAGCTACGGCGTACCGGGGTGTACGGGCTGGCCGGCGCTCGGCCCGGACCACCGCGGCTTCCGCGTGCGCACGGGCGGGCAGCCGGGAGACGATCCGGACACGAGCGACCGCTGGGTGCCGCCCGAGGCGCACGAACGCCCGCGCCAGGTCCTCGAGCGCTACTTCCCGGACATGGTCGGGGCCGCGATCAACGAGACGCGCGCCTGCCACTATTGTTTCGGTCCCAACCGCAACTTCCTCGTCGACAAGCACCCCGACTTCGACAACGTGTGGCTCGCCGGCCTCGGGACCGCCGAGTCCTTCAAGCAGGGACCGGTCCTCGGCGAGTACATCGCCAAGCGCGTGCTGGAGATCGAGAACGATCCCGAACTGGCCGAGCAGTTCAGATTCTCCCTCGAGGCGCCGGAGGGCGGGCAGCGGGAGCCGGACCCGCAGTCGGAGGACCTCGGCGGTTGAAGAGGCGACGACTCCTCGCGGCACCCGCCGTCGCGGCCGTCCTCGCCGCAGCCACGTCAGCGGGATGCTACGGTCCGCTCCGGCTGACGCCCTCGGACCACGCCTCGGTCCTGGCCGATCAGCGGCTGCAGGCCGAGCACCCGGCGACTCCGGGCCCCTACGAGGTGCGGCGGCTCTACTACGGTAGCGGGACGGACCGGCGGCGGCCCGAGTACCGCGATTCCGTCTCCATCGTGACCGAGACCGTGGACGCCTCGAAGCTCGTGTCGCTGGGCGAGACGGCGAAGGAGCGCAACGGCTACTGGGGCTTCACGCCGAAGGCGTTCCCGATCAACGGCCGCGTCTGGTATCCAGCGGGCGAATCTCGGGACGATCGCCCCTTCCCGCTGGTGTTGATCGTGCACGGGAACCACAACATGAAGGACTTCTCCGACCCCGGTTACGGGTACCTCGGAGAGCTGCTGGCGAGCCGCGGCTACGTGTTCGCGTCCGTCGACATGAACTTCATCAATGGGGGTATCCGGAACGAGAACGATGGACGCGGATGGTTCCTCCTCAAACACATCGATGCGTTCAAGGAATTCGCGGCGGACGAATCCACCCCCTTCTTCGGCAGGATCGACTTCGACCGCATCGCCCTCATCGGACACTCCCGCGGGGGCGAGGCCGTAGGACATGCGGCGGCCTTCAATCGGCTGTCTCGCTATCCGGACGACGCCTCGCTGGAATTCGACTTCAATCACGGGATCCGCGGGATCATCGCGATCGCCCCGGTGGACGGTCAGTACCTGCCCACGGGCCGGCTCGTCCCGGTCGAGAACGTGAACTACATGGTCTTCCACGGTTCGCACGACGGGGACGTCACGAGCTTCCACGGACTGCGGTTGTTCAACCGGCTCGAGTTCACCGATGGCGGGGACTACTTCAAGACCGCGATCTACATGTATCGGGCCAACCACGGCCAGTGGAACACGGTGTGGGGGAACAAGGACAACGGGCCCCGAAGCGCCCGGCGGCTCGATTTGCGGGGACTCATCGACGGCGAAGCGCAGCGGGAGTTCGCGAAGGTCTACATCTCGGCCTTCCTCGAGACTACGCTGCGCGACAAACCCGACTACATGCCGATGTTCCGGGACCACCGCGCGATCGGGGGCTGGCTGCCGGAGACGATGTACATCACGCAGTTCGCGTCGAGCAGTTTCCGGCCGCTCGCCACCTTCGAGGAGGACATCGACGTCACGACGGGGACCGCGCACGGCGTGAAGCTCCGGGGTGACTCGCTCGGCGTGTGGCGCGAGGAGCTGCTCGATCTCCGGTCACAGAATCGGCCTACGACGTCGAGTTCGCAGCAGAACAACGCGCTCTGGCTGGGCTGGAACAACCACATCGCCGGCGACGGGGACGCACTCGGGACGGCGGCGAACTACGCCATCTTGCTGCCCGACACCCTCGGGGCGGAGTGGGGCCTGAGCGCGACATCTCGCCTGGATCTGCAGCTCGCGGCCGTGGAGGGCCGGCCGAGCCCACGAAGACCCGAGGGCGAAGACCAGGGGCAGGGCGACGAAGCGGCCCGGGACGCCCGGGAACAGGACGACGGCGCGCGGGGGGAGAGGGAGGAGGACGAGGAGCCGGTGGATCTGTCCGTCGTGGTCACCGACGCGGAGGGCGAATCCGCGAGCGTGCGGCTGTCGGACTACGGGCCGATCCGGAGGCCCCTCGAGACCGTCGTGCGACGCCGCAACGACGCCGAGTCCTTCGACAATCAGTGGGAACTCGTGCTCCAGTCGTTCTCGATCCCGCTCGCCGACCTGGTGGAGGCCAATCCCGCCTTCGATCCGGCCCGCCCCCGCGAGATCCGCCTCCTCTTCGACCGCACCGCCGCCGGCACCGTCGTCGTGGACGACATCGGTTTTTCCGACCGCTGGCCCGACAGCTGACGACACGGCTCTTACCACGGAATCAGCATGAGCCATGACAACGCCGGGAAGGTCGGCTCGGTCAGGCGTGAACTGAGCCAACGCGAGCATGAGGGCCGGCCCGTCCGCGCGCTGGTTGCCGCGAGGGTGTACGGCGTGGACCGAGACGATCTCTGGAACGCACTGACGCACGCGGCTCGGATTCCGCAGTGGTTCCTGCCGATTTCCGGAGAACTGCGCCCGGGCGGGAGTTACCAGTTCGAAGGAAACGCCGGGGGCGAGATCACGGAATGTGAGCCGCCGGAGCACTTCGCCCTGACGTGGCGCATGCACGGAGACGTCAGTTGGGTGACCGTGACGCTCTCGGCACTGTCGGAAGGCCGCACCGAGGTGCGTCTCGAACATCTCGCACAGTTTCCGCAGGAGTTCTGGGAGGAGTTCGGGCCGGGCGCGGTCGGTATCGGCTGGGACCAGGCCATGTACGGCCTCGATCAGCACTTCTCTTCAGACCCTGCAGTCGTCCCGGATACGGCGGCGGAGTGGCTCGCCTCCGACGAGGGGAGGGAGTTCACTCGCCAAAGCAGCGATGCCTGGTGTGAGGCGTCGATTGCCCTGGGCACCGACGAAGAAGCCGCCCGCGCCGCGGCCGATCGGGTGGCCGCCTTCTACATGGGCGAAGACCCGACGTGACGCCTCTCACGGAATCAACCGCATCACAACCATGCAAATCCAACATCGCGTGTAAGATTTGTCATGTTATCAGACGGATGGACATCGGCTCCGGATTGGTCGCGGGACGGCAAAATCAGCGGAAGCTGAGGCCGAAGCGGTGGGCGTTTCCGTCCACGTCGAAGGCCTGGAAGGCGTACTCGACCGTGAGGGCGTCTCCGGTGAAGGCGAAACCGAAGGTGAACGGGCTCCGTTCGTCCTCGACCACGCGCTGGAGTCCGGCTCGGAGGCGGAAGGTGTAGCCCTGAACGGGCCAGTAGGAGAGTTCGAAGCCGCCGGCCGGGATGATTTCGCCGTCCCGGCGGCGCATGATCTGGCTCGTAAGGAACATGTCCAGCTCGCCGACCTCGAACCGCTCGGTCGAGACGCCGAGCGCCAGTTGGGTCGGGATCCTGACCCCCCGTCCGTGAAGTTCCAGATCGGATCCCAGGTTGCGGGCCGCGAGGCTGACCATGGTGGGCCCGAACTCGCGCGCGACGCCCACATCCAGCACGACGGCGCGGTCCATTCCGCGCGCGGACTGGTCCTCGAGGTATTTTGCGACGATGCCCGCACCGAACGCGCCGAACAGCTCACGGGCGTAGCCGAGCGAGGCGGCGAATTCGGTCACGGGGGCGCCGTCCGGCGTGGCCAAAGCGCCCTGGAGATCCGGGCCCCGAGCGACCCCCGCGCCGTTGTATCTCAGGTACTGGAGACCGACCGCGAAGTCGCCCAGCCCGACGGCGCCCTTGGCGGCGAGCGTCGCGAGCGTGCCCTCCGAGCCGTAACGCTGCAGGCCGGCCGCCATGCCGTCCGCGCGGGCGATGAGGGCGGGCGCGTAGAAGAGGAGGTCCGCCCCCCCGCCGAACAGGTAGGGCGCATTCCCGTAGGCGGCCGCCTCCACACTGGCCGGAGCTTCGAGTACGACCGCTCCGTAGCCCGCCCGGTGCGATTGCGCCGCGCCCACCCCGGCGCCACTGCCCATCGCCAGGGCCGCGAGCAGCAGGGGGACCGCGCCCCGTGCAGCGATGGATCCCACGGTCCACTCCATCTCCGGGTTCAATCCCACAGACGCTCGGTCTCGACGAACTCCCGGAATCCGTCCGGGTCGGCAGCGGCCCGCTCGATCCGCGCCACGCCGCGCTCGATGTCCTCCATGCCGTTCGCGATCGAGATGCGGAGGAAGTGCTGGCCCTCCGAGCCGATGCGGCAGAAGGAGGCCCGGTCCATCGTCGCCACGCCGTATCGGTAGAGCAGGAACATCTGCAGCATGCCCGAGGGCGTCGTCCGCGCCCGGGACTCCGCGGGCATCTTTTCGTGCGCCTCGAACACGCCCAGCCGGTCGCAGATGCCGGAGACGTTGGGGAAGACGTAGAAGGCGCCCTTCGGCAGTTCGCAGCGCAGGCCCTCGATCGCGTTGAGCGCGGGGACGATGAAGTCCCGCCTCCGCTCGAACTCTCCCACCATGTGCGCCACGACGTCGGCCGTGGCGGGGTCCTCGTACGCGGCCCGTCCTCCCTCCTGCAGGAAGGGCGGCACGCACGACATGATGTTGATGTTCAGCTGCTTGAAGACCTCGGCCTCTTCGCTCGTCGGCAGGACCGCCCAGCCGAGCCGCCATCCGGTCATGGCGAAGCCCTTCGAGTGGCCGCTCGCGATCACCGTCCGCTCCGCCATCCCGGGTTGCGAAGCGATGCTGTGGTGCTCCGCTCCGTCGAAGAGGATGTGTTCATAGATCTCGTCGGAATAGATCCGCACATCCGGGTGGCAGCGTTCGCGGACCACCTCCGCGATTCCCGCAAGATCTTCGGCCGAAAGCACGCCGCCGGTCGGATTCGAGGGAGAGCAGAGGATGATGAGCCGGGTGCGCTCGGAGAGGAGGGCCCCGAGGTCATCCGCCGTGAACGCGAACCCGCGCTCCTCGGAGAGGTGCAGCGGGACCGGGCGCGCGCCCACGAAGGTCGCCCATGACTCGTAGATCGGGAACCCGGGACTCGGATAGATGACCTCGTCGCCCCGGTCGACGTAGGTCTGGAAGGTGTACCCGATCGGAGGCTTGGCCCCGGGGGTGACCACGACCCGGTCCGGTTCTACTTCGATCCCGCGCGTCGCCGAGACGTGGCGCGCGATCGCCTCACGGAAGGACGGGAGCCCGGCCGCGTCACAGTACCCCGAGTTCCCCGCCTCGAGTTCGGCCACGGCGACGCGGTTGAGGTGGGGTGCGCTGCGAAAGTCGGGGGCGCCGATGTTGAAGCGGATGACGTCCATCCCCCGGTCGAGACAGACCTGGATGTCGTCATTCACCTTGAAGGCGTTCTCGGTCCCCAGGTCGGCCAGCCGCCGCGCTAGAACAGGCATCCCCGATAATGTCCCGGCCGCCCCCCCGTTGCCAGTCGAACGGTTGAGAAGATCCTGAGCCTCGTGCTGCTTGCAAGCAATGACTGCTGGCATTAGTCTTCTCGTGTTGGACCGCTGACGTGGAGAGTGACGCACTATGGGAAGCACGATTACCGTCCGGGATATCGACCCGGGGGACAAGGCCTGGCTTCGGCGCGAGGCACGCTACACCGGCATTTCGATGGAGGAGTTCGTCCGCCGCCTGATTCATGAGAAGCGGGAAAAGACGGAAGGCGGGACGAGGCCCTCGGAGGTGTTCGAGCGGCACTTCGGGCCGGAGTACGGGGTCGAGTTGCCGCCGCTGCCTCGTCACGGATACAAGCCGTTCGTGTTCGAGGACGAGCGGACGAGCGAAGCGTGACCCGGCCGCTCGGGTGGCTCATTGATACCAACGTCGTCTCCGAGATGATGCGGCCGGCCCCCGAACCGCGAGTGGCCGGGTTCCTCGACGGAATCTCCCCCCAGGGAATCGGTCTGGCGTCCATCACGGTGTGGGAAGTCCTCAACGGAATCGGCCGTATGGAGGCTGGCCGCCGACGGGAGGATCTGTCCGCGCGGTTCCAGGGCGTACTGGACGAACTCTTCCGCGGACGGATCCTCGACTGGACCCTGGCCGACGCTCGAGCCTGCGCCCGCATCATGGAAGCGAAGCGGCGGCGGGGAGAACCGCTCGACGATCATCTGCCGGACGCCATGCTGGCCGGCACGGCGGTACGTCACGGCCTCGCCCTGGTCACGCGGAATGAGCGAGATTTTCGTAGCACCGGTATCGAAGTCGTCAACCCGTGGGCTGACCGGCAGCGTTGAGCAGATGCAGGGGAAGAGCCGCGAAGCGGAGCTACAAACCCGCCTTGGGCGAGCGGGTTGCCGCATAGCTGTCAACCATATACCATATGCTGCATGGACAAGATCAAGACGACGGTCTACCTGCGCGCGACCGACTACGGCAAGCTGAAATCGATCGCGGACGCCGAGAACCGCTCCGCGGCCGAACTGATCCGGGAGGCGGTGGCGGAGTATGCCACCCGCAAGGTACGCGCCCGGTTGCCGCGCAGCATCGGCATGGGCGACAGCGGCATGCCGGATCTGGCCGAGCGGTACGAGGAATACCTGGACGGGTTCGGGGAGGACGACCTTGCCGGGGACGCCTGTGAAGCGGAGAGGGAACCGCACGAAGGCGTCGGCGACGGACCGTGATCGTCGCCGACACCAGCGCGATCGTGGCACTCCTCGACCGCAGGGCCCGGGATCACGACGCAATCCGCAACGCCTACGAAAACCGGCCCGGGGAATGGATTCTGCCTTGGGCCATCCTCCCGGAACTGGATTACATCGTAGGGGCGAGATTGGGGGCTGCCGTGGCCGCCGCGCTGTGGGACGACCTGTCGGAAGGCAGGTTCATGATCGAGTGGGGACGACTCGCTGATCTGCGGCGGGCCGCGGACCTGCACGCAACCTACCGCTCCCTGCGGTTGGGGCTGGTGGACGGCGTGGTCATGGCCGTAGCCGAGCGGCTCCGCGCCCGGGCCATCGTGACCATCGACCTCCGCGATTTCGGAGCCGTATCCCTGGACGGGCAGCCACAGCTCTGGCCGAGGGATCTCTAGGAACAACCGGGAGGGTTCATGTCGCAAGTCAGGCTGAAGGGTCGGATCGCGCGCGCCGGGCTCTGGGCGGTACTGCTGCTTCTCCTGCCTCCCGTCCCGGCAGAGGCACAGGAGGCGCGACGGCGGTGGGAGCGGATGGGCCAGATGCGGCGCGAGAAGTTCGACGTCGTGCTGCCCGAGGCGATGCGGGAGAACGGGATCGACATGTGGATCACGGTCCGCAGGGAAGGCCTCGACGACCCGCTCACGCCGGACCTCGGCGTCGGCTACGTGAACCCCATCGGCTACTACATCTTCACCGACCGAGGCGGGGACCGGATCGAACGCGCCGCGCTCGGGATCAGCGGATACCTGCTCGCCGGGAACGGGGCCTACGACATCGTTACGGGCAACTTCGACCTCCGGGCGTTCGTCGCCGAACGCGACCCGGAGCGGATCGGCCTCAACATGGGGGAGAACATCGGGGCGGCGGACGGGCTCTCCTACACGGGCTACCACCACCTGGCGGAGACCCTGGGCGAACCCTGGGCGTCGCGGTTCGTTTCCGCCGAGAAGCTCGTTTCCGATTTCAGGGCGCGGCGGGTCGCCTCCGAGATCGCGGGCTTCGCGGAGGCGGGCGAGATCTCCAGGGAACTCGCCGAGCGTGCGCTCTCGAACGAGATCATCACCCCCGGCGTCACCTCCCTCAAGGACGTCGCCTGGTGGCTCATGGACCGGCTTCTCGAGCGTGGACTCGGCTCGTCCTTCGGCTTCCCTTCGATCTACATCACGGGGCCCGGGGGGGTCGAGGCGGTGTCGAGCGACCGCATCATCCAGGGCGGCGACGTGATGATGATCGACTGGGGCGTCTGTCACCTCAACTTCTGCACTGACATGAAGCGCGTCGCCTACGTCCTGCGGCCGGGCGAAACCGAAGCCATGCCGGGCGTGCAGAACGCTTTCGACCAGGCGATGGCCGCGCGAGCGGTATCGCGACGAGCGATCCGGCCCGGGATTACGGCCCGCGAGAACATGGATCGGATCGGGGCCGCGCTCACGGCGGCCGGGTTCAACCCCATTCCGTTCAACGAGCCGACCGACGGCCCGCAGACGGATGTCACGTGGGAGGGCCACCACTCGGTCGGCAACCTCGGACACGGCATCGGCCCCTCGATCGCGACGTGGAACCCGCGCCGCCTCACCTTCGAGGTCGTGCCGACGAACCTCCTCTCGATCGAACTGTTCGCTTATACCGCGGTCCCCGAGTGGGGAGGCGCGAAGCTGCGGGTGCCGCTCGAGGATGACGCGGTGGTCACGGAACGGGGTGCGGAGTGGCTCTATCCCGCGAACAGCCGACTGCTCCTGATCAAGTCCGATCCTGTCGCGGGACGGACCGTGTCCTGAACAATCCGGCCATGGCCACTCTCCGTGAGCTTCTCGTGCGGTCCAGCCGAACCTTCGCGGTGGGAATCGAGCTCCTTCCCGACCCGCTTCGCGGGGAGATCACCGTCGCCTACCTGCTCCTTCGCGTATCCGACTATCTCGAGGACAACCAGGAACTCGGCGAGGATGAGAAGGTGGCCCTGCTGGGAGAATGGAGGCGCGTCCTCGACGGTGGCGGGGACCGCGAAGCCCTGATCCGGCGCCTTGGGGAGGCCGGGGAGGACACACCCGACGCCCTGGTCGCCCGCCACGCGACGGCCGTGCTCGACGGACTGGACCGGCTGGCGCCCGCCGCGCGCGAGATCCTGGTACGCCACGTTCGCAGATCGAGCGCCGGGATGGCGCGCTGGACGCTTCGGGGGTCGGTCTTTCATACCGAGACGGATCTGGACGACTACATGCACGAGGTGGCCGGACGCGTGGGGCATCTACTGACCGAACTGTTCGTGCTCCGGCTCTCCGGGTTGGGTAACGAGCGGGAGCGCATGATGGCGCTGGGGCGCGAGTTCGGCCTGGCGCTGCAGACCGTGAACGTCATTCGGGGGCTGCACGAAGACCGCGACCGCGGGTGGGTGTACGTGCCCGCCTCCTTCCTCCCCGACGCGGACATGGGCGCCGGCGAACTGTTCGAACCCGCCAATCACGACGCGGCAATGAAGGTTCTCGGCCGGCTCGTCAGCAAGGCCGACCGCCACCTGGCCGCGGCGCGCGCCTACATGCGCATGATCCCGAGGCGGCATCACCGCGTGCGCCTCTTCTGCCTGCTGCCGCTCCTCTTCGCCGTGCGCACTCTGGCGATCAGCCGAGCCAACCCCGAGGTGCTGGACCGCGAGACGAAGATGACCCGCCGCGAAGTCGTGACCATCACCCGCCGCGCCAGGGTGTTGGGCTTCTCGAATCGCTGGATCGACTGGTACTGCCACCGCCTCGCCGAACGAGCCGCGTAGGGGGCCAGGCGCGTAGGGGGCTAGGCGCGCCCCAGTCGGCGGCTGTCTCTCCAATCGGCCAGGTTGTACTGCGACATGACCAGCGCCGGCACGACCAGCATCAGGAGGAGGGTGGCGAAGAGGACGCCGAACCCGACCGAGGTCGCCAGCGGGATGCCCCGG
This sequence comes from Candidatus Palauibacter sp., assembly GCF_965216145.1. GTDB lineage: Bacteria > Gemmatimonadota > Gemmatimonadetes > Palauibacterales > Palauibacteraceae > Palauibacter. The sequence goes on from NZ_OZ244149.1 coordinate 879,398, forward strand.
CCGAGCTGCCCCTGCGGGCCGGGTGCGTTGAGCAACGCGGCGAAGGCCGTGATGGTCGTGAGCACCGAGAAGATGACCGGACCGCTGACGCGCCGCGTCCCCCGGATGGCGGCCTCCAGCCCGCGAGCGCCCCGCTCCCGTTCGGCAAAGACGCTCTCTCCGACCACAATCGCGTCGTCGACGACGATGCCCAGGGCGAGGACGAGCGCCATCATGGAGAACATATTGATCGATATGTTCAGGAATCCCATCACCAGGAAGGTGCCGAGGAACGAGACGGCCAGCCCCACCGCCACCCACATGGCAAGCCGGATCTCCAGAAACAGCGCCAGCGCTCCGAAGACCAGGAGCAGTCCGAGCATGGCGTTCTTGATCATGAGGCCGAGGCGCCCGCTGACCTGCTCCGAGTCATCCTTCCAGAGTTCGACGGAGACGCCTTCGGGGAGGCTCGGCACCACCTCGGCCGCGAGGTAGTTCTTGATGGCCACGACGATGTCCAGCACCTGTTCGCCCGAGGTCCGGTACACATCGACGCGCACCGCGCGCTGTCCGTTGTAGCGCACGTCCAGGTCGGTGTCCGCAAAACCGTCACGTACGGCTGCAATGTCGCCCAGCCGAACCGACGTGCCGTCAGACCGAGTGAGGACGATGATGTCCTCGAAGTCCGCCTGGTCGTAGTTCTGTCCCAGCGTACGAACGAGGATTTCCTCGCCACCCGTGGATACCTTGCCGGCGGACAGTTCCAGCGAACTCTGCCGCACGGCGAACGCGACGTCGTCCAGAGTGAGGCCAAGGACTCGGAGTCGTCGCAGCGGCAGCTCGATGGAGATCTCGTACGGGCGCGCCGCTGGTCTCGGCCAGGGACACCTCCGGAAGAGACGAGAGCCCCTCTTCGATGCCGTACGCCAGTTCCTTCAGCGTACGTTCCGGGACGTCGCCGTACACGAGGAGGCGGAGGACGCTCTGCCGACTCGTGATCTCCCGCACCTCGGGGCGTTCCGCGGCGGCCGGGAAGGTCGGAATCCGGTCGACCTCCGCCTTGACTTCGTTGAGGGCCCGGCCGATGTCCGTCCCCACCTTGAACTCCGCGGTCACCGACGCAAGTCCCTCGGAAGCGGTGGATTCGATCCGCCTCAGGCCTTCGACCGCCCGGATCTGTTCCTCGATCCTGCGGACGATGGACTCCTCCACCTCCCCGGGCGTCGCGCCGGGATAGGGGATGACGATCTGGACGCGATCCAGGGAGAATTCGGGCAGAACTTCCTGGACCAGATTGCGGACCGCGCTGAGTCCGGCGAGCACGAGAAACAGCATGACGACGTTCGCCGCGATGCTGTTCTTCGCCATGAAGCCGATGGGGCCTCCGCGGCTCTTCAAACGGCTGTCTTCGGTCACACGGTTCTCATCCGGGGATGTCGTCCTGCGTTCCATGGATCTTACGGTCTACGATGCCCGGCATCGACGCTCAAGCCAGCTTTCGGGCGAGTTCGCGGCGCAGGAGAGTCCAGCTGACGAGGGCCTGGAACGCGACGGTCGCGACGGACAGGTACCAGAGGTGGTGAAGTTCGAACCACGGTCGGCCGGCGAGCCACACGGCAGGGAGGGCGAAGGTGGCGATACGCATCCCGCTGGCCACGAGCGACGGCACGGTGTTGCCCAGCGCCTGGAAGATGCCGTTGCACGTGAAGATGAACCCGGTGGCGACGAAGTTCCAGGAGATGATGCGGAGGAACTCGCCGCCCACCCCGATCACGGCGTCATCCCCGGAGAAGGCGCCCACCAGCGTGGCCGGCGCGATCTGACAGAGCAGGGTCAGCGTGAGCATGATCGCGCCCCCGGCCATCACCGCCCAGCGGAACGTCTCCCGCACGCGATCGGGCTGGCCGGCCCCCACGTTCTGTCCCGCCACCGGCGCCGTCGCGAACGCGATCGCCATCGCGGGCAGGAAAACGGCCTGCATCACCCGGCTGCCGATGCCGAAACCGGCCTGCGCCTCCGCCCCGAACCCCCGAATGCACCAGTAGATGACGGCCATATAGACGAACATGAGGGCGAACTCGCCGCCGGGCGGAAGTCCCACGCGCAGGATGCGGCGCCACACCTCGATACGGGGCCTGATGCACGTGATGTCGAAGCGAACGAAGCGTTCGAGGCGCAGGAAGTACGCGAGCATCATGAGCACGCCCACCGCGATGGAAATCGTCGTGGAGAGCCCGGCGCCCAGCACGCCCAGCGGGCGCCCGGTAACCCAGCCGGCGATCATGAACGGAGCCAGCAGCGCGTTGAGCGCGACGCTGAACACCTGCACGAAGATGGTCGGCTTCACGATTCCGGTGCCTCGGAGCGCGGACCCCATCGACACGAGCGCGAATTGCAGCGCGAGCCCCGGAAGGCACCAGCGGAGATAGAGGCTGCCTTCCGCGACGGTCTCGGCGTCAGCCGCCAGCGCCTCCATGTACCAGTCCGTCAGGGCGTAGCCGCCGACCAGCGTGATTCCGGCCAGGAGTGCGGCCAGACCCAGGCTCTGATTGAAGATGAGGTTCGCGTCGGCGCGATCCTGGCGGCCGCTGGCGTTCGCGATGAGCGCCATGGTGCCCACGCCGAGCACCTGCGTCAGGGCCATGACGAGGAACCAGGCGTTGCCGCCCGAGGTCAGACCCGCCACGGCCGCTTCGCCGATCCGGCCGACGAAGTACACGTCGACCAGATAGTAGAGCGTCTGGAAGACCATCCCGATCGCGATCGGGATGGCCATGCGAACGATGTGTCGGGGGATCGACCCCCGGGTCAGGTCTTCCAAGCCACTCGCGTCAGACCGGGCTACCGGAAGCTGAGGCCGGTCTGGTCGCGCCCGCCGACCATGATGAAGGCGACGTTGCCCATGTCGCGGATGTCCTCGTCCGGCCGTCCGTCGATCGCGATGATATCGGCGAACAGGCCCGCCGCGATCGTCCCCACCTCATCATCGAGCCCCACGATCTCCGCGTTCAGGCCGGTGGCGGCGGTGATCGCCTCGAGCGGCGTGAACCCGGCCGCGACGAGGTTCTCCATCTCGAGCGGCATGAACCCGTGCATGCTGTCGGTCCCAATGCCGACGCCGACCCCCTTTTCCTTCGACCGGCGGAGCTGCCCCAGGCGGTCGAGACGTCGCTGCGCGCGACTCTCATTCTCGGCCAACGCCCGCTCGTGCACCTGGCGCCCGCGTTCCAGCCAGTCGCGGATGTTCCCGGCCTGGTTATCGAGGAAGCCCCACTCGTTGAAGACGCTCTGGTATCCGATCGTGTAGGTGTTCACGAACCCCACGTCGTGACTCAGCATGAGGTCCATCAGGTCCTCGTTCAGGTTGCCCCCGTGCTGGATCGAGTTCACGCCTGCCTCGACGGCCAGCCGGATCGACTCGCCGTTGGCGTGCGCCGTGGCCTCGATCCCCAGCCGGTGCAGTTCGTTCACGGCCGCGTCGATCTCTTCCCTGGTGTAGTTGCTCTCGCCGGGCGCGTACGGGGTGCCGTTGTTGGGGCCCACCCGCGCACGGTCCGTGATCGTCAGCTTCATGTGGTGCGCGCCCATCTCGTAGTTCTGGCGGACGAAGGTGCGCATCTCCCACGGCCCGTTGGTCGTGCGGTACTCGGCCGGGCCGTGGCCTGCGGTGGTCGAGATGAAGTTGCCGCTGGGATAGATCCGGGGCCCGGGGAGGACGCCCTCGGCCACCGCCTGCGAGGCCTGGATGTCGTTGTAGTGGACTTCGCCCACCACGTATACGCTGGTGACGCCGGACATGAGTTGGACGCGGATGTTCCGCACGATGCGCGCCATCTGCATCGCGTCATGCTGCTCCATCCCCTCCAGCTGGCCGCGGAGGGTGCGGATATCGGGCCGGATCGAGAGGTGCGCGTGCGCGTCGACGATGCCGGGCATCACTGTGTAGCCGCTGAGGTCGACGACCCGCGCCCCGGCCGGGATCGAGACCGTCGTTGCAGCCCCCACGGCTTCGATCCGCTCCCCCCGGACGATAATGACCTGGTCGTCACGCGCCGGCGCCCCGGATCCGTCGATGAGACGGCCAGCCCGGATCGCCGTCACCTCCTGGGCCGTCGCCGACGCGGCGGTGGTGGCCGGGACGGCGGAAGCCGCGGCCAGCGAGACGGTAAGCAGGGTAGTCAGCCTGGTTCGCATCGGACGCTCCTCGATCGCGTGTGGACGGGACCCGGCAAACTGTCGTCGCGGAGCCAACCCGGCCAGCCGACACGCGCCGGATCCGCCCGGCGTTGGCACGGGTGGGCGGGCGGGTGCTATGTTGGAGTGTTGTGTCACCCGGAGGGTCGGATGGGCCCGAAGGAGAGTTTCCAGGAGGCACGAATCCAGTGAACGTTCCGACGGCGTACGCGGAGGGTTACAGGACGGCTCGGCCGACCGATCCCGAGGCTGTCGACAACTACATCAAGCACACGTGCATCGGCGATCCTGAACTGGATCCGATCATGGAGGAACTCTCCTCGATGCCGCCCGGCGAACTGCACCGCTTCATCGGCGCCGGCATCGAGGGGCGCGATGACGTTCTCAAAACCGCGCCGGAGCCCCTGCGCAATTTCTTCAAGAACCTCGAGGAGCCGCCCTGGCTCGACTACGAGGCCCTCCGTCCCGGCATCCGTGCCTTCCATGGGAATGTGGACCTCCGCGCGCATTCGTTTCGTGCATACCCGGATAAGGAGTTTGCTCAACAAGTCCGAGGAATGGGACCACGACGCCTGGGGTACGCCGGTAAGCACGGCGCACCTTGGCTTCGCGATTTCCGTCTTTTCTCAGCGCCTGGTTGAATACTCGCTGCTGCTGGGCGCGCAGTTCGACGAAGAAGAACAACGGAGCGTTCTCCAGGTCTGGCGCTACGCCGGGTACGTCATGGGCATCCCGGAAACCATCCTCTATACCTCCGCCGAGGATGCAAAGAAGATCTACGATATCAGCTATAAGTGCGAACCGGAGGCGGACATCGATTCGATCACCGTGGCGAACATGCTGATCAAGGCGATTCCGGACGTTGTGGATGTTCAGGATCCGAAGGAGCGGCAACAGCTGGTGACTTTGGCATACCGCCTTTCGCGGGCGCTCCTAGGGGAGAGACTCGCTACCGCATTCGAGTTCCCGAAGCGGTCCTTCTGGGAAAGAGGAACACTGCTCCAATATCGGTCGAAGCAGCGCTTCCTGCGAACGCTGGCAGGTATCCGGCGGGTACGGGCACACAACTTCACCCAGCTTCTCCAGATCTCGGTGTACGACGACGAAGGGTTGAGCTACAGGATGCCCAATCACGTCCACACGTCGAAGTCGATCAGCTGGTGAGCTTGGTCGGCAGCCCATCGTAACACCGGCCGGTGCGTTCGCACACCGGTGCGTCAAGGTCGACTTCGATCACCATCTCCACGCCGGGTTGCAACGCGCTTCCGGGCATCTCCGCGTTGGACGAACCTGCCGGACGAGACTAACTTCGGCGCCTCGTGTGGCGGGACGAAACCGTCGTCGGCCATTGGGTCTCATCCTGACTAGTCGCCTTGCATGCTGAAGAACTCGTACCAAACTCGAGGCCTGAGCTTCGCCTTTCTGATTGGACCGCCCAGGAACCTCACGCGGCAGATCGGGATGAGCATTCACTCGGCCGTGTGCGAGGCCCTTGGTGTGGACGACATCGCATTCCAATACCAACCCGGTGAGCGGCAGCGGAGCGGTGAGAGATTGTTCTCGATAAGCTTGACGCGTGAGGATGAACGCAAGAGTCTAACGATCACGATCGACCGAAAAGCCCAGGACGATCCGGCGCGCCTGTTCCTCGGATGTAGCTGGCCGACGTCAAACGACGTCGTCTTCGAGGATTTCGATTGGGCATGTGGGGCTGCGTTCACTGCCTTGGGCGAGTCTCGGCAGCGAGTCTTGGCAGAGGCTCGGATTCGTGGGCAGGCACATGCGCCGGACGGTTCGGCAGTGTCGTTTCTGAGCAGAGATGTGCTTCGTCTTTCCAGGAGCGATCCGCGTTTCCACCACGACCGGCTGTCCTTCGTATCTCTGAAATACGAAACCGCCGCCGCGCAGTTTGCTCAGGGCGATGAACTCTCGAATCCGAAGCGGGACGTATCGGTAGAAGTTCTTCGCGAAGATCCGCGCTCGCTGTACGTCGAAGTGATGTCACAGTGGCCTCAGGTCACGCTCTCTTCCGAGGGGGCAGTAAGCATCGATCCCAGCCGGATTCGTAGCTTTCGGTCTCCCCCCAGCGAGTACCTGAGCAACACCATCGATTACACAGAATCGGTTGTCCTTCCTCACCTCGACAAGATCTAAGCAAGGGTGGGATTGTGAGCTATGCGACGAAGTACATGCGTGCGGCCCCAGTCGACAGCTTGCCGCCCGCGAGCAACAGTTCATCCGCAAGCGAAGCAACTGGACACTGGCTACCGAGCCATGGGAAGTGGTTGTGCACTTCGAACCGATCGGGAATCACGGATCCCGATCAGGACAGTCGTGTGGACGCCTACGATGAGGAGGAGTCGTGGGCTGATTTGGCGGCGGCGGCTCGTGCCGAATGGTGTGCAGAAAACCCGTTTTGAACAAGATTCTGCCTGGCGAAATACATGATGTCCTGGACGCATCGTGCAAGCGGCGTCCGTTCATAATCGTATCTCAAGAACAGTTCAATAGAGGCCGTTACTGCCTGGCCGTGTCCCTAACGTCCAAGAAGCTCTCGGAGAGGCAGGTGTTGAGAAACTGCGTTTTTTTCCAGCAGGGCTCGTTTGGACTTCGCAAGTCGTGCGTGGCGCAGGCGGAAGGTCTTTCGGTAATTCGCCGCTCCGACATGGCCCAACCGGCTTCGTATGTGGGTATGCTCAGCCAGCCCCGGATGGCTGACGTCATAGATGCCATCGGGTACGTGATGGGTTCGGATTGCAAGCTGATGACCGAACCGCTATCGGGGCACGGAGCTGGGTAGCTCCGTGCGGCGGGCGTCTCTGCTTGTCCTCTTCTTCCTGTCGGGAATCAGCGGGCTGATCTACCAGATCGCGTGGGTGCGGCAGTCCATCTTCACTTTCGGGGTCAGTGTCTACGCGTACAGCGCGGTCATCGGCGCGTACATGATCGGCCTCGCACTGGGCAGCTACGTCATGGGCCGGCGGATCGACGCCCACGCTCGGCCGCTGCGCACCTATGCGCTGCTGGAAGTGGGGATCGCCGTCCTGGCCGCGCTGTCGCCGTTCCTGCTCGGCGCGCTGCACGGGGTGTATCCCGGGCTCAGCAACGCCCTCCCGGCCGGCGGGTTCTGGCTCACGCTGACCCGGCTCGTCTTCTCGCTGGCCGTGCTCACGCCGGCGACGTTCCTGATCGGGGCCACGCTCCCGGTCATGAGCCGCGTCTACGCGACGCACGGAGGCCGGATCGGGAGCGACGTGGGGTGGCTCTACCTCGTCAACACGGCGGGCGCCGCCGTAGGGTGCGTCCTCACGGGGCTCGTGTTCCTCCGCTACCTCGGGGCTCTGGAGACGATCTTCCTCGGGGTGGCGATCAACCTTCTCGTCGCCGCGGGCGCCCTCGCCCTCCCCCGGCTCACGCGAGCGAGGACGGCGGCCGCCGAGCCGGCACCGGGCGGGGCTGGCGCCGGAGACGGAGACCCGGACGCGATGCCCGCGGCCCGGGGGCTGCCGATTTCGGCGCGGGCGCTCAGGTACATCGGGGTGGCCTACGGCGTGTCCGGCTTCATCGCCCTCGGCTACGAAGTCGTGTGGGCCCGAATCCTCTACATCCACACGTCGCACGCGGCCTATTCGTTTGCCCTCATGCTGACTGTCTTTCTGGCCGGGCTGGCGCTCGGAAGCGCGGGGGGCAGCTGGATCCTGCGGCGGCGACGGGCGGCGCTGCGAGACTTCGGAGCCCTCCAGCTGGCGGTCGGGCTGCTGGCCATCCTCATCCTGTATGTGTTCGCGCGCCTCCCGTCCTTCCACTTCCAGGAGCGGCTCGGCGGCTACACTGTCCCGTACGAGTTTCTCATCGCCTTCGTCACCGTCTTTCCGCCCACCCTCCTGCTGGGGGCGATGTTCCCCATCGTGGGAAGTCTCTACACGCGGGAACGCCCGGAATCCGTGGGCCTGCGCATCGGACGCGTGAACGCGCTGAATACGTTGGGCGCGATCGTGGGCTCGATCGGGACGGGGTTCGTGCTCGTGCCCGTCCTCGGCCTCCGCAACACGACGGTGGCGCTGGCGGCGCTGAACCTCGCGATCGGGGCGGGCGCCATCCTGCTCGATCGCGGCGCGGGGCGCATTCTCCGCTGGGCGCCGGCGGGCGCGGCCGCCGCCCTCATCCTTGGGGTGGCCGTCCTGCCGACCGGCTTCTACCTCGGCTCGTACTACGAGGCGACCGACCGCCTCATCTTCTACAAGGAGGGCGTCGAGACGACGGTCGCCGTACTCGAGGTCCCCGAGGACAACCTCAAGATCTCCTTCGTCAACGGCCGCGACGAAGTGCCGACCGACCGGCAGAGCATGGCGGCCTTCCGGTTGCTGGGTCACCTGCCGCCGCTCATCCGGCCCGGGGCCCGCAACGCGCTCGTGCTGAGCTTCGGGAACGGGATCGCGACGGGCACCATGGACACGCACGCGATCCCAGTGATCGACGCCGTCGACCTCTCGCCGGAGATGATCGAGGCCGCGGCGGTCTACTCGGAGGAGAACTACAGCGTCCTCGAGAGCGACAGGCTCCGCGTGCACGTGGAGGACGGGCGGAACTTCCTCCTCCGGACGGAGGACCGCTACGACATCATCTCGGTGGACGCGACGCATCCCGCGAACGCGAGTTCGTGGGCGCTGTTCACGAGCGAGTTCTACCAGTTGATCGAGAGTCGGCTCGCCGAGGACGGGGTGTTCATGCAGTGGATCCCCATCCATGGCGTCCGGGAGAGCGACTACCGCGACATCCTGCGCACCGTCTGGGACATCTTCCCGGAGATGGTGCTGTGGTCGACGGGGTCGACGCACACGTACGTGGTCGCGACGCGGGAACCGATGGGGGCGGTGGTGATGCAGTCGATCCTCGCGCGCGCGGGCGCCAACCCGACCGTGGTGCGAGACCTCGGATCGCCGGAGACGATCGCCGGATATGTCTCGATGGTCGGTCCGGACCTCACGCGCTACATCGGCCGAGGACCGGTCGTCACCGACAACGACGCGTTCTTCATGCCCGGCCGTGACTAGCGTCCGGAGCCTCGGGAGTCCCAGACCTCGACCGGCACCGGGCCGATCCTGAGCGCGTCCGGGTTCACCCACGGTCGCGCACCGTACGGCCGCTGGCGGGGCCACACTTCGTCCAGCGTGTCGCCCACGTAGAGCCGGCCGTCCTTCATCACATAGGCGATGTCCTCCGTGTTGCGGATGTCGTCGAGCGGGTTCGAGTTCAGGACCATGAGGTCGGCGAGCTTGCCCACCGAGATCGTCCCCAGGTCGTCCTCCGCCCCGAGGAAGTAGGCCCCCTCTACGCTCGCGAGTTCGAGCGCACCCATGGGCCCGAGGGCGGTGGCCGCCATCCACACCTCCCAGTGCGAGCAAATGCCGTGCTGCTGGCCGTGCCCCCCGATCGCGCCGCGACCCCCCTCGGCCATGATGTCGGCCAGGCCCTGCGCCACGATCGGGAAGATGTAGTCGGTCTTCGGGCGCAGCGCCCGCCGCCGCGTGTGGCCCACGAGCTGCTGCCACGGCATCCAGGCACGCAGCTTCTCCTTGAGCCACACGTCGCTCTCGCCGAACCAGTATTCGTCGCTCCAGGGCCCGGACCGCGTGTTGAAGGTCGGGGAGTACACCGCCTCCGCCCGGCCGAAGAACTTCGCCACGTCCCCGTAGATCGGGGCGTAGGTGAGCGAGTGCTCCCACGCGGTCTGACCGTCCATGATCTTGGTCAGGTTGTGGAGCAGATCGTTGCCCTGTGACGTGACCATGAGGCCGCGCCGGCGGGCGATGTCGGACACCCACTGCCGCTGGTCGCGTCGCGGCTGCAGGTACTGCTTGATGGAGACGGCGCCCCACGACTGGAGGCGTTCGATCTCCTCCTCGGTGACCGAGTACGAGGTCAGGTCGTTCTGGCGCGCGGCGTCGCCCAGGTAGAGCGGATCGCCGGTGCTGTAGGTGCGGGGCCCGATCAGCATCCCGGCCTCGATGAGTTCGGCGGCCGGGAAGACGTCCTGCGACCACATCGAGTTGTCCATGTTGCTCGTGACGCCGTAGGCGAGCGGCACCGCCGCCTCGAACGCCTTCATGGGGATGATGCCGCGGTACTCGCGGAAGAAGTGCGAGTGCATGTCGATGAAGCCGGGGATGATCGTCTTCCCCGCCAACGACTCGACGCGGTCGGCACCGGTCGTGTCGCATTCCCCGACGCAGGCGATGCGACCGTCGCGCACGAGAACGGTCCCGGACCCGATCACCTGGCGATCCTCGAGCGTGATTATCCGGGCATCGGTGAGCGCGATCGTCCCGGCCGCGAAGTCCCGCTGCACGCGCAGGTCGATCTCCACCGTGTCGGCGCGCTCCGCGTCGACGTCGTACGCGATGTACGTCGGGCCGCTCCCGAACTGGACGGTGCGCGCGTCCCGCCACGACGGGAAGAGCCCGCCCGTCCGGCTCAGGCGACGGACCGGCAGCGTCCCCTTCTTCTTGTCGATCTCGACCGTCCCGCCCCCCGTCCCGGACGCGGGGAGCGGGGTCAGGTAGACGTTGTCGCCCTCGTTGAAGGCGATCCAGTCTCCGCCCGGGGAGATGACGATCTCATCCGCGAACGGGAAGCTCGCGTGTTCCCGCCGGTCGCTCCCGTCGCGGCGCACCGAGACCAGCGTGGAGCCCTCGCCGCGTTCCATCCCCAATTGGGGATAGAAGATCCTGCCGTCCGGCCCGAACGATGGGCGCACGAATTGTGTGCGGGTGGAGAGGGTGGGTCCGGAGACGCGGGTCACCTCGGCCGCGCCCCCCCCATTGGCCGGGAAGAGGACGATGTCGAACCAGGGGCCGTGCGCGTAGGTGCGGGTGCGGGCGGTCACGCCCGAGCCGCGGACGACCATGATCTGCTCGCCGTCCGTGCTCCACACCGTCTGGCTGTATTCCCCGTATTCCTCCGACAACTGAACCGGTTCCGCGCCGCCGTCCCCGACCCGGGCCTTCCACACATGGCCCGCGCCCGCTTCGTCGACGCTCGTGAACGCGATCCACTCGCCGTCGGGCGACCACGCCGGGGAGTACTCGAAGTCCGTGAACGAGTCCGGCGTCAGCCTGCGCGGCGTTCCCGCGGGAACGTCCATGACCCACACCTTGCCCACGGCCTGGAAGGCGAGCCGGCGGCCGTCGGGCGAACCGACCTGCCAGCGTGTGAACTTCGCGCGGAAATCGCCCTCGTCGATGTCGATCGGCGCGTATGCCTGCTCCGAGATCACCCGGTGGACGCGCGCCTCGAAGGGGATCGTCTCCACTTCCCCGCTCTCGACGTCCAGGCGGCGGATCTTCCCGCCCTGGGCGAGGACGATGGAGGCGCCGTCGCTGGACCACGAGTAGCCGGGCAGCACGCGCAGCGTGTTGGTGTCCTCGACCATGTCCCGTTCGATCGGGTCCATGATCACGCGTTCCGCGCCGGTGCGGAGGTCGCGCAGCCAGAGTGCCGTGCGCGGGCCGTACTCGTGCCCCTTCCACACGATCGTGCCGTCAGGGATGCGGCGTGCGAAGGCGAGCCAGCGGCCGTCCGGCGACACCTCGGGCGCCCACGCGCCTCCGCTCGAGAGGCGGTACTGGCGCGATGGCTCTCCGTGCGTGATCGAGATGATCTCGCCGCCCCGCAGATCCATGCGACGCAGGTTGTACGCTCCCTGCAGCGCGTCGCGCTCGGCGCGCGGCGGCCCCGCCGCGTGGTCGAATCCGTCGAACCCATCGTATCCGGCGTCGGCGAAGGCCACCCCCTGCCCCGGCGTATTGACGTGGAAATAAAGATAGCGACCGTCCGCGGAGACCGAGGGCCAGGACGGATTCTCGACCTCGTCCCCTACCAGTTCCACCCCTTCCCCGCCGTCCCGGTGGTACATCCAGATCCCGCGCCCCCGCTCTCCGCCCAGTTCGTAGCGTCGGACGACGATGTAGCGGCTGTCCGGCGTCCACGCGGGCTCGACCACGCGCACGTCCATGTTCTCGAACACGGGCCGGGGGTTTCCGCCGTCGGCGTCCATCACCCAGAGGTTGTTCTGGCCTCCACGGTCCGACACGAAGGCGATCGAAGCGCCATCGGGCGAGATGCGGGGGTGGAAGTTGATCGCCACGCCGCTGTTCTGCGTAAGGGCGACGGCTTCGCCTCCTTCCGCCGACACGCGGTACACGTGACCGAGGAGATCGAACACGACCCAGCCGCCGTCGGGGGCGACATCGACCGACATCCAGGTCCCCTCGCGGGTTGTGAAGTCGATCTCGCGCGTGGCGCCGTACGCGGCGGTGACATCCCACGCACCGGCCTCCTGGGCGTCACCCCGGGGCCCGCCCGGGTCGGCCTCCTGCGCGAGCAGCCCACCCCCGCTTCCGGGGCAGAGACTCGCGGCCACAGCGGCGAAGAGGACGGGAACGAGGGCGGGGGTGGAGCGTGGCTTCGACACGGGAACCTCCTTGCGATGAGCCTGGCAGCCTGCAGGAAGCTGGTCCCGGAGCAGCGGCGGCAGCAAGAGACCGCAGCGATTTGAGTGGTGGAGCTCGTTCGGGCAATGTATCCTTGTATCCTTATTTGCAGGAAAGAAGGCTGTCATGCTCGCCAAGCTGACCTCCAAGAACCAGTTGACCCTCCCGAAGGCCGTGATCTCGGGCTTCCCTGATATCGACTACTTCGATGTGGCGGAGGAGAACGGCCGCATCGTGTTGACCCCCGTGCAGGTGACGCGGGCGGACGCGGTGCGGGCGAAGCTGGCCGAGCTCGGCCTGTCGGATGGGGACGTGGCGGACGCCGTCGCCTGGGCGCGCCGGAAGGAATGACGCCGGTTCGAACGGTTCTGGACACCAACGTGCTGCTGTCGGCCCTGCTCTTTCCCACGGGAATGGTGAGGTGGCTGCGGGACGTTTGGCGCTCGGCCGCGATTCTGCCGTTGGCGAGCCGGGATACGGTTTCGGAACTCGTCCGCGTGCTGTGTTATCCGAAGTTCCGCCTGACAGACGGAGAGCGGGAGGATCTGTTGGCCGACTACCTGCCCTTCTGCGAGTCGATCGGCGTCGTAGACCCGCCCCAGGTTCCAGAGTGCCGGGACCCGATTCGCGAGCGCCGCCGACTCTCCCGGGTAGCACGACCCGGGGCGCAACCTCGCGTGCCAGCCCGGGTAGTGGGACCTTGGTAGGGTGGACGAGGACACCCATGGGCCGCGATGAGGTGTGCAATGGCTAGACGATACCGGTTCGGGACCACCCTTACGGCAATTCCGCTCCTGGCAGGGACCCTGAGTGTGGCGAAGGTGCTTGCTCAAGAGACTATCGAGCTTCCGGGCGAGGATCGCTGGCTCGAAACGAGGTTCGAGGAGGTGTACCGGGTCGGGTCCGCGGACGGCGAGGTGTGGCAGGAGTTCGGCACTTTGCGCCAGGTGGCTTTCGACGCGGCCGGGAATCTCTACGTGCTCGATTCCCTCGCCGGGCGGGTCGTCGTCGTGGCGCCCGGCGGAGAGCTCCTTCGCGAGTTTGGCCGCCTGGGCGAAGGACCTGGGGAGTTCAGGCACGCGATTGAGATGGCGGTCATGGCCGATGGCCGGGTCGTAATCGCCGATGTCGGACATCGAGCCTATCAGATCTTCGACGCGTACGGCGCATATGAGCGTCGCATCCCCGTGGGCGGTGAGGGATCCCACACCTTCCCGTGGATGTTTCCCGAGCGCGGTGGCGAGTCGGTTATCGTGGGCTCGCGGATGGCCGGTGCTTTCTACGGTGGTGGATCAAGCATAGGACCGCCCGCACGTGTGATCGAGCGATGGACGTTCACGGGCGAGGAGCTGGCGCGGGAAACCATCGTGCAGGGGTGGGAACCACCACGCGGAGACGAGAACAGGCGTCGAGCTTTCGAACCGGAACTCCAGGTGGACGTGCTCCCCGGGGGGTGGGTCGCGTATTCGGATTCCTCCGCCTACGCCATCAAGATCGCCAGCAGCGAGACCGGCATCTCGCGGATCCTGACCCGACCCTTCTCGCCCGAGCCGGTCACGGAACGGATGGAAAGGGCGGAGAGGGACCGCCGCCTGAGGGAACTTCTCGGACAGGGGTCGCTCATTCGGACTCCCGACGGCGTGCGCGGGGTCGGAGGAGGGGGGAGGGAGAGGAACCGCTGGGTCGAGCAGATCGAGACGATGGAGTTCTTTGACGAGGTCCCCATCGTCCGCGGGCTGCGCACGAGTTGGAACGGCCGGATCTGGGTTCAGCGCCGCGGAGACGACCCCCACGAAGTCGGTCCCATCGACATCCTCACGCCGGACGGCCGCTATCTGGGGAGCTATCGCACCGGCGCGACACGGATCCCGAACGCCTTCGGCCCGGAGGGCCTGGCCGCGTTCATCGAACGGGACGAATTCGATGTGCAGACCGTGGTGGTGAAGCGCCTCCCGCGCACGGTGCGCGAAGACTGAACCCCGCCCCCGGGAATCGACTCGGTGGGCCGGCCGGCTTAGACTGCAATCATGCGCCGGATCGCCAACTCCCTGCTCCTGATTGCGCTCGTCCTGCCGTACGCGCGCGCGTCGCTATGCCAGGCGGGATCGCATGAGCACCCCAACCATCACCACGCGGGGATGGTCGCTGCGTTCGCCGACGCCCCCGGCGACGCATCGGACGCCGCTGACTGCCACTCGCTGATGGGCTGCGCCGTCGTGCTGCAGGCTTCGCTCGCGGAGGCCGGACCGGGCTTTCGCGCCTTCTCGCAAGCATGGGATCCCACGCTTCAGGGCAGCGCGGCCCCGATTCTGTCGCGCGCCTCTCCGGACACACCCCCTCCAAGAACCGCCTGAACGGACATAGCCACACAGGCACTCCGACCGCGTCACGATGACGTGCCGCGGCCGGATGTCACCGTTCAGACAAGGGGCATCGCATGCCATCCGTACGTTTCGCCCGGCATCCAGCAGGGATTCTCGGGCTCGCCGCGTTCGCCGCGGCCTTCGCAGCCGGCTGCGGGTCGACGCAACGCAACGGCGTCTACCGCCTCGCCGCACCTTACAACTTCGCGTTCTACGACACGCACGAAGAGGCGGCGAGATCGTTCTACGCCGCCCATTTCACGCACTTCGCCGCGTACGAGATCCTGATGAGCCCGGGGGAGGACACGCCGAGGCAAATGTCCGAGTTCGAGACACAGGTCCGGGCGTACATCGCGGATCCGCCCAGGTTCGAGCCGCCCGCGCAGATCATCGCGCCGGGTTGGACGCGCCTCGCGTTCGAGACGGCCCAGTCGATGGACTGGACGCACATGTTGCACTCGCAGCTGTACGACATCCTCACGGACGACCGGATCGCCGACAAACGGGCCGCGGGAGAACGAGCCATCGCCTACTACCTGTCGGAGCCGGAGGCCGCGTTTTCCACTCGCGGCTACGGACACCGCTTCATGGAGGGCGGCGGGGAGTGGGCCGGCAACTTCTACGCGGCGTATCCGGACATCAACGGGATCCTGTGGGCCTACCACTGGCACCACGCGGCCGTGTACGAGGCGCTGATGGAGCCGGACGCCGAGCGGCGCGGCATGGAACTCGATCGGGTCATTGATGTCTTCACCGATTCCGTGCTCGCCGAACTTCCACACGTCATGCCGCTGACGGGAGAGGTCGCGCCGCAGTTCTCGCGCATGTTCCCGGCCGCCGCGCACATCTTCGACAACCTCCACATGATGCACGATGTCGTGAACGACATCATGGCCGATCCCTCGTATTCCCGGCCGGAGAAGGCGGCGGAGATCGAGCGCCTGCGCGGGCAGATGACCTACGCGGGCCAGGACACAGTGGAAGCGCCCGGGATGCCGATGGGCGGGGACCACCGCATGAGCCCCCACGCGATGCGGGTGCCGACGGAACTGCCGACGGGCGAGTGGCTGCCGCAGGGGCACCCCGAAGCCCGGATGGCGCCGATGGGCGAGTTCATGCGACCCCTCCCCGCACCGAGACGCGACCTGCCAGTGGGCGCCCGGAACGGAGGTGACCGGTGAGGGCCGCCGCGCGGGTCGTCGCGCTGGGCATCGCGCTGGGACCGGGAGCCGCCGCCCTCCCTGGGACAGTTGCCGCTCAGGAGGACTTTCGCGCCGCCGAACTCGACCGGCCGATCCATGTCGAGGATGCGCATCCGATCAAGTTCCGCGAGTGGGAGTTTCAGAGCGGTGTGCGCGGCTCCCTCGGCGAAGGCGACCGCGGCCTGCTCGGCCTGCTCGAGTTCAAGACCGGGCTGTTCCGCAACGGACAGGTGGGCGTCGAGATCGAAGGAGGCATCGAGCGCCCGGATGGGGACGGCACGGGCGGCGGGATTGAAGCCGCTTCCGTTCACCTGCTCTATGGCGTGGCCCGGGAAACCGTCTCGCTCCCCGCGCTGGGCCTGCGGCTCGACGCGAGTACGCCGGGCGCAGGCGGCATCGGTCACGACGCCTCGCAGTTCGGCGCAACGGGGATCGCCACGCGCTCTCTGGGCCGACTCCGCCTGCACGCAAACGGCGGCTACCGCATCGCCGGCGCGGCCGATGGCGGCGACTACTGGCGCTTCGGCATTGGCGCGGACTACCCCCTGGGATTGTTCAGCCGCGCGATCCTGGCCGACCTCTACGTGGAGGCTCCGGTTTCCGCGGGTCGAGCACGGGTCTGGGCCGAGATCGGTACCCGCCTCCAGGTCAGCAACTGGAGTGTCCTCGACCTCGGCCTCGCCACAAGGCTCGACGAATGGGACGAGGGGAACGCCAACATCGAGATCGTGGTCGGCGTGTCCCGCGCATTCGGTATCCCGGGGCTCCTGCGAGTCCCCCCGTACCCGAACCCCACGATCCCATGAGGGTGGTGATTCCGGTCGGGCAGCCTGGCCAAGGCCCTCAGTACGACACGCCGGTCGCTCGGCAGAGCCATCGCTGGAACGGCGCGGCCGTGCGGCACAGGGCGGTAAACCTGTCCAGGAAGTCGTCCGACATCAGGTCGTCTTCGCTCAGTTGCACCACCGCGATGAAGTCCTTGCGCCGCAGGTCCTCAATCAGCGGATGGTCCACCCTGAAGCCCTGCGGGGCCCGGATGAGCGAGTCGCCCGAGAGCTCGAAGGTCCTGCGACAACGCGCGCCTCGCGACGCCCGCTTCCAGGCTTGCGGATCCTCGTCGATGGACTCGCGGATCTGCCGGAGCGCCTGACCGCCGGGGCGCCAGGAGCCGCAACCCATGAAGCAATGCCCAGGCTGGATGTGCAGGTAGAAGCCGGGAGCATGGGCGTCCCTGCCCGCCTCGTGCCTGAACTGGATGCCGGTGGAGGTCTTGTATGGGGTCTTGTTCCTGGAGAAGCGGGTGTCGCGGTAGATCCGGAAGAGCGAGCCGCCATTCGCCCTCGGGTCGGCGCGAAAGTGGGGGCTGATTCCCTCGAGGGGCGTGGCGAAATCGGAGATGAAACGGAGCGCCGGCTCTTTGACGTCCGCCTCGTATCGTGACTTGTTGGCGAGAAACCACTCGCGGTTGTTGTTGGCGGCCAGATCGCTCAGGAAGCTGAAGGTGTGGGGCGTGTAGTAGGCTGCGGTCATCGCAAGGTGGCTTGTCGGCTGAGGATACGGGTATGATGAGCGGGGCCGATAGCTATGGTGTCGGTCCGAAGGAAGCAAGCAGAGGGACCTGCCATCGACCAGACGGCCGCCCACCATGACGCGCACCGAACTCAGCCGTACCATCGACGCTCCAGTTGGTGTCGTTTTCTCGACCGTCGCCGATGTCTCCAACTTTTCCGAGGCAGTGCCTCACATCGAGCATGTGGAGTTCCTGTCGGAGGCAAGGAGGGGCGTGGGCGCCCGCTTCCGGGAGACGCGGCTCATGGGGAGCAGAAGGGCGACCTCGGAGCTGGAGGTGACCGAATACGTGCAGGACGAGCGTGTTCGCGTCGTGTCCGACCAGGGCGGCACGATCTGGGACACGATATTCACCGTCGAGCCGGGCCCGGATGGCCGAGGGACGCGGCTGGTCATGGTGATGGAGGCGAGGCCATACAGGCTTGGCGCCAAACTCGTCACGCCGCTCATGAAGGGAGTCGTGGCCAAGGCGATTGCAGCGGATCTCGATGCCGTGAAGGCGTACGCCGAGGCGGCCGGAAAGGATGGTGCCCGATGCCCGCCGGTTTGAATCCTGCGACGCGACGTAGCTGTTCAGGAGCGGCCGGAATCGCCCCGGCGCTCCTGGCGACGATGGCGATCTCGGCGGCGCCCGGAATCGCGGGAGCCCAGCAGATGATCGAACTCCCGGGAGAAGACCGCTGGCTGGAGGCCGATTTCGAGGAGGTCTACCGCGTCGGCTCCGCGCTTGGAGAAGCGTGGGAGGAGTTCGGCACGATCGGCCGGGTGGGGTTCGACGATGCCGGGAACCTCTACCTGTTCGATCGCCTGGCGGCGCGGGTCGTTGTTGTCGGACCCGATGGAGATTTCGTGCGCGAGTTTGGTCGCAGAGGGGAGGGACCGGGCGAATTCCAGTCGGCCATGGATATGGTCGTCATGCACGACGGCAGGGTCGTCGTCGCGGACATGGGACATCGCGCCTACCACCTCTTCGACCCCGGCGGGAATCTCGAGCGGATGGTGCGCATGGGCGGTTTTGCACAGGTCCGAGAGATGTACCTGGAGGCCGGTGGCGAATCCGTGGTCAGGGGTGCAAAGATGCTAGGCGCTGTCTTTCAGTCCGTGCTGCGCGATTCCATATGGGTCTTCCCCGACACACGCACGATCGAGCGAATATTCCTCACGGGTGACGAGGCAGCAGTGGAGACCGCGGCCGAGGTCTGGGGTCCCGCCTGGACCAAGCCGGCCGCACGTACCTTCGGCGGAGGGCCGCAACAGGTGATCGCCCGAGGTGACCGCAGAGGATTCGAACCAGAGGTCTACGCGGGCGTGTTACCTGAGGGACGCATCGCCTTCTCAGACTCTTCTGCGTACGCGATCAAGCTCGCGGAACGGGATGGCCGGATCAGTTCGATACTTGCCCGGCCCTTCTCACCCGAGCCCGTTACGGAACGCGTGATGAGGGCGGAGAAGGACCGCAGGTTGAGGGATCGGGAAGATCGTCCGGAAAGTTCGGTCTCCCGGTCCGGGGACAGAATGACGGTATCCGGGACCGGTGCCCGGGCGCGCGAGCAAATCGAGACGCTGGAGTTCGCCGAAGAGGTTCCCGTCGTGCGAGACCTGCGCACGAGTTGGCGCGGTCGGATCTGGGTCCTGCGCCGCGGCGACGAGCCCGTCAGCGACGGCCCCATCGACATCCTTGCCGCGGATGGCCGCTACCTCGGCAGCTACCGCACCGGAGCAACGCAGCTTCCCGACGCGTTCGGACCCGAAGGGCTGGCGGCCTTCATCGAACGGGACGAACTCGATGTGCAGACCGTAGTCGTGAAGCGACTCCCGCGTACGGTCAACTGATGTCTGCGGAGGCGGTGAGGATTGTGAGAGATCGATTCAGATCGGGGGTGCTTGGCGTCTGCGTCGCTGCGACCGGATCGCTATCGGCGACGGACCGGGCGGGCGCGCAGGAAGTCATCGAACTCCCGGGCGAGGATCGCTGGCTCGAGGCCGACTTCCAGGAGGTGTACGAGGTCGGGGCCGCTGTTGGCGTGGCGTGGCAGGAGTTCGGGAGGGTCCGCAACGTAGCGTTCGACGGAGCCGGGAATCTCTACGTTCTCGATCCCCTGGCCGGTCGCGTCATCGTTGTGACGCCGGCTGGGGAGCTCCTCCGGGAGGTCGGCCGCCTTGGCGAAGGA
The DNA here is from genome assembly GCF_965216145.1 of Candidatus Palauibacter sp. Lineage (GTDB taxonomy): Bacteria > Gemmatimonadota > Gemmatimonadetes > Palauibacterales > Palauibacteraceae > Palauibacter. The sequence goes on from NZ_OZ244149.1 coordinate 899,368, forward strand.
CCGGGCGAGTTCGGGGGCGCGCTGTCGATGGCCGTCATGCGCGACGGTCGGATCGTTGTCGGTGATTTCAGGCGGCGCGCCTATCTAGTATTTGACGCGGACGGAGAATTCGAACGCCAGGTTCGCCCGGATGGCAATCCAGCCCACATATCTTTCCCGTGGATGTGGCCCGAGAGCGGAGGCGAGTCCGTCGTCGTGGGCACACAGCTCGCCGGCGCGTCGTATCTTGGGGGAGTTCCGGAGGGGACCCCCCGTCCGCTCACGCGTCCGATCGCGCGGCTGATTCTCACCGGGGACGACGTGCTTCGGGAGACGATCGCGGAGGGGTGGCGACCACCACGCGGAGAGGCGGACGAGCGTCGAGCCTTCGAACCGGGCCTCTGGGTGGGTCCGCTTCCCGACGGGAGGGTCGCATTCTCGGATTCCTCTGCTTACGCAATCAAGATCGCGACCGCTGAAGACGGAGTCTCCCACATTCTCACGCGACCGTTCTTCCCCGAAGCTGTTACTGAACGCATGGAAAGAGCGGAAAGGGACCGGAGAATCGCCGAGGCGGGAGGAGGATCCATCACCCGGACCCCTGATGGGGTGCGCGCAGTCGGGGGTGGCGCCGGCAACTATTGGGTCGAATGGGCCGAGACCATGGAGTTCTTCGAGGAGGTTCCGGTGGTGCATGCGCTCACCACCAGCTGGAGAGGCCGGATCTGGGTCCAGCGCCGCGGCGAGGAGCCTCACGAAGACGGCCCCATCGACATCCTCACGGCCGACGGCAGCTATCTGGGGAGCTTTCGGACCGGGGCGACGCGAATCCCGGATGCCTTCGGACCCGGAGGACTGGCCGCGTTCATCGAACGGGACGGGTTCGATGTCCAGACAGTGGTCGTGAAGCGTCTCCCGCGTGCCGCTAACTGACTCACCCGTCCCAAGCAAGGAATGTAGGGGTGAGAACAGGACGCTCCACTGGAGCAGCGATCACGGCGCTGGCCACATTCCTGGCACGCGTGGCGGGCGCGGGCGCGCAGGAGATCGTCGAACTCCCGGGAGAGGATCGCCGGCTCAAAGCCGACTTCGAGGAAGTGTACCGGGTCGGGGCCGCGGACGGAGAGGAATGGGAGATGTTCTCCGAGATCGTCAACCCGGGCTTCGACGCGAGCGGGAATCTGTACCTGTTCGACCGGCGGGCCAGCCGGATCGTCGTCGTGGATCCAAGCGGACATCTCCTACGCGAGTTCGGGCGCGAGGGGGACGGCCCCGGTGAGTTCAGATCCGCGTTGGCGATGGCCGTCATGCGCGATGGACGGGTCGTCGTCGGCGACGCGGAGCATCGCGCCTACCTGATCTTTGACGCGAACGGGGAATTCGAGCGCCATGTGCGGATGGACGCGGATGCCGGGCACGTCGTGGTTCCCTGGATGTGGCCGGGGCCCGGAGGTGAATCCGTTGTCGTGGGCACGCGGAACGCCGGTGTCTTTACGGTCTATTCGGAGGGCGCTTCGCCCGAGATCAGAAGACCCCCCGCATCGCGTCCGATTGAACGGCTGATCCTCACGGGCGAGGTGGTGACGCGAGAACCTGTTGCGGAGGGTTGGGCACCCCCGCGGACGGCGTCCGCCGTCGGCGAAGGATACAGCCGTCGTGGTTTCGAGCCGGAACTGCATGTAGGAGTACTACCGGGCGGGATGGTCGCGTATTCGGATTCCTCCGCCTATGCCATCAAGATTGCGAGCCGTGAGACCGGGATCTCGCGGATCCTGACCCGACCCGTCTCCCCCGCGCCGGTCACGGAACGGATGAAGCAGGCGGAGAGAGATCGACGCCAGGAATCCCTGGATGAGTTTTTGGGCGGCTTCGGAATCGCGGGGGTGGACATCGCCGGGTCCGGCATGCGAGAAGGGCGGCTCGAGGCGATCCGGGCGCTGGAGTTCTTCGAGGAGATTCCCGTCATCCGATACCTGATGACCAGTTGGAACGGGACGATCTGGGTTCAGCGCTCGGGCGATGGCCCTCGCGCGAGCGGGCCCATCGATGTCCTCACTCCGGACGGCTGCTACGTTGGCAGCTACCCCACGGGAGCGACGGGACTACCGCGCGCGTTCGGACCCGGAGGCCTGGCCGCGTTCGTTGAACGGGATGCCCTCGATGTCCAGACGGTGGTCGTGAGACGAGTCCCACTTCACGAAACGCTTTGCCGTTGAGACGGCGCGGGTCTGACGGACGAGATCAGCGTCCTACCCTACCTTCGCCCGGCAGACCTCGGCGCGAGCCAGAATCGCCTCTTCCAGACGGTTCAGGATCGGATGGTCCAGCCCGTCATTGCGGGCCGCTTGCACGATTCCCGGAAGTCGCCCCGAGATCGCGGCAGCGAGCGATGCGCAGGATTCCAGTACCTCCGACGCCGCCAGCCCCACATCCCTCGCAAGGCGCGCCCAGTGTCTCGCCTGGGTGTACCCCAGCCGGGCTTCGTCCCCGATCTTCATCGCCAACTTGAGCTTCGGTTCGTAGTGGCCGGGGTAGGGCAGCAGGCTGGCCACGTCGTACAGGGGGGCGAGGGACGCGCGGCCGGCGGCGCCGATGAGAAGGGAGAAGTTCTTCGCGTGGGCGTCGGTCCCCCCGATGATCCAGTTCAACGCGAGCGCCCGTACGAAGGTCCGGACATCCCGGCCCGGTCGGCCCGAGTGCCTACGTATGGCCTGAGCGATCTGCCCGCAGCCCGGGCCGCCTTCATTCTCGTACTTCATGGTTGGCGGCAAACCCAGGACCTGACAGAGGTCTTCCTGGTGTACTCTGACCAGATGACCGTCTACCAGGGTGCGGTCGTACCTCTCCACGACGACGGCCGTTTCTGCGCCGAAGCGGCACACCCTTGAACGGGCCGCCGGGATTTCCAGCGACCGGGCCAGGGCCAGGCAGAGGTGTTCGTTCTCGCAGTGTCCCGGGAAGCCGGGAATCGGAGGCTTCAGGATGTGTGTGGTGGGTGTCCTTCCCCGCGGAACACCCCAGCGCTCGTCTTCCAGGAGCAAGGCGGTCTTCGACTGGGCGCCAGCCAGGCTGAACCGGCCGACGTCGCTCGGGAGCCGCCATGCACTCCCGTCCTCGTTCAGGGCGCGCAGGCGCGCCTCGACACCCTCTTCGGTCAGCCATTCGACTTCCCGGGGGCCCGATTCGACCAGGCGCTGCAGGCGTTCCAGCGTGGCCAGTTGAACGCCGCCCGGGCAGTCCTCACCCGTCTCTCGCAACAGGGAGAAGGCGCTGCGCGCGGACACGTGGAACGTTCTCGCCCATCGAGCCAGCACGTTCTCGTTGTCGGGCAGGAGACCCCACAGCCACGGTTCGATCTGGTCATGACCGTACCTCCTGGCTGCGAGAGGCATGGCGAGCGAGAGCGGATAGGCACGCGCCGCCGAGCGCCACGCCTCGTCATAGGCGAACGAGAGCTTCCCTCTCGCGCCGCGCAGCACGTACCCCATGACGCACCCGCTCGCCACCGCGACGAGGCGTTCGCTCACGGGGGGGGATCCCGGTGGGCGTCGACGATGGCGTCGGTGTCGGGCACGGCGATGCCAATGTCCGAGTCGGAGGAGCTCATCCCCCCCGCATCACGGACCGAGATGGACATGTCCAGGGCGGCGAGGGTCTGAAGGACCTTGTCCAGTTCGACGCGTGGTTTTCCGGCCTCGAGGGCGACGACCCACTGCCGGCCGACACCGGCGGCGCGGGCAAGCTCCTGTTGTGTCCAGCCGCGGGAGCGCCGCGCCTTGCGGACTCTGAGGCCGAGTTCGTTCGTTGTGCGCACCTGCATGGCGCATCCTTACGGTGTCGGGTCGCAACGTTCAGGCCGTGTATTGTAGCCGTTCGCCGACATATGTGCGATATCCTCGAACACCGACAACCGTATAATGTCATCGATCGACGACACTGTACGAGCCTGCTGACCACCTTTCCGTCACCCGGACTGCCGAGCGGGCGGTGCAGGGCTGGCGCGGATGCGTGGGGCGAGTGAGCATCCGACCTATGAGAGTGAGCGCGTGGAGGGGACGGTGCGCGGGCCTGGCGCTGGGCATCATGGCGGCGCTGAGCCACGTGACGGCCGACATCGCGGGCCAGGAGTTGCCGCTCGCCCGGACGGACCAAGGCCGGTGGGCGGAGGTCATCGCGGCGTCGCGCGGGAAGCTCGACTCGCTGCGGCGGGCGATGTCCATCCCCGGCCTCTCCATCTCCGTCTCGGTGGAGCGCCGGGTCGTGTGGTCCGAGGGGATGGGCTACGCGGACCTCGAGCTTCGCAGCCCGGCCACCCCGCTCACCCGCTATCGGATCGGGAGCGTCTCCAAGATCCTGACCGCGGCCGGCGTCGCACTCCTTCACCAGCGGGGCGAACTCGACCTGGACGCGCCCGTGCAGGACTACGTCCCCTCCTTCCCCCGAAAGCCGGAAGGTGAGATCACCACGCGCCTCCTGGCCGGACACATGGGCGGGATCCGGCACTATGTGGACATCGAGGCGGAGTACTACCTCACGCGACGCTACGAGACGGTCTTCGAGGCGCTCGAGATCTTCCGGGACGACCCGCTGCTGGCCACGCCCGGAACCGGTTTTTCGTACTCCAGCTACGGCTTCAATCTCATCAGTGCGGTGATCGCGGCGGCTTCGGGACGAGGGTTCCTGCGGTACCTCGACGAGGAAGTCTTCCGGCCGCTCGGGATGCTCCACACGGGTGGAGACCACACCGACAGCCTGGTCGTGAACCGCGCGCGCCCCTACGACCGCGCGGCGGATGGCCATCTCATCAACGCCCGCTACATCGACAACTCCCACAAGTGGGCCGGGGGCGGCTTCCTCTCCACCACGGAGGACCTGCTCCGCTTCGCCCACGCCCACCTCGAGCCGGACCTGTTCCGGCCGGAAACGCTCGAACTGCTGTGGACGCCCCAGCGGACGGTCTCGGGCGAGGAAATCGGAGTCGGGATCGGCTGGCGCCTCTTCCCTCCCGAGATGGTCGGCGGGCGGCGCGCGGTTGGACACGCGGGTGGGGCGATCGGCGGCAACGCCCTGCTCCTGATCTATCCTGATGATGGGGTGGCCGTCGCCGTGGCCGCGAACATCGCGGATATCGGCTATCCGCAGGGGGGCGCGCTTGTCTTCGGGGACGTGATCTTCGAGATCGCCGACCTCTTCATCGAGGCCCGCTGAGCATGCGGATGGAGCCGATCGGATTCGAACCGACGACCTCCTGCTTGCAAAGCGTCGGCCGCGGGCTGTGATTCACGGCAAGAAACCGTCTAAGTTCAACTGGGACTGCACGATCTGCCGTTCTTGCCGCGACATTGGGCTGTATCAATGGTCGACCCATGGCTCTCGATTACTCGATCGGAGACATCAGCGACACGGTCTTCGACTAGAATGGACAGATCCCTCTGGTGACTGAGGCGCCTGCCGGGCTTTCCAAGCGTAGCCGTCGCACATAGCTGATGTCGAAGGTGCCCAGGACAACGGCGTGGACTTCGCCCGCCGCACCGATGTGCACCGCCCGTACTTGCTCAGGTACTGCGACGGCACCCCGGTAGCGGCCGCAGTTGTCGAAGAGATCCCAAGTTGAGAGGTCTTCGCCTGCGTGCTCCTCCGGTTCTCGCCGCACCCACAGCCATCCCTCGGGTGATACGTCGAGCGCCGCCAGCACCGGCTTGTACTCCACCTGCTTGCCGGCGACGCCCGGCACGGGCGGGGGCGAACCCAGTTCGACGGTACGGATCGTGTCGCCCGCGAACGTGATCTCGTGGAGTCGGTACGCCGACTTGTGTGCGGACCACAGCACGCCCCCGGGCCCGATTCCCCAAATCACCCCTGGGTCCCGCGGGTGCTGCATCGTCATTTGAATCGATACGTTGCCTCTTGCCGACTCTCTTGTCTCTCCCTCCGATATCGGCATCGTCTCGATGACCAGCGTGTCTCCGGTCACGGTTTCATACTCGTCGGATAGTCGTAACCGAGCCGCCCACGCATACTGCTCCATGGGTGCCCCGCGATCCACGTCGGCGTGGGATGTATAGCTGGTCAATTCCAGGTACACGGTAGAGTGCCCCGGACCCGCTTCGGCGGCGACAACCCTGACCCTTGGGTCGATCGGCCGCCCCGGCACCATGGCCGATCTCATAACGACCCGGTCCAACTCGTTTCCGAGCGAATCCAGCGCGAGCCGCTGCAGCCCGTCGCTGACCCACAAGCGGTTGGGCGCCTCCCATACGACGCTGTTTGTACGTCCAGAATACCGCTTCTCCCCAGGTCCGCCCCCCTCGCGAGCCATACGCCTGAGGTATCGTCCCTGGTGATCAAAGACGCGGACCTCCCTCCACCCGCCATCGACCACATAGATGTTGCCCCGCGCGTCGACGGCTATGTCATGGAGATCGCCGAAGATATCCGGCCCGGAGCCCTCGGATTTGCCCAGTCGCAGGGTCTCGAGTAGTTCCCATGCCTCGGCGTCACCCCCACGCCGGGGGGACGTGTTCCGCACAAGAACGCGTCCCCCCTCCAGCGTGTCCACGCTCGGACTGGGCGGTGGGTCCGGCGATTGCGCAGGAGCTGAGTGGGGGACGGCCACGAGACCCCCGGCCAGTAGCGCGCCCCTTACGATCCACCCCATACGTCGCCTATTGGACGTTCGTGAAGCACGAACCTTCAACGCGAACCCGCCACACGCCTCCACCAAGATAGAAGCAAGACACTTCGCGAACCCGGAAAGTCCAATGGAGCCGATCGGATTCGAACCGACGACCTCCTGCTTGCAAAGCAGGCGCTCTCCCAACTGAGCTACGGCCCCTCGAAACTGGCGGGGCGTGAGGCGCCCCGGAGCGCTGAAGGATGCGCCGCGGGCGAGCCATGCGCCAGTTTTGCCGGAGGTCTCCCGCTTCCCGGGACGTCCCGGCGCTTCAGCCCAGGCAGAGAGAGGTGCGACGTCACCCCGTGTTCCAGAGTTTCGAGTCGAAACCGTTGAAGAGCATGGAATCATCCCCCGTCGGCGTGATCACGAGCAGGGCTCGCATGGCGCGCGTGGCGGCGACGAAGATCGTGCGCCGCTCACGGATGAGGAGGTCGGGCTGCGCCTCGTCGTCCACCCCGGTCGGGAGATCCGGGTAGGTGGACCCGATGAATCCGGCCACGGCCACCACCGGAAACTCCAGCCCCTTCGCCGCACGCAGGGGGAGGACCTGCACCGTGTTGTCGTCGAACTCGAAGTTGCGTGAGTTCTGGAAGACGGCCGGGACGCCACGCTTCTCGAGCGCCTCGGCGATCCTCCGTCCGTCGCTCGAGTGCGGCACGAGCACGGCGCTCGACCCCACGGTGAAGTGGAGGTCGCGCGTGGCGCCTCTCAAGTACCGGGCCAGGAGGTCGGCCTCGTCGTCAACATCGTCCATTGCCCGGACAACCGGCAGCGGGCCCGAGTGGACATACCGCTGCGGGTCGGGAGCGAGGTCTTCGGCGAGCTCGGCCGCCAGGTAATCGCGGGCGCCTTCGATGATCTGTTCCGTCGAACGGTGGGTGGCAGTAAGGGTCTCGACACGGCCCCCGACGCCCGCGACGGTCCGGTGCCTGAGCACGTCGTCCCACGAGAAGCTCGCCGTATGGATCGACTGGTTCTCGTCCGCCGCGGCAAAGAGGCGGTTCGGCTCCGCGCAGAGTTCGAGCAGCAACCGGATCGCGGACGCCCCGAGATCCTGCAGTTCGTCCACGATCACGGCGTCGTAGGGCCGCACCGGACACCCGCCCGAAGCCGCGAGAGACGCGGCGCTCGCCCGCGCCTGCTGCCACGTTCGGCACCCCGCCTCGGCGAGTGCCCGCTCGTACGCCTCGTGCGCCGCCCACACGACCCGCCGGGCCGCTTCATCCAGCGGCACACGTCGGCCAGGGCGGGGCTCCGCCGATCTCTCGCTTGTCCTCCGGCTCGGGTCGGCGCAGGAGCGCACCCGACGCCGTGAGCACCTGCCATGCCAGGCTGTCCACTGTCCGAACGTCCACGAGACGCGCGTCATCGCCGAGCAGGGATTCCAGCAGCTCCCCGGCGAACGTACCCAGCGCCTTCGTGAAGGTCGCGAACAGGATTCGGGGCTCGGGGTGGCCCAGCTCCCTCAAGGCCCGGATCATCTCCCGCGCGCGGTAGAGGGCGACCGTCGTCTTCCCCGTCCCGGGTCCACCCTTCAGAAGGGTCGGGCCGGCGGCGTCCGGCGTCCACGCGACGTGTCTCTCCTGTTCCGGATGAAGCTTCAGCAGGAACGGGACGAGCTCTCCCTGCGCGTAGCGGAGCAGGTCGTCCACCCCGCCCGTTGCGACGTAGGTGGGTTCCGCGTCGACCAGAGCGAGCGGCTTCTCGAACATGTGACCGTCAATCGCCAGCAGATGATGGTCCGGGACCCCGGGACAGCCGAGCAGAGCCTCCTGCGAGTCAACCTCCGTCAGGCGAGCGTGATACTGCGGCGGTACGTCCAAGGCCTTGAGCAGAGCCTCCGTCACGGTCTCGGGAAGCGGCGTGACCTCCTCCCGAGGCTCCGCCGGCTGCATCCACCGCGGGATCGGCGCGACGTCGGCCGCAGTTGGGCCCGCCAGATCAAAGGTTCCGTGGGAAAAGCTCTCGTCGGCAGGCGTCGAGTCGTACGTGTCGTCGGAACGGAGGCGCACGGAATAGAGGCTGACGGACGTCTCATCGAAGGCATAGATCACGCGGTAGTCGCCGCTTCGGAGGCGATGAAACGCCGCCCACTCGCCCTTCATCCGCTTTCGAACCTTCGCGTCGGCCTCGGGGTGGACCGCGAGAGTCGAGATCTTGTTCATGACCCGGGCCACCTGCGTGTTCGGAAGCCGCCGGAGGTCCTTCGCGAAGCTCGGCTTGAAGGAGATGGTCCGCACCGAGGGTTTCGAGACGGCGGATCTCAAGGGGAACTTGCCCTTTGCCACCGTTTCTGACCTGAATCCCGGCCTCTGATCATCGATGTCCCCCCGCACTGACCCGGTTCGTGCCGGGCACAATAGTAGCGTCTTGCGACGGTTCGGGTTTCACGTCTACGCTCTGTTGAAGACGCAGGCAGCCCAAGCTCCGGAAGGCCGGTCGGCCATGGCGGAATCTCGCAGATCGTTCCTGAAGCAGTCTGCCGCGACGGTGGCCGCCGTTTCCTTGACCGGCTGTGCTCCCGGGGCGGGCCGCGGGGCGGCGGCGGAGGTTGAGGGGGGCACCGTCGTCCTCCCCGCCGAGACCCTCCGGGCCGTCGCCGAAGCCGTTCTTCCCGCCGAACTGGGCAACGACGGTCGCGAACGGGCCGTCGGCGCCTTCGAGCGGTGGTCCGAGGGGCTGGAACCCGTCGCCGAACTCGGCCACCCGTACCTGGTGCCGGAGATCCGGTATTCGGGGCCGGATCCGCGACCGGGGTGGGCGGCGCAGCTGCAGGGTCTCGAGAAGGAGTGCCGGAGTCGCCACGGGGTGTCTCTCTCCGACATCGACGTGCCCGACCGCCGGAAGCTGCTCGCGCGACCGCTCGGACAAGCTGGACCCGGCCTGGGAGCGCCCGCGAATGCGGACCACGTCGCGCTGGCCCTCATGGCGCACTTCTTCGACTCGCCGACCGCGACCGACCTGTGCTACGGGCGGGCCATCAGGAAGGTGCGGTGCCGGACACTGGACGGGACCGAAGACGAACCCAAGCCACTGGGAGCGGCACAGGGAGGCGCACCGTGACGCGCGTCGTCGAGAGCGACATCTGCATCATCGGCGGCGGGATCAGCGCCGCCATGGTGGCGGAACGGCTCGCAGAGCGGACCACGGCAACCATCACCGTGGTCGAGGCGGGAGAGCGGACGGCGTCCCTCCAGGAACGGTCCCGGACCCGGGCGCGGATGCTGGCGTACGGCGAGAACCCCTGGCCGAACGACCATATCCCCGGCCAGACCGGCACCGGCGCCATGTACAGTTCCATGGTCGTGGGCGGATCGGCGATGCACTGGGGCGGCGCGACCCCGCGCTATTCCCCGGAGGACTTCCGCCTCAAGTCCCTGTACGGGGTGGGCTTCGACTGGCCCATCTCGTGGGACGACGTGGAGCCGTACTACCAGGAGGCCGAGGAGCGGATCGGCGTGGCGGGCGAGCCGGGTCCCCCCGAATACGACCCGCGCTCGAACCCCTACCCCATGCCTCCGCTGCCGCTGTCGTACAACCTCGCACGCATGCGGGAGTGGACCGAGAAGACGGAGATCCCCTTCTGGACGCAGCCCTGGGCGCGCAACACGGAGCCCTATCAGGGGCGCAACGTCTGCCGGCGGTGTGACACCTGCTCCGTCTGCCCGACGGGGGCCAAGTACACGCCCGACTTCGCCTTCGACCGGCTGCTGGCGGACGGGCGCATCGACCTGATCACGCGCACCCTGGTCCGGCGCCTGACTCTGGAACCGGATTCGGACCGGATCGCCTTCGCCGAAGCGGTCGACCGGGACGCGCCCGATGAGCCCGTCGAGTTCCGCGCGGGCACCTTCGTGCTCGCCGGTGGCCACGCCTGGAGCCCCCACCTACTCCTGCTCTCGGCCAACAGCCGCTTCCCGGACGGCCTCGCCAACCGCACCGGGAACGTGGGGCGGTACATGACGGGACACTGGTACGTCAGCGGCTTCATCAACCTGCCAATGCGGCTCTATCCCGGGATCTTCGTCTACAACAGCCTCCTGTCCCACCGCTTCGCCAGTCCGGGACCGCTGGACCGCTACGTGCGCCACGACCTTCGGCTGTGGGAGTCGGCCGTCGGCCGCACCGCGAGGCTCATGGACGAGGACGGGCGGCTCCTGTGGGGCGACGAGGTCATGGCCGACTGGAGGGCCCGCACCGAGTCCGAGTCCACCGCGCGCATCCGGGCCTACTACGACCTGCTCCCCGACCGGGAGAGCCGCCTGACTCTGAACCCCGGATCCACGAACGCGCTGGGCGACCCGATGCCCCGGATCGACTTCCGTCCGGCTCAGGAGAGCATCGAACTCGGGCGCCATACGTACGACACGATCACGGGACGCTTCGAGGAACTGGCCCGCGCGGCCGGGGGCGCCATGAGGAGCACCGGGGCGCCATCCGAGTTGTGGGAGCATCCGGGCGGCGGGTGCCGGATGGGCGACGATCCGGCCACGAGCGTGGTGGATCGCCGGGGCCGCGCCCACGACCACGAGAACCTCTTCGTGGCGGGCGCGCCGACCATCGTCTCCAGCGGCTGCGCCAATGGGACGCTGACCTTCTGCGCCCTCTCCCTCATGGCCGCCGAGGAGATGGGGAAGGAACTGCCCTCCGCCTGAGGGCCGACCTCCCAGGCCCCCTTACGGCCGCTTTTCTCCCGCGGTCACGGGGAAGCGGAGGTAGTTCTCCGGAGGCGGCAGACTGCAGACTGAGTACGGGGTGAAGGCGCACGGCGCGTTGTAGGCCCGGTTGAAGTCGATCGTCGTCCAGCCGTCGTCGTCCGGGAGCGGCGCTCGCATGTAGCGGCCCGCCTGATAGGTGTCGGTGACGGCGGTCGAGTCCCAAAGGCTGATGAAGTAGGAGCGACTCGAGGCCGTCGCGAAGGCCATCAGACGGTGCTCGCCGCCGCTCGCCCGAAAGACCAAGTCGCCGGGGGCGGTGTTCTCGAGGGTCCCGCCCCTCACGTCGGCCAGAGACACGGCGCGCGGCTCCAGATAGGGCTCGAAGCGGGCCGTCACTCGCCACTCGTTCCGAATCGGGAAATACTCGGGAAGCTCGAAGGCCTCGAGGCGTGGGGCATCGGTGTCCCAGACGCGTAGCCACAACCGCTCCGTCCCCGGCTCCGCGTGGACCCGCATGCCGAGTGAGCCCAACGCCAGCCGGACAGTGCCCTCACTCCGGTCGTCCGGCAGCGGGATCGGTGCCGTGACGGGCTCGCCGACCGCACCGGACTCACGGTCCCTCAGACGCAGGCCACTCCCGGCCTCCGGAACGAGACGGACCGTCCCACCTTCGAGGTGCAGGGTTCCGGCGAGGGGTGGCGCATCCTCTTCGGGGAGGACGATAGCCGTCGACGGATCGGAGCCGAACGTGTTCGCACCCTCGGCAAGTTCGAAGAGCCCGTCCCAGCTGATGACGCCCGCATTGGGGTTCGCGAGGCTGTTTCGGCGCCCGTCGCGCCATTCCTCGTACTCGATCATCAGGATGTCGGGTTCGACCGGAGGCGGATCGGGCCACGCCTCGCCGACGCAGCCCGCCACCACGGCACCGAGCGCCGCGACCACCAGCACGGGACCGCCCCCGGCGGATCGCGCCTTCTGGACACGACGCCGCTTGCCGGCAAAGCCGGTCAACCCCTCGCCGTTCTCATGTCGCTAGCATGCGCCCGGCACCCGGGTTTGTGCAACCGCGCGGCAGCGACTCCGAGGCTGCTGCGCGCTTGCTGGTGGCGCGACGTAGAGGGGGGCAGGCAAGAGTTCTTCGTTAGCCGAGATGCAAGGAAAAGAAAACCCCGCTTCACTTTCTTAGCGGCGCGCCGAGAGGGCGTAAGCAAAAGTTTCTTCGTTAGTCGAGACGCAAGGAAAAGAAACCCCGCTTCGCTTTTCTTAGCGGCGCGCCGAGAGAGCGTAAGCAAAAGTTTCTTCGTTAGTCGAGACGCAAGGAAAGCGAACGGCGAAAAATCTTGCTAAACGGAAGCTGCCTCAAGATTATTGGAGCAACTCAACGCAAATCGAGGAAGACCAGAACCCGTTGGGATCACGAAAATGAGACGCGAAGCGACAGGCACCTACGACACTACCGTAGCCGGCGGGGAGACCGTGCGGGCCTTCACCCCCATGGCTCTGCCACCCTCGCCGGACATCGACCTTCGGGAGGGACTGCGGCAACCGTTCGAGGCGGCGGCCGCCGCGCTGGGGCGACTCGATGCGGTGACCGAGCTTCTTCCGGATACCGCCTACTTCGTGTACGGATACGTGCGGAAGGAAGCCGTGCTCTCCTCCCAGATCGAAGGCACGCAGTCTTCCCTTTCCGACCTCATGCTGCACGAAGCGGGAGGGGTACCCGGTGTTCTACGGGACGATGTCGTAGAGACATCAAATTACGTAGCTGCGTTGTATCACGGGATTCGGCGTCTGCGCGACGACTTCCCGCTCTCGAATCGCCTCATGCGAGAGATGCACACCAAGCTACTCGCGAGCGGTCGCGGGGCAGCAATGATGCCTGGTGAGTTCCGGCGATCGCAGAACTGGATCGGGGGCTCGCGTCCCGGCAACGCGGCTTTCGTTCCTCCGCCGCCGAATCGTGTGGAAGAGTGCATGGCCGCGCTCGAGCGGTTCATCCACGCGACGGACGACGACCTGCCGGCGCTCGTCAGGGCGGGGCTCACCCATGTGCAGTTCGAGACGATACACCCCTTTCTTGACGGAAACGGACGGTTGGGTCGCCTCCTGATCACTCTAATGTTGTGTGATGCGGGGCTCCTGCGTGAACCTCTGCTATATCTCAGTCTCTACTTCAAGCGGCATCGGAACACCTACTACGAGCTTCTCAACGAAGTGCGACACACGGGCGACTGGGAGGCGTGGCTGCGCTTCTTTCTCGAAGGCGTGCACGAAGTGGCGGAGGGTGCCGTTGCGACCGCCCGATCCGCACTTGGCCTGGTTGCGGCCAACCGTGCCCGGATCCAGGAGGGACGACGAGCAAGTTCGGCTCTGCGGGTGCATCGGGCGATGGTGGAACGCCCCGTCGACAGCATCAACGGACTCGCCGAGCGAACGGGTCTCTCCGGTCCGACGGTCGCAGCCGCGTTGAAGTTGCTCCAGGGGTTGGGGTTCGTTAGCGAGGTCACGGGGCGACAGCGGGGCAAGATCTTCGCCTACGACACCTATCTCGGCGTGCTGAGAGAGGGGACGGAGGAACCTCCGGGATAGGGTACGCGATTGCCTGCTGCCGACGATTAGCCCTAGGGGACGAGCGCCTCCAGGGCGTCCGGGTCGCGGGGGAGCGCCGCGGTCAGGACTTCGGCCCCGTTCTCCGTGACCAAGATGACTTCTTCCACAAACACCGAGACACCGAGGTCGTGGTTGTAGTACCACGGCTCGACCGTGAACACCATGCCGGGCGCGAGCGGTTCGTCGAGAAGCGCGGGATCTCCCGAAGAAAGCCCGATATGGTGGCCGAAGAAGGAGGGGGTCTGCATGTACGGCTCCTCCTCGTCCGGGATCGCGTCGTAGGCCACCTCCGTGAGTTCGCGCAGGGTGACGCCGGGGCGCACGGCGGCGATGATGGCCTCCGCCGCCCGCGTGCTCACGAGGAGCTTCTCCCGCTGGATCTCCGTGAACGTCCCGTTGGCCGGGAAGGTGCGTCCGACGTCGCTCACGTAACCGTTGACCTCGCACCCCACGTCGAGGATGACGAGATCGCCGTCCTGCAGGGCGCGGTTGCGGCGGTCGTAGTGGGCCGCGAGCACCCGCCACGGCCACAGGCTGTTGGGACCCGACTTGACGATGGGGGTGAAGGGGATGGACTGGGAGCCCACCTCCCGGCAGGCGCGCTCGAACTCGCCCTGCAGGGTGCGCTCGTCGACCCCCGGCCGAACGAGCGCGGCGGCGGCCCGGATTCCGGCCATCGTCGCGGCGGCCGCGCGCCGCATTCGCATGATCTCGGCAGGCGACTTCACCATCCGGAGCCGGGCGATGATGTCGAAGGCGTTGACGATCTCGACTTCGGGATGGTCATCCCGGAGGCGTCGGATCAGGGACGCCGTGGGGTCGAGACTCCCGATCAGCGGCACGGCCGGGTTCGGCACGGGACCCGATGAGCCGGCGTTGACCCGGAGGAGGGGGCTCGAGCCCAGGCGCTCGCGAAGGAAGCCCTCGAGTTCGGCGATGTCCCGATAGTCGTCGGCCCCGCCGATGCCGCGGAGTTGGTAGTCGTCCAGCAGCGGACGGCCCGGAAAGTCGTTTCGCCGCCCCGGGTTCTCGAAGCGCGGATCCCGCTGCGGCATGAAGAGGGTCGCGAGACCACGCTCCGCGTCCAGCACCAGCATCGACTGGACGACCTCCAGACCGGTCAGATACCAGAAGTCCTCGAGTTGCCGGAACGTCTCCCCGTGCGTGAGGCCATCCGAGGAGGGGACGAGGAGGAGGCCGCCCCCCGTGGCGCGCAGGCCGTCGATGATCCGGTTGCGGCGAAACTCGTACTCCTGCGGACGGAACCCGGGCCGGGCCCAGTCACCGTACCGCTGCTCCGGCGTCTGCGCCGAAAGCCGGACGGGATCTCCGCTGACAACCGCCACGGCAGCGAGCAGCGAAGCCGCGAGCAGGCTGCGCCCGAGCCGCCGGGTCCTCACCGAGAAGACGGGGCCGGAACTCAGAGTCGCCACACAACCAGCCACTGGACCGCACTTTCTGTCACGTTGGTCCCCAGCTTGTTGCGCCAGTACTGGTATTCGATCCCGGTCATGAGGCGGCCGCCGCCGCCGCCCAGCGCCCGGCCCACGTCCACCGTCAGCTGCGGCTGCGCGAGGATCCAGCCCAGGTCGTCGTTGCCGAGTTCGGTCGTCACCCCGCTGATGTACTCCGCGTGGCCCGTGAAGGTGAACGTCTGCCCCAGCATCTCCCACGTGGCGAGCCAGTTCACGTCGAACATGAACCCGTCACTCGTGCTCGGGGCGCCACCGCCGTCGAGCCCGCTGCTCGCGTCGATCATGCGGGCGAATTCCGTGTTGAGGAAGATGAACCCCGGGATGTCCCACGACACCCGGACGCCCGGCGTGTATTTGAGAACCTTCGCCTGCGCGCCGTAGTTCACGCCGCCCAGCAGGGCGAAGTCGCGGATCGGCCCGAACCCCACCCGGCTCCCGGTGATCTTGCCGAGGCTGAGCGTAGGATACCACTCCCCGTACAGGTCCTTCTCGTTGAACCCGTCGTTCCCCCCGTCCGCGGCGTAGTCGAAGAAGAGGAAGTGATCGCCCCACGCCCACTGCGCGGCGGACTGGAAGGTGACGACGACCGTCCCGTCGCTGGTTTCCGCGAAGGGGTTCACCAGGCTGCCCATCTGGAGGTGGAACTCCGTCTGTCCGGCCGCGGCCCCCGGCGCGGCGAGGAGGAACCCGACTGCGGCCAGCCGTCTGGTCAGCTTCATTCAGCCTCTCGATCCAGGAGGGTCACGGGGCTCACGGGTCGGGAGGTTACAGCCAGATGAACTTCGCGGCGAACACGAGCGCCACCACGAGCAGCATCGGCGAGCAGTCGCGCCAGCGGCCCGCCAGCACCTTGATCGCCACGTAGGTGATGAAGCCGAGCCCGATCCCGTCGGCGATCGAGTAGGTGAGCGGGATGGCGATCGCGGTCACCACCGCCGCGGCGGACTCCGTGACATCGTCCCATTCCACGTCCTTCAGGGCGCGGGCCATGAGGCAGGCGACATACAGGATGGCCGCGGCCGTCGCGAAGGGAGGGATCGATTCGGCCAGCGGCGCGAGGAAGAGACAGAGGAGAAACAGGCCGGCCACGACGACGGAGGTCAGACCGGTGCGGCCGCCCGCCCCGACGCCGGCGGCGCTCTCGATGTAGCTGGTCACCGACGAGGTCCCGAGCAGTGTGCCCGCCACCGTCCCGGTCGAGTCGGCCAGCAGCGCCCGCTGGATGCGCGGCAACCGCCCGTCCTCGTCGAGGAGGTCGGCCTGCTGCGCGACGCCGATCAGCGTGCCGGCCGTATCGAAGAGATCGACGATGAGGAAGGTGAGGATGACCGCGATCATCCCCGCCTGAAACGCCCCGGCGATGTCGAGCGCGAACAGCGTGGGCCTGGGATCCGGCGGCAGCGACGCCACGCCGTGCCATTCCGAGACGCCCAGAATGAGGCCGACCACCGTCACGCCGAGCATCCCGATGATCGCTGCGCCCGGAACCCGCCGCGCCGAAAGCGCCGCGATCGCGCTGAAGCCGAGCAGGGCGAGCACGGCCGGCGGCGCCGTCAGTTCCCCGACCGTGACGAGCGTCGCCGGACTGCCCTCGATGA